>CALGYL010000267.1 GCA_937934775.1 uncultured Clostridia bacterium
TTTCTAGGATATACCCTTCACAGCAGGGTTCCAAACACCGCGTAGTTCAATACGCAGTAGACCGTACCCGCGATCGAAAGCGCCATCACCGCGGCCGACCGCCAGCGCCCCTTGCCGATGATCACAAGCACCGGATAGAGGGCGTACATGGCCATCAGATACCTTGGACCAGATAAAAGCCAGGTCGGTGAAAACGAAACCCACAGGTAGACCAGCGCGTATGCGCCATCCGCGGGATGAACCCGGCGCCAGGTCACGCCCAGCGCCACAAACGCTAAGACGATCGAAACCAGTTGCGGGATCCATATTCCCTGCCTTGCCGAGAAATCCTGGTACTCGAACGCGTTTTCGATGGTGTAGCGGAGCGTCTGACCGATGCTGCCCATGGACTGGCTCCAGTGCTCCCGCTGGTAGATCAAGAACTGGAAGGGATTTCCGCTTACCTGCCAATTGAGCAGCAGGTATGCCCCAAAGCCCAGCGCGATCAGGGAGACCTGCAAAGCGCGCAGAGAAACGCGCGCGGGCCTTGGCCGCCCGGTTTTCGCTTCAATACGAAGCGCCTCGTAGAATACCGGAATGGCGGTTAAAAGTCCCTGAATGCGGGACGCGCTGGCCAGCGCCCCAAGTGCGACCGCCAGCCAAAGCTTTTCGCGCCTGGCGGCGAGCACGCTGAGCAGCGTCAGCATCAGAAAGATCGATTCGCTGTAGGGGATGGACAGGTACAGAGAGGTCGGAAACAGGAGCAGGAACCGCACTGCATTCCTCGCGCCGCGATCATGATATTGCATGCGCGCGATTTCATAGAGCGCCCAGCAGCCAACCATCAGGAACAGATTGGACAGGACCGTCGCGGCCAATGCCGTTTGGCCGCCAAAAAGGGGCTGGACGATGCGCACCGCCAGCGGATACAACGGGTAGAATACAATGTGAAACTTCGGGTCGCCCGTATTCACATACCAGTTCTGCGCCAGACCCAAATAGTGGTTGGCATCCCAACGCACCCAGAAAGCGCCCGGATTGGCCAGATACGCGTCCATCCGCCCGGTTGCGGCGCAGCCGATCAGCGCGACCAGATACAAAAAAAGCCGCGTACCGAGCAACCAGGCGGCAAGCCAGCCGATGCGCCGCAGGGTGTCCCGGGGGCTTTTCATCTTCTGCCGCGGGGGTAAAGCCCCGGTTTCAGGCGTCTTCTCCCAGAACAGTGAAAAATACCTGTACAGAAATCCGATCAGCAACAGCGCCGCCGCGACCATCGCCGCGGCGGGCAGAATCAAAAGCAGAATCTTTTCGAGCATGTCCATGTCATTCCATCCACTCGGGTTTCAGCATCAGGTTCAGCCGGATGGCCGGAACGTCTATGTCATCCATCGCCGAAAGCACGCGTTCCTCGCCCGCCACCGCCACAACCGAAACCCCCGTGCGCAAAGAAACCTGTTCCAGCACCCGCTGGCCTTCCAGCAGCTGTTCCGGTTTCGTCCAGGGCCCCAGATTGGAATTGTTGATCAGCCCCGCAGGCTCAAGCCGCGCTCGGTGCCCAATGCGTTCCATTTGGCGAATGATCTGGTCCGCATCCTCGGAAAAAGGGCGGAATACATTGACCACATAGTACAGCTGGCATCCCGTCCTGTCGAAATGGGGCCGGTACCGGCCCAACGCCGACGCGCCCGCTTCCTCGCCGCCCACGTCCAGCACCGCGTACAGCGACGGATCATCAAAGACCGACTGTACCTGCGCGGGCAACACCGGAAGATCCACACCGGTCAGCGCATAGGGCGGCGCGATCATCCCGACGCCATGCGCAGTCAGCGCCGATTCCTGCTCCGCGCTTCGAAAAAACGGGTTGACGATGTCCAGATCCACCACCTTGACCTGCCTGCCCTCGCCCGCCGCCCGAATGGCAAGCGCCAGCGCAATCTCGGTCTTTCCGCTGCCGTAATGCCCGACAACCGCCGTGATGCGGCCGCCCTTCCATGGATCAAAATGCCTCATTCGCGCGTGTCCTGCCTCCTGCGCCTGCCCCGTTCCGCGCTGCGCTGGGTATACCCGCTATGCCAGCCATCGTCCTCGTCCGCGCCGCGCACCGCGCCAGGCTCATCGCCCGGCAGAACTTTCGGCCGCTGGTATACGGAGGTGTCCTGCGCGTCCCGGTGATCCGCGCTCAATTTCACGCGCGCGGGCGGGATATCGTCCATTGGATCCTCGCCCAGGTCGTCAAAAAAATCGCCCTCGACGCTGAATGGATCTTCGTCGTCGCTTGTCTTTTTTCGGGACCGGCCAAACAGGCCAAGGCGCTTTTGCGGCACGCGGGATGGCCAGCGGCCGCGGCCCACGCGGGTTTCCTCTCCGTGGCCGACCGCCTCAAGGTCAATCTCCCCGGAGGCCGCCGTCTCGTCCTCCGGTTCATCCGGTTCGTCAGCTTCCTCCTGTTCATTCACCGCCGGCCGTCCGGAACGATGTGCTTTGCCATAGTCTCCATAACGATCGTCGTAGAGCGCGTCAAAATCATCCGAGTCGCCATTCCGGCGAGATGTCTTCTCCTCGTATTCACCGTCGAAATCGTCGTCCTCGTCCTCCACGCCGACTTCGTAGTCGCCGTCGGCGTATTCCTCGTCATCCTCATCGTAATCGTCCGGTTCGTAGTCGCTGGGCCGGATGTCGTCATATTCGTCCGGTTCCGGTCCGTCATCCCTCCGGCGGCGGGTCCGGGCGGGCGCCATATCGCTGTAGTGCAGCATCAGATCGTCGTCGTCAATGCCGTCCACGTCGTTGTCCAGCAGAATGCGGCGCTTGCGGAACCACACCCAGTATGGCCGCCAGCGAGCCATCCAGACCATCCAGTCGATCCATACGCCCACGACGATCAGACCGATCAGGACTTTAATCCAGTTGTCGGCAAACCAGGCAACCATGGACATATCCCCGGACGAATGGCCGGAGCCTGACTGAAACAGGTTGGCGATGGAACTGGCGATCCATCGGATCCAGCCCAACATGCCTTTGATAAAAGAATCGGAAAAATCGGCTTGCTGCATATGGTTCCCTTCCTATCCGCGCTCCGCCCGGCGCGCCTTGCGGCGCGGGCCGGGTCCGCGGGAGACAGTTTTCAGGCGTAGTCCGGGGCGATCACGCTCAGATCCCCAGGCGCGCTCCGGGGCTTCGTCATCCGGTTATTTCGGTCAGCGTCACGCGGACTGTGGCGGGATTCACCGTGATGTTCAGATCCGGGTAATTGTCCACCGAAACCTGGATTGGCACATCGTACACGCCAATTCCATAATTGGTTAGGTCCGCCCAGATGACCAGATCGTTTTTGGACAGCGACTGCATCTGGGAGTATGGCCCGACCAGCTTCACTTCCAGCCTGGGAGAGGTCCAATTGGCGTGCAGGCCGTTTGCCAGACCGGTCAGCGAGGCTTCCAGGTTGGTATAGCGCCGTGTCAGCTCCTGTTCCACGATGTTGACGGTGGCTGATACCTGATCGCTGGACAGATACTTGATGTCTTTGAGCATGGAGATGTTCACGATCTGCGTAAAGGATCGGTCGGCGCCGGACACGTCAATGGGCTCGATGGACAGATGATCCAGCGTGTCCAGAAGCGACTGGTCCGCGGCCACCATCACGGTGCCGGGATTGACTTCGATGGATTCCAGCGTGTACCCGCGCCGCACGCTGCCCTCCACCGATTCGCCGGTCGGTGCCGTCACTTCAATCTGTTTGGTGGGATAGATGTCGACCGTCACGGTAACGGAACTGGCAGAGGAAGACAGCGCGTAGTCGGCTTCCACGGGATCTCCATGGGCGTCCAGCAAATGCAACTGCTCCACGCTGCTGCCGGCGGCGATGCGGCCGGTCACATCCACGTTCACCTGCGCGAAAGACACCTGCTGTACCAACGAGGTGGGTCCGGTAATGGTGATCTGGGACGGGTTGACGCGGCTGAAGTTGTACCAATAGCCATTGGCTTGGGTCCCCGTGAACTTTGGATTGACCGGAACGTAGCGCTGGTCCAGCTTCTCCACATCCACTTCCATAGACTCAGGCCACACCTGCGTCACCGTGCCGTAGGTGGAGGTTCCCCGCAGCCGTACGGTTTGTTTTCCGGTCTTGCGCAGAACGGACAGGTCCATCTCCACATGCACATTGTCGGTAGACACCAATGGATAAGCGGACTGCGATACCCGAACCGTCACCCTGGCCGACGACAAGGCGCTGGCAATGTCCGTGGCCAACGCCAGGCCCCGGCTGGACAGGACCGACTGCCCGCTGACGGTGATGTCCACACTGGACAGCGTCTTTTCCCGGGTGATCGAGGGATTGGCATAGAGCACATAGCTCCAAAGCCCCAACGCAATCAGAATGCTGAGGAGCTTGTAGGCGAAATTGTGGGTCATCGCATGCCAGAAGTGCGGCAGAATCTTTCTGACCCCTTCTTTATCCACCCTCATGGCTGCCCTCCTTCCGCTTGAAGATTGAGGACAGCGACAATGCGTCCGTCGGCGCGAAAAGCTCCGTCAGGACGGCGGACAGTGATTTTGCGTCCAGGTGGCGCGTTAAGCGTCCGCTTCTGGCGACCGAGATGATGCCGGTCTCCTCTGAGACGATAAAGACCACCGCGTCGGTCGTCTCCGAAATGCCAATGGCCGCGCGGTGCCGGGTGCCCAGCTCGCGGCTGATGGAATTGTCGTCGGACAGCTGCAGGATGCAGGCGCCCGCCGAGACGCGAAGGCCGGAAATCACAACGGCGCCGTCGTGTAGCGGCGTATTGGGTTCAAAGATGTTTTCCAGAAGCGGCTGGGAGATTTCCGCGTCCAGTATTGTGCCGCTAGCCACCACGTCGCCAAGGCCGGTGCTGCGCTCCACCACTACCAGCGCGCCAACACGGCGCCTGGAGAGGTTCATGAACGCGGTGGTCATCTCCTGCACCACTTTTTCGGCCGCTTTCGCATCTTTGGTCGAGCCCAGAATCGCCCGCCAGCGGGAGCGGCCCAGTTGATCGAGGCCCCGACGGATCTCCGGCTGAAACAGGATGACCAACAGCAGCGCGCCGATGTTGAGCATCTGAAGCAGCAGCCAGCTGAGCGCGTTGAGCTGCAACAGCTCCGCCAGCCCCGTAATCAGGATGATGATGAACACGCCTTTAAGCACCGTATTGGCCCGGGTATGGGCCAGCGCTCTAATCAACTGATAGATCAGAACCGAAACGATTGCGATGTCCAGAATGTTTCGCCAGTCGGGCCTTACGAACAGGTTGGAGAAGAGCGAGAGCAATTGCTGCCAGATGCCGCTTACAAAGGACATGGCCACTCCCCCTCTACTTCAGAAATGTTCCCCAATTTCAAAAACCCACCGGCGTATGCCGAAGCAAACGCCCCTTGGTACAGGGCGTCCCTCTTTGGACGCATAAACGCCGCGCAAGGTTTCCGTAAAAACGGGCCTCCGCGGCCAGCGCACACGTTCTTAACGCGGCGGCCGAATGCCGCTTCCCCTTCGCACCGCCCAAACGTTCCCAAAGGTCTGGGCGTCGGAGCCGTCAATCCTTCCAGTCTTCCCGCAGCATCGCGTACAGCGCCACATCCACATAACGGCCTTTATTGAAAAGCCTGCCGCGAAGCGTTCCCTCGTAGCGCATGCCCACCTTGCGCATGACCGCGCCGGAAGCCGGGTTGTCCAGCTCATGCTGGGCCTCAACCCGGTGCAGATGCATCTCGCCGAAGGCGAAATCAAGCACGGCCTTGAGCGCCTCGGTCATCAGCCCCTGGTTCCAGTAGGCGCGGGACAGGGAATAACCCACCTCGACGGAGTTGTTCTCCCGCTGATGCCACATAAAGCCGATGGTGCCGATCATCTTGCCGCTCTCCACGTGCTCAATGCCCCAGCTGACCGGCTCGCCCAGCCGGTACTTGCGCAGCATGTAACGAATGTAGGAGCGGGATTCGTTGACCGAGCGGTGCGCGTCCCACAGAACATGGCGCGCCACCTGCGGATCCCGGCTATATTCATACATGTCGGCGGCGTCCCGCATGGTGAGCTTCCGGATGTACAGCCTCTCCGTGCGGATGCCTTTCATACGGTCGAAGAGGGATTCGTCATAAAAGGTCATACTTTGGCCTCTGGTGCTCAGATTTTTACCTCTCGGCCCTGCGCGGCCGACTGATAGATGCCCTCCAGCATGCGCTGCATGGTGACGCCGTGCTCAATGGACGCGCTGGGCGCCTCGCTGGTGCGGATGCAGTGGAGGAAATGGTCGATCTCCACCTGGAAGGGGTTGGCGGGCAGCGTGGTCAAGCGGGAATCCGACAGATGGCCCGCTTCCTCTCCGTAGAGCGTGAAGGGGTCCATCGTCAGCCCCGCCTTGGAGCCGCAGATCTGGGTATAATCCTGGTTGGGGGCGTTGAGCGCCCAACTGACCTCAAACAACAGGCATGCGCCGTTCTCGAAGTGGATCACGCCCGCGGCGGAATCTTCGGTGTCAAAGGCGGTCACGTCGCTGTCCAGCGCGACCCATCGGCCGACGCCCTGCGTCTTGTAATCGCCAATGCGGTTGGAAGTCATGGCGCTGATGCGCACGGGTTCGGGACAGCCCATCAAAAACCAGGCGCGGTCGATGGCATGGATGCCGATATCAATCACCGGGCCGCCTCCCGACTTCGCGGTGTCGGTGAACCAGCCCAGCGGCGTCCCCCTGCGGCGGACAATGGCGGTCTTGCCATAATACACCTCGCCAAGTCGGCCCTCGTCCACCAACTGCCTGCCCAGGCGGTACTCGGGCTTGAAGCGGTTGGGCAGCGCCATCATGAAGGTCACGCCCGATTGTTCCACTGCCTTCTTCATCTCGAGCGCGTGTTCCAGGCTCCAGCCCATCGGCTTCTCGCAGAGAACATGCACGCCTTTTTTCGCCGCCGCGATGGCGCAGGGCGCGTGGGATCGGTTCCAAACACAGATGTCCACCGCGTCCGGCTTTTCTTTTTCCAGGAGCTCCTCCACGCTGCCATAGGCCCGGGCGATGTGGAATTTGTCCGCCGCGCCCTGGGCGCGCGGGAGATTCAGGTCCGCGATGGCGACCAGCTCCACGTCGTCCCGCTCCATGTAGACCGGCAGGTGCGCGTTCTGCGCGATGTTCCCCGCGCCCAGTATGGCGATCCGAAGTTTCTCCATGTTCGCTCAACCGCTTTCGTTATAGTATTTGGCCGTTCAGGGATTCGATGTCATCCGGCGCAATTCCTCCCGGAAGCGCGATCTTTTCTCCAGGCAGCAGCGCGCCATAAAAACCGCCCGCGAGCACGCCCAGCGCCGCCGTCTGACCCTGGCATGCGAGTTCTCCGCCCGCAAAGCGGAGTTCCGCCCGCGGCGGATTCAAAAGTGCGCCCCGCTTGGGTGAACCGGGTCTGGATAGGCAGGTCGTCTGATCGATCCGGGTCGTTTTTCCGCCGTCCGACAGTTCCGTCCGGCCGATCATAATGCCCTCGTCCGGCAGCGTCGCTTTGAGTTCACCCAGCGGCGCGGTCTCCCCAGGCATCGCGGTAAAGCTGGTGGAAGCGATCAAGGACCCATCCAGCTGGTAGAGAGACGCGGTCACGGTGACGGGTCGCCGCTCCGCGCCACCCCCGAACAGCCAGACCCGCAGCGGGAGGCTGACCGCCGGCGCTTCGGGCAGTTCGAACGCCGCGCAAAGGTCCCAGGCCTGTCGCAGCGCCTCATAGGCTGGACGCCTCCGGCCGGAATACTCGATCAGTGCATCGCTTGCGAAGGCGTAGGAATCCTCCGCCGCTCGGACCGTCAGCGCGCGGTTCTCCCGGCGCGCGTTCAGCGCCAGCGCCCGGATCGCTTCCGCCTGTTGGAAGCGGCTCAGCCGGGCATAGCGTCCCGCGTCGCCCAGCGCGTTGGCGCCGTAGAGCGCCTCCGCAGCCTCTTTTTCGGGCACAGAACTCCCCGTTGCGCGCCAAACCGGCGTACCAGGTGGCCAATACCGTTCGCCGCCCGCCAGCTTTTCCAGCGCACGCCTGTCCGGCATCGCCAGAAGATCGCATTCCGCCCGGCACTCCATTCCGTCCGTGATCAGAAGCCCGTCGGGGATGAGATCGAAGGGAACCAGCGCAGTCTCCCGACCTGTCGGTGACGGAGAAGACACCGCCTCGACACCCAGCGCGCGGAGCGCGCGCACAAGATCGCGACTGCGAAGGCGTCCGGGTGAAACCACCGCGACGCGGCGCGGTTCCGGCGCGCCGAGCGCCACATTGAGTAGCACACTGTCGCAGGCGACCCCGGACCGCTCCACCATCAGCCGCACGGTATAGTATTTTTTACCATCCCATGCGGCGGGCACGTTCAGCTTCAGCGCGTGTTCGACATGCGCACCGGCGGCGCGCAGCCGCTCGTACACTTCGCTGGTCAAGGCCATTTCGTCATCCAGCGACACCTGATACTTGAACAGGAACCGCCCGGCGGTGTGGGCGATGAGGTCCGAAGCAACGTGAATGACGCCGTCCGAAGCCGACGCGCTAACACGCTTCAGTTCCACATAACTGGTCTCCCGCAGCCACACCGGACCCAGAATGCCGATAGGCCCGCGCCCGTTCAGCTCCGGGGCAAACAGCACCTCGAGGCAGTTCTTTTCCGGCTGCACGTCCCGGGTGATGTCAACAGCCAACTCGCCGGACTTAAAGCTGGAAATCACGCACCCGTTCAGCCGCACTTCGCCGCTGCCGTACAGCGCTTCAAAGCGCAATGAAGCACGCTCCTCCTCGCCCGGGCAGTCAAATTCCAGCGCATACGTCCACGAACACACCTCGACCCACCGCTCAAGCAGCGCGTCCAGCCCCACCGGTTCCCGCCTGAGAATGCCCTGCTCCCGAAGCGCCGCGCGCACATCCGTCAGCGCGGGTATGAGAAACGGCGGCCATACGCCGCAGGAGAGTGTCCAGCCACCTTCCAACCGTTTTGTCGCCATTTACAGTATGCCCATCTCTTTCAGAATCGGCTGCGCCAGGAGTACTGCGCAGATCGTCTTGGAATCCTCAATTTCTCCCGCATAGATGCTCTGGATCAGCGCCTTCGCGTCCACAAAGGACACGTTTAAAAACTCGTCCTCGTCCGGCTCGCTTTCGCCCTGCGTGAGCCCGGTGGCCAGGTACAGCCCGATCACCTCGTCGGAGAAGCCGGGCGTGGTGCAGATGTCCGCCAGATGGCGGAAATGCTTCGCGGTCAGGCCGGTCTCCTCCCGGAGTTCCCGTTTCGCGGCCTCCAGCCTGTCCGCGCCAAAATCATTCAGCTTACCGGCCGGGATCTCATCCAGCGCGCGCCCCAGGGCATAACGCCACTGGCGCACCATCGCGATGCGGCCCGAATCATCCACCGCCACCACGGCCGCCGCGCCGATGTGACGCACTACTTCCCGGGTCGAGGTCCGCCCGCTGGGCAGCTCCACCTTCGCGCGTTCCAGGTGCACCACGTGTCCGTCAAAAATCTTTTCTGTCTCCAGAGCCTTTTCCATCAGTTGTCCGTCGCCCGTCATGCGCACAACCCTCCAATGACAGCATTATACACCACCCGCCGGATAATCTCAATCCGCGCGGCGCAATTGGGGCTGGATATTGATCGTAAAATGGTGTATAATGCCGATACGATACTTCGTTTCAGGGAGGGATGGCCATGATTCAGGTGGTCCTGGGCAAGCGCGGAAGCGGCAAGAGCAAGCGGCTGATCGATTTGGCGAACGAAGCGCTCAAGACCGAGCACGGCCTTGTCGTGTTTGTTGACGACGATAAGAACAATATGTACGATCTGCGCCACGAGGTGCGGCTGGTGGACGCCAGCGAGTTTGCGCTGGGTGAATACCGCTCGGCTTCCTGGTTCTACGGACTGCTCGGCGGCATGCTGGCGATTAACTTTGACATTTCGCTGGTGTTCGTCGACGCGTTCATGAAGCTTGTCAATTGCACCGATCCCAAGCTGCTGGAGCCTCTGTTCAACCAGATGGAATCGCTTTCTCGAGAGCATAACGTCAATTTCGTGCTGGGCGTCAGCGGCGACCCCGAGGCGCTGCCCGAATTCATTACGCGCTACGCGGTCTGAGGGGGAGCGACATGCGATATACCTCCACCCGCGACCAACAGGCGTCGATCACCGCTGCGGGCGCGATTGTTAAGGGCATTTCTGATGACGGCGGTCTTTTTGTCCCGGAGGAAATTCCCTCGCTGCCGATTGACGCAATCCGCGCGATGGTGGGCATGCCCTATCCCGAGGTAGCCGCCCGTGTGATGGCGGGCTGGCTCCGGGGTTTTTCGTTTGACGAACTGATATCCATGTGCCAGGCGGCCTACCGCTCCTTCGACACGCCGGGCGTCGCCCCGGTGGTGCCGCTGTCTGGCAACCGCTATGTGCTGGAGCTTTTCCACGGCCCGACGCTGGCTTTTAAAGATGTCGCGCTGCAGATCCTGCCCCGCCTCATGGCAGCGTCCGCCAAGAAAACCGGCGAAACGCGGGAGTTGGTCATACTGGTCGCCACCTCCGGCGATACCGGCAAGGCCGCGCTGGCGGGATTTGCGAATGTCCCGGGCGTCCGCATTGTGGTCTACTACCCCGACGGCGGCGTATCGGAAGCGCAAAGGCTTCAGATGGTCACCCAGGAGGGCGACAACGCCCACGTCATCGCCGTGCGCGGTAATTTTGACGACGCGCAGACCGGCGTCAAGCGCATGTTTGGGAACCGGGCGCTGGCGGACTTCCTGTCCGAACGCGGCATGGTATTTTCTTCCGCCAATTCCATCAACCTGGGCCGCCTGGTGCCCCAGATCGCCTACTATTTCTGGGCCTATGCGCGCCTTGTCGCCAGCCGCCAGATCGCCTTTGGCAAGCCCATCAACGTGTGCGTGCCCACCGGCAATTTCGGCAATATCCTGGCCGCGTGGTACGCCAAGGAGATGGGGCTTCCCATCGGGCGGCTGATCTGCGCCTCAAACCAGAACAATGTGCTGGCCGATTTCATCAATACCGGCGCCTACGACCGGAACCGGTCCTTCTATCTGACCTCATCGCCTTCGATGGACATCCTGATCTCCTCGAACCTGGAGCGGCTATTGTTCGAGCTTTCCGGCCGCGATTCGGGCGAGGTGTGCGCGATGATGGCCAATCTGGCAAAATCGGGCCGCTATGTACTGCCCGCAAGCGCCCTCGCGAAGTTGAAGACCTTCATGAGCGGCGGCTGGGCGGATGAGACGCAGGTGGCCGGTCAGATCGCATCGACATACCGGGACGACATGTACCTGGCCGATCCCCATACGGCGGTGGCGCTCAATGTACATGCCCGGTATCAGCAGGAAACCGGCGACAAGACGCCCACCGTCATCGCGTCGACCGCCAGTCCGTTCAAGTTCGGGAAATCCGTCGCACAGGCGCTGTTCGGGCCGGAGGTTTCGAGTCTGGACGATTTCGCCTGCTGCGACAAGCTGGCGCAGCTTTCCAAGAGCGAAGTGCCCCAAGCCATCACGCTCCTTCGCCAGAAACCGGTCCTGCACAAGGCCGTTTGTGAAAAGGATGGCATGCAGCCCGCGCTGCTTGGCGCGCTCAACTCCGCGCAATAAAGGAGGATTCCATGAAGACCAGACTCGCTTGCCAACTCTACTCCGTGCACAACTCCATCGACCGGGACGCTGCCTCCGCCGTGCGCGCAGCCGCGAAACTCGGCTTTGAGGGCCTTGAATTCTACGGAAACGCGATGTGGGACGCGGCGTTTGTGAAATCTGCGCTTCAGGACACCGGCCTTGAAATCGCCGGCTGGCATGTGGCCATTGACCGGCTGAAGAGCGACGAACTGGAAAAAACACTGGACTTCCACAGTGAAATCGGCAATCGCGCCATCGTAGTGCCCTGGCTGCCGACCGAGATGCGGGATACGGTCGACGATTGGAAGCGTACCGCCGAGTTCTTCAACAACATTCATGATCAGGTGAAAGCCCGCGGCATGTCGCTGGGCTACCACAACCACGACTTTGAGTTCAAACCGCTGGATGAACGCGGCGCATGCGGCTGGGATCTCTTTGCCGAACTCACCCATTCGGACATTGTTTTACAGCTCGACAACGGCAATGCCATGGCCGGCGGCGCGGATCCGGTTTCGATGCTGCGCGCCCATGCCGGACGCGGCCGGACGCTGCACCTGAAGCCTTATTCCAGGACGAGCGGGTATGATTGCATGGTCGGTCAGGACGATCTGCCCTGGAAGGCCTTCTTTGAGGAGGTCGAACGGCAGGCTGCAACCGAATGGTACATCACTGAATACGAATCCGCCGCGATGGGCAGCGACCTTACGGGCCTTCAGATCATGCGCGAGGCCTTCAGGGAGTACGGGCTGTGAGCAATAAAAAGAAACTGTTGCTGGTAGCGGTCGCGGCGGCGTTTCTCCTTGTCGTGGCGCTGCTTGCTTCTCGCTGGATTGGGCAGATGCTCATCGGCAGCGTAGATCAAATCCAGGCGGCAGGTGAGGCGCCGCTGCCCACCGAGGAGATCTGGATCGCTCCGACGCTTGCGCCGGAGGAGGACTACACCGCGGAGGAAGCCCAGACGCTGGACAGCATGCCCGATCCCGAACCGACGCCCACCGAGGAAGCGGACGTTTCCGCGCCGGTTCTCGAGTCACCGGAACAACTGGCCGGCACCGCGGACCAGAGCTCCATTGTGGACGCGAATCCGGGCGACAACTGAGTCAATCGTATGAGACCCGCTCGTTCCCCGGAAACGAAGCCGCCCATCGAAGAACGATCAGCAAAGTCTCATCCCGCTTCCATCGCTTCCGGCGTCCTGCGCGCCGGAAGCGTGTTTTTTTCCATCCGCGCGTACACTGGTGGTGGATACAGTACCATAAGTCACTGCGCCGTACGGTAATCCAGCGGGGTATCAGGCGCACGAAACGCTTTTGTCATCGCAATAAAAACCAAACAGGTTTTAGATATTCAGTCGGCGGACGAAACCCGCAACGCAGGTTTCGTCCGCCGCTTTTTCTGCCCGTGTCTAAAGGGAAAATGACCGACTGCACGGGCAGTCATTTCGGCTGGATTGTCCGGACTCTTCCTCACGATTCCGGCACTTCCTCGCCCGTCAGCGCGTCGACAAAAATAACCCACCAACCGCTGACACCGTTCCCGCGCCACATATAGCCGTCCAATCCCGCGGGCGGTTCCGGCCCAAATGTGCCCGGAATCCCATAACAGACCGAAGTCGGTCGCTCGTCCTCCACCCGAATCCCAACCAGCGAGCGCGCCTGACCATTGCCGGGGAGCGGCGCACAGACAAAGGTATACCCATCCGCGGCAAAGGGCTGGCAGGCCGGAAGCTGCTGAAACAGCATTCTGAGCGGTTCTACTGGGTCCGGCCATGGAATTTCGATGTCCAGCGCCAGCGAAAGAGCGGCCGGTTGCGGTTCGTTCTCCCCCATTTCGGGCATCTGCGCTTCGGGCGCTTGAGCTTCGGTCTGTTTTTCGTCATCACCGGTCGGTACTTGCATCCCGTCCGTTTCCGGATTTTGATCCGCAGTCTCTTCTTGCCCTGTTTCGTTTGCGCCGACCGGTGTTTCCGCCTCTGGCAAGCCGCCCACCGCTTCTGGCTCCGTGTCCGATTCCAGTGCCGTTTCCGGCACAACAGGCACCGCCTGCTGTACCTCTTTTGTCGAACGGCGGTAGATTGCGCGAGCTGCGCTCATGGCCTGAACCCAGTCCACCTCGGCGGAGCCATTCAGAAAGCCGCTCATCGCAGGCTCAACAGCGCCGTTTTTATTTTGTTGCACCACCGCGACGACCGGGTAATCTTCCAGCGCGTAGCCTTCAATGTTTCTGGGGTCAAACGTCCAGGTCAGTCCTGCCTGACCACGGTTGTCGACGTGCAGTGCGCCCATCGGCACGGCCGACCACCCGCCCTTGCCCTTGCGCAGTAAAAGCGCACGCAGGTTATCCGACGTCCCTGCGCCGGCAACCGAAAAGCGCATGCTGCCATTGAGCGTACGCCGTTCCAGGCGCACGTGTCCGCTCATGCCCTTGACCGCGCTGCGCAGAAGGATCAGCGCGCGCCGGTAATCATTCCGAATCATCCGATCGCCTCCCGGTCAAGCCTATGCCGGGCGGCGCTCCGGAATTCCCATCTTTCTACGGCGCGCTCGCTGCCATCCATGTGTCATTTTGTGATCGTTCACAGTTTGTTCATACGCTATTCAATCGTCAGGCCACGCAATTTGCTATAATATATTGATCGAAATCAAAGGAGGCGTGCGCATGATCGAACTCAAGGGCGTGACCAAGCGGTATGGCGATGTGTTCGCCGTCCGGGACGTCTCCTTCCGGGTCGAGCCCGGGCAGATTTTAGGCTTCTTGGGCCGAAACGGCGCGGGAAAATCTACCACGCTGAACATCGCATCCGGCTATATCCCGTCTACCGAGGGGCAGGTGCTGCTGGACGGACACGACATTCTGGAAGAACCCCGCTACGTCAAGCGGCGCATCGGCTATCTGCCGGAACTGCCGCCGCTCTACCACGATATGACGGTGGATGAATACCTCCGGTTTGTCTGTCGGATCAAGGAAGTAGACAAGGGCCATATATCCGCCCATGTGGACGAACTGTGCGAGCTGACCGGCCTGACCGACCACAGAAAGCGGTTGATCCGCCACCTGTCCAAAGGCTATTGCCAGCGGGTGGGCATGGCGCAGGCGCTGGCGGGCAACCCAGAGGTGCTGCTGCTGGACGAGCCGACGGTGGGGCTGGACCCATCGCAGATCATTGGTATCCGGGATCTGATCAAGGCGCTGGGGCGAGACCATGCGATCATATTGTCCAGCCACATTCTCACGGAAGTTTCAGACGTGTGCGAGCGCGTCGCGATCATTGGAAACGGCCGGATTCTGGCGCAGGATACGCTTGCGAACCTTGCGGGGGGCCTGAATGACGCGCGCCGCGTACGGCTCCGGGCGGCGGGCCGGGAAGCGGAAATCGAGGCCGTGCTGAAGGCACTGCCGGCTCTTCGGGCGCTGGAACCGATGGGCGTCAAGGAACCGGAGACCTTTGACTTCATTCTGGAGTCCTCCCGTGCGGACGATCTGCGCGTGTCGGCGTCGATGGCGCTGGCCGAAGCGGGCCATCCGGTGATCATGATGCGGCCGATGGATATGGATCTGGAGGACATCTTCCTCCGGCTGACCGGCGAGGTGGATTCATAATGGGCGCTGTATTCAAGCGCGAACTGCAAAATTATTTCTATACGCCGCTGGGCTATGTGTTCATGGGCGTGTTCCTTTTGCTGTCCGGCATCTTTTTCCTTTCAGGCAACCTGCTTCAGATGAACGCCAATCTGGGCGTCCTGTTTGATTCGATGAGCTTTTTATTCATGCTTTTGATGCCGCTCCTCACCATGCGCCTTTTAAGCGAGGAGAAGCGCGCCCGAACCGATCAGTTGCTGCTCACATCTCCCCTGCCGATCAGCGCGATTGTCGTGGGCAAGTACCTGGCGGCCCTTACGGTACTGGCGCTGACGATGCTGCTAACCGCCCCGTGCGTCGCCATCCTGTTCGCCTACGGCGCGCCCCACGCGCCGATGATCGCCTCCGGTTACCTGGGGTTCTTCCTGCTGGGCGCGAGTTATGTGGCCGTGGGCATTCTGATGTCGGCGGTGACCGAGAGCCAGCTGACCGCGGCGGTGGCCACCTTCGGCGTGAACCTGATGATCCAGTTCATTGAATCGGTTGGACCATCGCTGGATGTGCCGATGATGCCCTGGCTGCCCTCCGTCATCGGCTGGGTCAGTCTGTACGACCGGTATTACGCCTTTACCGCCGGGCTGATCTCTACGGCGGATCTGATCTATTTTCTGTCGTTCATCTTCGTGCTGCTCTTCCTGACGGCCCGGGTGATCGACCGTAGGAGGTGGCGCAGCGCATGAAAGCATCCAGAAAGGCACATCTGCGCCATGGCGGTTACGCGGCGCTGATCACGTTGCTTGTGATCCTGGCGGTGGTGGCGGCAAACCTTTTGGCGGACGCCGCGGACCAGCGCTGGGCCTTCAAACTGGACCTGACGGAAAGCGGCCTGACCACGCTGTCCGCGGAGAGCGCTCAGGCGATATCCGCCGTCGATCAGGACGCGACAATCTACCTGTTGTTCCGCTCCGGCACCAATTCGGAAGCCCGGTCGACACTATCGGCCCTCGCGGACCGCTATCATGCCCAAAACCCCCGCGTTACCGTGCGTCAGGTAGACCCGGTGACCCAGCCGGGCCTGGTCAACAAGCTGAAGGGCTCGGAGCAGACGCTGTCCGAAGGCTCGGTGATCGTCTCCAACGCGGACATGAGCCGCGTCAAGGTGATCCCCTCCAGCGATCTGTACACCTACGATTACGACGACTCCACCGGTTCCTATCAGGTATCCTCCTTTGACGGCGAGGCGGTGCTGACCTCGGCGCTCCTCTATGTCACCAGCGCCAACGCGCCCCACGTGCTGTTCCTGACAGGCCACAACGAACTGAACAAGGACTACTGCACCACTTTCACCGCACAGTTGGAGCGGGAAAACTACGAGGTGCGCTCCTTCGAGCTAGGCGGCACTGAGAAGCTGCAGACGGGCGACACGCTATTGGTTCTTGCGCCTTCTCTGGATCTGACCGAAGGCGAATTGACCGAACTGGAGGCTTTCCTGACTGGCGGCGGGCGCATCCTGTTCGCCAACGATCCTTCCATTGACCTGAGCAAGACGCCCAACTTTGTCAAGCTTCTGTCCGAAGCCGGAATGGGCTTCAAGGCGGGCGTTGTGGTGGAGGATCAGTCCTCTACAGGAAACTACCTGTCAGGCCAGCTGTATCTGGTGCCCAACGCCGACGGAACGCACGAAATTACCGCCACCCTCGCCAGCACCCGGCTGATCCTGCCCGGCGCCTGCGCGCTGACCGCCCAGTCGAACGACAGCTTTGCGGTCACGCCGCTGCTCACCACATCGTCGGGCGCCTTCATTAAGCCCGCCGACGACACCGGCACCATGACCCAGCCCGCCGATACCGATGAACGCGGGCCCTTTACACTGGCCGCGGCGGCCCAAAGGGCGGACGGGGACAGCGAGGGCGCGCGCGTCGTGGCGGTCGGCAACCTGTACATGGTGGCGGACAGCGACTACATGTATTCCAGCAGCAACCTGGACTTTTCGGTGAACATTGTCAAATGGCTTTCAAACCAGCAGACAGGCGTCCAGATCCGCTCCAAAGCGCTGAACGCGGATGTGCTGAAGATCCCGGACGCGCGCACGCTATGGCTCCTTGCCATGCTGGTCGTCGCGTTGATCCCGGGCGCGATCCTGATCGCTGGTACCGTGGTGTACCTGCGGAGGCGGCGACTGTGAGCGAGCAGAAAAAACCGCTGGAGAGCGCGGAAACACTGAAGCGCTTCAAAGACAGGAAACCCCGCCGCCTTCGCGCGCTACTCGCCGTGGCGCTGATTGCGGCGCTTGGATTTATGCTATTTTATCTGGTTCGGCCGCAAAGCGATCCGGAGGACGGCGATACGGCCGGCACCGGCGTCGTGCTGATTGCGCGTGAAAAGGCTCTGCTCCACTCAATTACCGTGGCCGCGACCGGAGATGCGCCCTACACACTGATCAATCTGAACGATTACGATCTGTCTAATACGAACGATGTGATCGGCAAGGAATACGCGGTGGATGGCGACCCGGATTTCGCGGTCAGCACCGCGCAGGTATTGTCCATGGAGCGCTATGCCTCCGATCTGAAGGCGGAGGATATGGCGGCACGGTCTCCGGAGGATCCGGACCAGTACGGCCTCAAATCGCCCAAGTTGACCGTCACCATCAGCTACCGGGACAGCACCAAAGAGACGCTGCACTTTGGCGGCGCGGTGCCCACCGGCGATGGCTACTACCTGACGCGGGATGACGACCAGGCAGTCTACATCGTCGCAGACTCGGTCTATGAGGCATTCTGCCGCAAACTGAGCGACCTGAAACAGACTGATCAGGAAAAGGCGGATTTGGCCGCGGCGCAGGCCGTCTATCAGACCTCGCAGAAGGATAGCACCGTTTCCGATACAACCGCCGCGCCAGGTACTCCAGCCGGAGCGGACCAGGCGGCAAGCCCGGCGGCGACGCCCGCGCCGGGAGTCGGTGCGGAGGGCGACATGGCTCTGCGCGAGAATAACCGGAGCAGCGGGTGATTCGTATTTAAAATCAGCATCAGCTCCCGGTGCGCACCGGAAGCCGATATCATTTCACCAGTCCATGAACCGCTCGGAATCCACCAGGATTTCAAACGCGCCTCAACTCCGTATACGGAGTTGAGGCGCGCTGCGTTCATGCCATCTTAAGCATCTCGGTCTGCAGTTGCTTGATGATGCGCTTCTCAAGCCGCGATATGTAGCTCTGGGAAATCCCCATCAGGTCCGCGACCTCTTTTTGCGTATGCTCCGAGCCGTCTACCAGGCCGTAACGGAGCTTAACGATGTTCTTCTCCCGTGGTCCCAGCCGTCTGATCGCGCCATAGAGCATCTGCCGTTCCACGTCGCTGTCCAGATCGCGGGATACAAGGTCGTTGTCGGTGCCCAGGATGTCGCTAAGGAGCAGTTCGTTGCCATCCCAGTCGGTGTTGAGGGGTTCGTCGAAGGATACCTCGAGCCTCAGGCGGCTGCTCCGGCGCAGAACCATCAGGATCTCATTCTCAATGCAGCGGGAGGCATAGGTTGCCAGCTTGATCTTCTTCTCGGGCTTGAAGGAATTGACCGCCTTGATCAGGCCGATCGTCCCGATGGAGATCAGATCCTCAATGTTGATCCCGGTGTTTTCAAACTTGCGCGCGATGTAGACCACCAGCCGCAGGTTATGCTCAATCAGCAGACCCCGCGCCTTCAGATCGCCCTCTCCGAGGCGATCGAGCGCTTCCGCCTCGTCGTCTCTGTTCAGCGGCGCAGGCAGCATATCGCATCCGCCAATATAGCAGATGCTGCCCTTGCGCATCTTGACGATAAGTCCTAGAACCGTCTGTCTGATCGTTTGCCCCGCAGGATGAACCATCGGCGTCTCCTCCTCAATGCACGTTATGCACACGTCCCAATACCGGTGGCGCGAGCGCGTAGACGTTTCCGGGGAGTTTGCCAGGGTATACGGCAATCCACACGTCCGGCGCGCTTAACCAACCGTCCCCCATAGAGACGAGCAATTCGTCGGGCCGAAAACACACCATCTTGCCTGATCCTGAAAGACTTTTGTAGCCTACCAGCCGGAATCCCGGCGGCAGACGGTCCGCCGCCCGTTCGGCATCGAAATTTACCGGCAGTACGTTTCGCAATTTATACTCCGCGGCGATGACCACAGGCTGTCCGCTGATGGGTTCCTGCAATCGATTGCCGGTGTCGACCAGCGCGTTCAATTCGACGTGTCGGTCGCCCCGGATGAGTCTGAGTATCATCTCCCATTTTTCCATACGGCGCGTCCGCGCCGCAGTAAAAATCAGCATCCCGACCGTACCGATGATTGCGCCACCAAAAAGCGCCGCACCCAGGTCCGGAATCAGGTTACGCGCCAGGTATACCGCGCCGCTTAAAAAAGCAGCGCCACAGAGTAGGAGAAACGTGTTGACTGCCAGATCCCGTGACCTGTCCATCCGGACGGCAACCGCCGCCAGCGCCGCGGTCAGCGCGAGCCTTGATGGCCACCACCGAAGCTGATAGAACGCCGGATATTGCATCGCGACCGCGTACAACGTGCCAAACGCCGCCGCAAAGAGCGTCAGATTCCACCGGTTCCGGCCTCGAAATCGCGCGATGACGCCAATCACAATACAATTCATGGTGAAATTGACGAGTACATAGCGTTCGAGACCGATGGCCAATCTCATCACCGCCTGTGGCAATTATAGGGAAAGCCCTGCGCGAAAAACGCACTTTTTTGAACACAAAATCAGAAATTCGTTCGACATTTCGAATTGATTTCGACAGCTCCGTGCGTTAAAAACAGGCGGAAGCGCCGTCAAAACGACAGAAACCACAAGCCATTCTGAAGTCCCGCGGGTCATTTAAACCGCGCTTCCCTGGAAATGACGATTCGCGGACAATCGTCATTGCGGCCAGAAAATGTTTTTTCCCACGGATGCATGTCGAATTTTTAAAAATATTGTGCATCGATTGTGGAATCTTTTCGTTGCGCATTTTTCACTGTGAATAAGAATGCAGCGTCACGGCGACTGTCATCGCCTTCGAAATCGGCCTGCGAAAAGGAATAGCGGGAAGCGTTGCAGGCATTTATATGAAACCTGAGATGGGAAAGTACGCATCTGGAACCCCCATGACGCAAATCTATGTAGCGGACACACCGTGGCCGCCCCTCCCCGGTCCGCGCGTTCCGGTGTCCAAGGCCGGTCTGCAGAATAAAAAGGGCCTCCTTGCGGAGGGCCCTCTTTGATCGTGACAACCTGACGCTATTTACGGCGAAGGAAGTTGGGCACGTCGGGCGTGAAGCCGCGGCGGGGCTGCCCGTGATCTTCATAGGGTTTATCCTGGTAAACGCGCTCCTGCGGCCTCGGCTGGGGCTTGGGCTCATAGGACGGGATGTCGTCCAGGTAGGAGCGCTCGCGCTGCTGCTGCCTGTCGCCGGAGAAAATCGGCGAAACGTCGGAGGCGTCATAGCTGCGGGAAGACGGCTGCTGCTGCTGAGGCGCGGACTGGGGTTCCGGCTGCGGCTCCTGCGCGCGGCCCGGCGTACGGCGGTTGCTGCCGCCGCTCGGGAAGGGCATCTTCTCAAAACCGGTGGCGATGACGGTGATGCGGACCTCGTCATCCAAACTCTCGTCGATGTCCGCACCGAAGATGATATTGGCTTCCGGATCGGCCGCCTGGGTAATCAGCTGGGCGGCCTCGTTGATGTCGATGATGGAGGTGGTCGGGCCGCCGGTGATGTTGATCAGCACCGCGCGCGCCCCCTCGATCGAGGTCTCCAGCATAGGGCTGGCGATGGCCTTCTTGGCGGCGTCCACCATGCGGTTTTCGCCCTTGCCGATGCCGATGCCCATGTGGGCCAAGCCGCGGGATTCCATGACCGAACGCACGTCCGCGAAGTCGAGATTGATCAGCGAAGGCACGGCGATCAGATCGGAGATGCCCTGAATGCCCTGGCGCAGCGTATCATCCGCGATGCGGAACGCATCGGTCATCGTGGTTCCCTTGGTGACCACTTGCAGCAGGCGGTCGTTGGGCACGACCACCAACGTATCCACGTTCAGTTTGAGCTGCTCAATGCCCGATTCGGCGTTCTTCATCCGCTGACGGCCCTCAAAGAGGAAGGGCTTTGAAACGACGCCGATGGTCAGGATGCCCATGTTGCGAGCAATTTCGGCGATGACCGGCGCCGCGCCGGTGCCCGTGCCGCCGCCCATGCCGCAGGTGACGAACACGAGGTCCGCGCCTTTTACAACCTGCGCGATCTCTTCGCGGCTTTCCTCGGCGGCCTGCTGGCCAACCTGAGGCTTCGCGCCCGCGCCCAAGCCCTTGGTCACCTTTTCGCCGATTTGGATTTTGGTCTCGGCTTTGGACAGCGTCAACGCCTGCTTGTCCGTGTTGACAGCGATGAAATCGACGCCGCGCAGCCCGGAATCCACCATACGGTTGACTGCGTTGGTGCCGGCGCCGCCGACGCCGATGACCTTAATGGATGCAAAATTGTTGTTGTCTACTTCGAATTCCAGCACAAGGCATCCCCCTCGCTTGCAGTATTGACACTAACCTTTTCGATTCAAAAGTCCGCGCAGCCCGCCTGCCAGCCTGCCTGGCAGGCTCTCTTCCTGCGCGGTGCGCTGCTCGATGGAATCAAACACCAGATCGACCAGTCCCAAGGCGCTTGCGTAAACGGGGCTGTTGAGCTTGGCGGCCTTGGCCATCGGGATCTTGACGGGCCTCTCCAGCTTCTCCGCCAGGTATTCGCGGCCGCCGCGCATCATCGCCAGACCGCCGCCCGTCACAAACAGTTGGGATCTGGGCCCCAGAAGCCCCGCGGCTTCCTTGACCGCAAGATCGATCATGCGGACCAGTTCGCCCGCGCTCCCTTCCACGCTCTTCTGCACGAAGGCGCGCGGGAAAGCCAGACGGTGTCCTTCGTCGTCCAGCACCTCGGGGTCGCCCGCCGGGTCAAACTCGTCCGGGATGAAGATGTATTCCCGCTTGATCTGTTCGGCCGCGCGCATGGAGATTTCAAGGTCGGTCGCCAGATCTGCCGAAATGTGGCCGCCGCCCATGGGCAGCACCGCATGGTAGACAATGGCGTCGCCCTCGACGACGGAAAATTCGGTATTGAGGTAGCCCACGTCGATTAAAACCGCCGCCCGGTCGCGGTCTTCCAGCGGAATAAGCAGAAGGTTCTCACCCATCGACGGAGACAGAAAGCCCATCACCGTCAGCCCCAACTCCCGAAACAGCTCGTTGGCCTGATCGATGAAGGTCGGATCCGCCAGAATAAAGGACACTTTAGCCTGCAAGACGCTGCCGCGAAGGCCCACCGGCGACATGGTTTTCTTGCCGCCGTCCAGCTTGAACCAGGCGGGACTACGGTGGATGACGACGCCTACCTGCTCGGCCAAGCGAAGCTTGTCCGCCGCAGTATCCTGTACCATGTTGACGTCCTCGTCGGAGGCGCGACCGTCCTGCGCGGCAATGGACACTTCCGCCTCGGTGGTCAGAACCCGTATGTATTCACAGGGAACGCCGACGTATACTTCGTGAATGTGGGTCTTGCCTTCCAGTTCGGCAGCACTGATGGCGCTGCGCATCGCCTGCGCCAGCTTGTCGGGCGCGTTCCAGCCCCCGTCCATATAGCCGTCATAGGGAACGGTGCCCGAACCGATGATGTCGCAACGGCTGAAGCCTCCGCTCTCAGCCAACAGCGTCACGATCTTGGAGGTACCGAAATCCACGGCCGCGGCTATATTCTTCATAGACTCATCATCGCCTGCCTCACACAATTCGGTTTGCGACTATGCGTATCCATACTAAGGGTATTATACATGTTCCAGGGGCGATTGAAAAGGGTTTTTCCCATAAATAAACGCTTTTCAGCAAAATTCAACGCCCCATCCGCCAAAAATCGCCATCGGGTTTCGTATCAGCCTGCCAAATAGACCGCGCTGGTCCCGCTGGAGACATCCAGCGTGCCGGTGTTGGTCCCCTGCGGGTACAACTGCTGATCCAGTACACTCTGCATCCATACAAGCTTTTCTTTCAGCATCGTATCGTCGCCGATTTTGACCATCATGCCGCCCTTTTCCATCATGTACATATTGTCCAAATCCGCACCGTTCAATTCGGAAATGCGGCTTGACAGCCCCTGCGTCTGAAGCTCAGAGAGCACCTTTAATAGAGATTCGACCTGCAGCGGAATGTCGCTGGTCAGCCGCTGCCCGACCTGATAGCTGGTAGCGCGGACGCCGGTGACCACCGTCAGGTTGTAGGAGGGCATTTCGCCCAGCTGCTCCATCACAACGCCCTGATCGTCAATGACCAGCGCAACACCCAGATAGTTGACCACCGCGCGGCGCGTGCGTTCGTGCACGATCAGGCGGATGGTATCGGGCAATCGTCGCTCCAGGCGGTCAAAGGCGATCATACCTTCCCGCTCGAAGTTTTGACGGATCCTGGTTTCGTCGGCGGCAAAGACGCTGCCACCCAGGGACAGTCCCGCCTTGCGGATGACGTCGTTGGGGGCCAGCGTCTCCACATGATCCACTTCAATGTTCCGGATGATAAACACCTGGCTTTTTAGCAGCACACCCACCGCCAGCGCCAAAAGCGCAAAGAGCACCAGCCCGGCCAAGCCGGACTGTCTGCCCATCGCGCCTTTTCTTCTTCTAGTAGCCATGTGCGCCTCTACTTCGTCGGTATTCTCCGGATGTCCGCGCCCAGCGGGGCGAGCATCCGCTCGATGGATTCATAGCCCCGGTCGATCAGTTCCACGTGCTCTACCTCGGTCACGCCGTCGGCCGCAAGACCCGCCAGCACCAGCGCCGCGCCGCCGCGTAAGTCCCGCGCAGTCACCCTCGCGCCGGTCAGACGCGCGCCGCGCACAACGGCGGTGCGGTTGACGACCAGGACCTCCGCGCCCATCCGCCTCAGCTCTGAAGCATGGGAAAAGCGGGTCTCAAACACATTTTCCACGATCACGCTGGCGCCGTCCGCCACCGCACCCAGCGCCCTGATCTGCGCCAGCAGGTCGGTGGGAAAGCCC
>CALGYL010000268.1 GCA_937934775.1 uncultured Clostridia bacterium
GAGCCAGTAGGTGCCGTTCAGCCGCTCGAACAGCTGCAGGTAGCGCTTCTGGGACCCGAGGAACAGGGCGATGCAGTCATCGGTGCGGGGGATGACCAGCGGCACATCCTTCGCGGCCAGGCCCACCACGCCATTGGAGCAAAGCCCGTAACCCAGCGCGATGTAGTCCGGCCGGTGCTTGAGCAGGTTCTTTTCCACTTGGTCGTGGATTGAGTCGATCGCTTCGACCAGCATGCGCCGGAGCGCGTCCGGGGTATCGTGGAGCCCCTGCGGAAGCCAGGTGACATCCACGGTATGCGGGCTGAGCGCTGCGAAATAGTTGATCTCCCGGCTGAGCACCCGGCAGGCGATGATGTGTATACGCATGGGTTGTTCCCTCCTGAACCGGCGCTGACGCGCCAGGTGTGTGCAGTATAACAGATCGGAGATATACCCGTCAATCGGGGCGCTCAAGCGCCCAAGCACTGAACAAAAGTTCGGCGGCTTCGCGGATTGACTCCTCGTCCAGCCCGGCGTATCCGATGACCAGCGTGGAGGGAGAAACCTGTGCCTTGAAGGCATATTCGCTCAACCCCCGGACTTTTACGCCCGCCTTGGCCGCCCGCGCGATCAGCGCTTCTTCAGGCAAGGAATCCACCGTCATCAAAAAGTGCAGCCCCGCGTCGTCGCCGGACAGGCGCACTTCGGAGCAGCGGGAGAACAGCTTGATCAGTAGGTTTCTTCTGTTCCGGTAGAGGCCGCCCACCCTGCGAAGGTGCCGCGCGTAGAACCCGCGCTCGATGAACAGGCGCAGCGTCTGCTGCTCGAAGCGGGAGAGGGTACAGGCGGGCCGTCCGAGGCGGTCCCGGTAGGCTTTGAGCAGCTTTTCGGGCAGCACCATATAAGAAGCGCGGATGGAGGGCGCGATGGTCCGGCTGAAGGTACCCAGGTAGACCACGCGGTCACCGTCCATGCCCTGCATGGCGGGGATGGGCCGGGTGGTGTGGCGGAATTCGCTGTCGTAATCGTCCTCGATCAGATACCGCCCGGGCGCGCCCTGGGCCCAGCGGATCAGCTGTGCCCGACGCCCTGCGGGCATGGTGATGCCGGTGGGGAACTGGTGGGAGGGCGTGACGAAGGCGATGGAGGCGTCCGAATCCGAAAGCTTCGCGGCGTCCAGTCCACCGGCATTCAGCGGGATGGGGTGAAACGCGCGGCCCGCCGCCCGCACCGCCCGGTAGATGCCGCCGTAGCCGGGGTCTTCCAGCGCGAAGGAGGCGCGGTCGCCCAGAATCCGAATGAGCACATCCAGCAGGTATTCGCCGCCAGCGCCCAGTATGATCTGCTCCGGCGCGCAGGCAACGCCCCGGTACTGCCTGAGGAAATCGCATAGCGCGGCGCGAAGCTCCGGGTCGCCCTGCCCGTCGCCCAGCGCCAGAAGCTGCGGCATGGTCTGCACCACTTCCCGGTTGATCCGGGCCCAAGAGGCGTAGGGGAAAGCGGAAGTGTCAACATCCCCCGTGGAGAAGTCGTAGCGCGGAAATCCGGGCGCATTTTGCGCGGGCACCGCCGCCTTTTCCGGCGCCGGACGGAGCGGTTTTCCGGCGGACTTCAGTCCGGCGGGATAAGCCGAAGGGGAGGCCTCCAGCGCCAGCGCCGCGCGCACATAGTAGCCGCTCCGGGGGCGGGCTTCCACATACCCTTCCGCCGCCAGAATCTCGTAGGCGGCCTCCGCCGTCGACCGGCTGATGCGCAGATGCTCGCACAGCGCGCGCTTGGAGGGCAGCTTTTCGCCTTCCCGGAGTCTTCCGGCGCGCATTTCGCCGATCACAAACTGGCACAGCTGCTCGTACAGCGGCGTTTGGGAACGGTAGTCCAGCGTCAGCGTCAGATCGGCCATAACTGACCCCCTCAAAAAGACGGAAACTGACCATTTACATCATGCCAGATGGCGCTATAATCATAGACACATTCCGGGGGAAAGTCAAGGGGGGCAGAAAAATGGAAAGAAACAAATCCCTGTATCGCATCATTCTGATTGGCCTCATGGCGGCGATGGTGTTCGTCGCGACGACGTTTTTAAAATTCGACATTCCGACCCCGCCCGACAAGACCATGATCAAGCTGGGCAACGCGGTGTGCGTGCTGTCGGGGCTTTTGCTGGGCGGCGTGGGCGGCGGCCTGGCCGCGGGCATCGGCTCGGCGCTTTATGATCTCGCCGATCCGGTGTTCGCACCCGAGGCGTGGATTACCCTGATCCGCTTCTTCCTGATGGGCCTGATCGCGGGTTCCATCGCCCACGCGGGCGGGCAGAAAGGCAAGAACTTCAAGCTGAACGTGATCGCGGCGGTCGCCGCGTCGGCGTTCTCGCTCCTGTTCTACATCGCAAAATCGGTGATTACGCAAATGGCGCTTGCCGGGAATTTCACGATGAATCAGCTGACGATTTCGCTGGGCGCGATTTCCACCAAAATTATCGCCAGCTCCATCAACGCGGTGGCGGCCGTGGTGATCTCGGTCATCCTGATCCGTCCGCTCATCGCGGCGCTGGACCGGGCCGGGCTTCTCGCGAAGATCGATTCGAAATAAGCTTCCACAGTGGCGACAGCGCGGCGCCTAGTGCCAGAATGCCCGCCATCGCGAAGAAATTGACCCGGTAGCCCGCGGCTTCTACAATTTTCCCGGCCAGGACCGGCCCCAGAAACATGCCCGCGCCGTAGACCGATTGGTAAAAGCCCATCGCGGCGCCGCGCAGTTCGGGCTCGATGTTTTGAATCGCGCCGGCAACCGTGACGGGCAGGAGCAGGCCCATGCCTACGCCGAACAACGCCTGGGCCGCGAACAAAAGCGGCGCGCCGTAGGAGAAGGCGAACAGCACGCTGGCCGCGGCGCAGGCGGCGAACCCTGCCAGGAGCATGGAAGCCTGGCCGAAGCGCCGGACCAGCGCGCCGCTGAAGCGGGACAGAATGGTGTTGGTCAGAAGGAATGAGGCCGACAGAAGGCTTAACGCGGAGGAACTCATGCCCACCACCTCGCTGGCCCAGTTGCCGGTAAAGCCCAGCACCGTGCCCCAGGCGGCGAACTGGTAGACGGTGGCCATAAGCGTCGACAGGAGAAGCGACCGGTCGCCCACCACCGATACCAGCTGGCGCAGCGAAACGCCCTGCTTGATCTCCTGCTCCTTTGTGCCCGATACCAGAATAAGGCCAGCCGCGGCGGCCAGTCCGCCCAAGAGAAACGCGGCTTCCCGGCTGACGTACTGCGCGACGAATCCGCCCAGGAGCATCGCTGCCACCTGCGAACCGTACTGCGCGGCGGAAAGCCGCCCCATGGCGTCGGTGGTCTCCTCGGGGCGGAACATCGCCGAATACAGTGCGGTATGCGCTACCCAGGTCGATACCGCCACGCCCGCCAGGCCGCGAAAGAAGAGCGCGCCGACGGGCGTTTTGACGACCGCAAGGCCGACCGCCGACAAAATGGACGCGATCATGCCGCCGATCAGGAACGGCTTTCTGCGCCGGAGCATATCGGAAAACACGCCCAGCGGAATCCGCAACAGCATCTGCATGAAGCCGTAGCTGCCCACGATCAGGCCGACGAACACCGGTGCTGCCCCAAGCGTGGTCTTGGCGTAGACGGACAGGAACGAGGGGTAGGTGTACACCGAAAACCACAACAGGAACGCGCCCGCCATCAGGCGGCTGACTGGCTTCATCTTCATGGGCTCTCCTTACAGCTTCATCGCATCATGTTTCTTCGAAAAACATCGTGTAAAAGTTTCGGAATTTTGCCACACTCCTACCGCATGAGGGACAAAATGGCCTGATATACTTTGGGTGTCGGTAAGGGAAAGGCATCCGGGTACACTGGATCACCGCCCCGCCGTGGCCGGGCCAACCGTCACAACAGACCCCATTGCGGGCTGCGCCAAAGGAGCGGGCGGAGAGGCCAGCCAAACTGGAAACATGCGGGCGACCCCACCCCCCCATCCTCCTTCCCCCTCGTCCGCTTGCTTCATAATCGAAAAATGGAGGTCCCACCGGGCCTCCATTTTTCGCAGCCCGCGAATGCTGTGGTCGGCGATCAGGCGCAAGGCCAAAGCGTCGCAGCTTTCGTTGAACCCGGCGCTTCGCGCCGGGTCAGACCATCAACAAAGCCTGGTTCTTCTTCATTCGCTTCCGGCGACCAGTGCGCCGGAAGCGTGTTTCTGCCAACAGTAGCGCACACTGGTGGTAAAAACAGCACCATAAGTCAGTGCGCCGCCCGGAAATCCGTGCGGGTTTTAGGCGCACGAAGCGCTTCTTCCATCGTATCAAAAAACCATACGGGTTTTTGATGCTCATACCCGGCGCTTCGCGCCGGATATGTTGCGCCCCAAACGTTTCCCTGGGCTTTCCATCAATCCCGGGGACCAGCGCGAGCGGGCCTGTGTTTTCACAGCTCCCAAATGCTACTTGTCGGCGATTCGGAGGATGGACTCGATTTCCGGCGTGTCCAGTTTGACGAAGTTGCCGGTCTTGCCGTCGGGGCCCCGACGGGTCTTCCCGGCGAGGAAGGGGATGTCCTCGGGCTTTGCGCCAAGCTCCTTCAGCGTGACGGGCATGCCGATGCCCCGGAGGAAAGCCTCAAAGCGCTCGATGCCCTCCAGCGCGGTGCGCTCCGGGTGCGCAAGGTCCAGACTGCAGCCCAGACGCGGCTGGCCAGCAGTGCAAAGCGGTTCGGGTCATGGGGGAGTGTGAAGCGCATCCAGGCGGGCAGAACCACCGCCAGGCCCGCGCCGTGGGCCACGTCGTACAGAGCGCTCAGCTCATGCTCGATCTGATGGCTGGCCCAGTCGCCCACCCGGCCCACGCCGACGGTGTTGTTGTGGGCCAGCGTGCCCGCCCACATCAGCTGTGCGCGGGCGTCGTAATCATCCGGCACCGTCAGCGCCCTGCGCGCCGCGCGGATTACGGTGGTGAGCAGCGCCTCGGCCAGCCGGTCGGTCACGTCCACATCGGGCGTGTTGGTGAAGTAGCGTTCCAGAATGTGGGCCATGATGTCGGTTGCGCCGCAGGCGGTCTGGTACGCGGGCAGGAAATAGGTCAATTCGAGGTTCATCAGCGCGAACTGCGGGCGGTTGAGTTCCACATTCAGGCCGCGCTTTGTGAGCGTGTCCTTCTGCATGATGACGCAGCTGTTGGAGCTTTCGCTGCCCGCGGCCGCAAGCGTCAGCACCACGCCCAGCTTGACCGCCTGATTCGGCATCGCCTTGCCCGAGAAGAAGTCCCAGAAATCGCCTTCGTAGGGGATGCCGGACGCGATCGCCTTGGCGGAGTCGATGGCGCTGCCGCCGCCCACCGCAAGGATGAAGTCCGCGCCGAAGGAGCGGCCCAGTTTGATGCCCTCGTACACCTTGTCGTCTCGGGGGTTGGGCAGCGCGCCGCCAAGTTCGGTATGCGCAAGGCCCGACGCCTCCAGCGATTCCACGATGCGGGGGATCAACCCGCTTTTGACCGCCGAGCCGCTTCCATAGTGAACCAGGACCCTGGCGCCGCCCATTGACCGGATCATTTCGCCGGCTTTCAGCTCCGCGCCCCGGCCAAACTCAAACCGGGTGGGTATGTAGAAGGAGAAATTGTCCATCCGTCATCCCTCCGTTTCGAAGATGGAGCGGATCTTGCTCTCCAGCGCCCGGGCGAACGCATCCTGCCCTTCGCGGGTGATGTGGATGGCGTCCATCGGCCAGGGAGAGGCGAATTTTGCGGCATCAAGGAATTCGCAGCCTGTCAAGGTCGCGATGCGGTGGTATTCGCGCGCAAAATTCCGGGAAATCGCGGCGGACTTCGGGCCGAAGGCGTCGCCAAACATGCGCTTTTCCACATCGTCCGCGATCAGGATGGGGGCGACCAGCAGGATTTTGGACGGCTTGCCATCCGGGCCTACCGCATACTGTCTGGACAGCTCTACCATCCGCTGCGCGCACTGGGCGATGGTAAAGGCATTCATGGAGAAGCGCGCTTTGGTATCGTTGGTGCCCAGCATGATCACAACAAGATCCAGCGGGTTGTGGCTCATCAGGCAGGGCGGCAGGTACTTCATGCCGTTTTTATGGCCGCCCTCGGTGGGGTCGTCGTGGATGAACGTGCGGCCGTTGAGGCCTTCCTCGATGACCCTGTATCCGTCGCCCAGAAAGGAAGCCAGCCGCATCGTCCAGCGCGTTTCGTCGTCGAAACGGCCGGTGTCAAAGTCGTAGCCGTAGGTGTTGGAGTCGCCAAAGCAGAGGATTCTCCGTTTCATCTCAATCCCTCCCGGCGCATTATACCATATTTCCCCCGGAGTGTGATATACTGGTAGTCCATCAACTACAGAAGTTTCGTTTGCGGTGGCCCTTTTCGCCCCTGACGGTGACGCTCTCCGCTTGAAATAGCGCTGCTATTCCTGCGCTCCGGCTCCTTGCCAGGAACGAAAATTGCTCACCGGAATTCATAACTTCTGTAGTGCATGGACTGCCAGAGGAAAGAAATGGGGCGAACAAATGGTGTTTCAGGCGGAATGGATCGAGGCGATGCGGGGCCTCCTAGGCGAGGAATTCGAGGCGTTTTTCGCGGCCATGAATGAGGAAGCCGCGCTGGCGCTCCGCCTGAACGCGCTCCGGGATGGCGCGGAAACGCCGCGGGCGGGGGAGCGCATCCCCTGGTCGCCTTATGGGCGCTACCTATGCGCGGAGGATTCCATCAAGACCGGCAGCGACATCGCCCACGCGGCGGGCGTCTACTACATGCAGGAAGCCAGCGCCCAGGCGCCTGCGGAGGTGCTGAACCCGAAACCGGGCGAAGTGGTACTGGATCTGTGCGCCGCCCCGGGCGGCAAGGCATCCCAGTTGGCGGGGAAGATGGGCGGTTGCGGCGCGCTGGTGGCCAACGAGATCGACTTTGCCCGCGCAAAGGCATTGTCGGGCAATCTGGAGCGGCTGGGCGTCCGGAACGCGGCGGTGACCTGCGAATCGCCCGACCGGCTCGCGGGCCGCTGGCTGGACACATTCGACGCGGTGCTGGTGGATGCGCCCTGCTCCGGCGAGGGCATGTTCCGGCGGGACCCGGATGCCCGGAACGCCTGGACGCCCGGCAGCCCCGCCGGATGTGCCGCGCGGCAGGCGAAGATTCTGTCAAGCGCCGCGCGCATGGTGAAGCCGGGCGGGCGGCTGACCTATTCCACCTGCACGTTCAATGAATTTGAAAACGAGGGCGCGATCCGGGAATTTCTCAAGGCGCACCCGGAATTCTCCCCGGTGGATTTTGCGCTGGAAGGCATCGGGAAATCCGAAAACGGCATGCTGCGGCTGTGTCCCCACAAACTCCGGGGCGACGGGCACTTTGTGGCGCTACTAAAGCGGGCGGGGGAGGCGGAGCGCGCGGACCCGCGCAACCCGGGGCGTCTTCCCCCGGCGCTACTGGAAGCGCTGCCCGGCAAATGGCCGGAGGCGCTTCATGGGTGGGCGGCCGAGGATGCGGGCGGCATGGTGGACGCGCTACCGCCGGAGATGCCCGTTCTGGACGGCTTGAAGGCGCTCAGGCGAGGCCTCCGGCTGTGCGAGATGCGGGGTTACGTCAAACCCGATCACGCGCTGGCCATGGCCTTTCCTCCGGCTTTCTACGACCGGCGGGTTGTTCTTGAGGATGAGGCTGCCCACGCGTACCTTCGCGGCGAGGCGTTGACCCTGGACGCCCCGGACGGCTGGAGTCACGTATCCTGGCGCGGTTTTCCGCTGGGGTTTGGCAAGATGAGCCAGGGAACACTAAAAAACCACCTGCCCAAGGGGCTGCGGCTGCGATGAGGGCGGCGCGTTGAAACCTTGTGGAGGTTCAGAAATGGGTAGGTGCTCCGCGAGCCGGGTCGTCACGTGCCCGGTTTTTGGGCAAAAAAAACGCCCCTCGGGGGCTTTGGATGGATGCGTTTCATCAGCGTGCGTTCCGCCAGAAGAAGGGGGAACGACGGCTTTTGCTGCGCAGCGCTTCCGCGCTTTCATAGGCGGTCTGATACTGCGAGTTGCCCGGCTGCTGCCGCGTGGCGATGCCGAAATACAGGACGGATTTTTCTACTTCGCCCAGCCGGAACAGGACTGCGCCGAAGAGGTAGTTCCATTCCGCGCTGCGGGTCGCGACACGCATCAGCGCTTGACGCGCGGCGGACAGCTGGCCCAAACCCAGCAGCTTGCGCACGTCCTCAAGCTGTTCGCTCTCCGGAGAGAGCTGATCCAGCTTGCCGTGGGAAGCACACTGGCTGAGCGCCTCTTCGTAGGCCAGGTTGATCTGGATCATCTTGGACTCCGCCCATAGCCGCTCCGGACCGTCGGCAAAGCGGTCGGGATGCCACCGGCGCGCCAGATCCCGGTAGGCGCGGCGAACTTCCACGACCGACGCGCTGCGCCCGATGCCCAGTACTTCATAGCAATCGGCCATCTTCGTTCGCCTCCTATCGCGCCAATCCAACCATTATGATAGGGGTATTATACCAGCCGTTTCAGCGCTTGTCCAGCCCCCGCTCGAGTCGTTTGGGCGGCCAGCATAAATATTACAAAACCATTTCGTTTACGTGCGAAAACGTAATACCACAACATGTAGTATTCCCTTGCTATTTTGTGCCGTGCCGGATACAATATATGTATTGAATCGGCAGTTCATGCCGAAGCGTTTTTTTACGAAGGGCGTGTAGCACCATCATGAGGGCACCCGATCGTAGAAGCATCAAGCAGAAGCCCCGAAAGAACCGCGCCAACAGCGCGGTTGCGCGGTGGCTAATTTTTTGCTTCCCGGCGGGCCTTTTGATGATGTGGAGCGATCGCTGCAAGTGGCCCCGTTATGCCAAGTCACTGATCTCGGTGGGTTACGCGGTGCTGCTCCTGGCCATCCTGCTGCCGATGACCCAGCCGCCGGAGCGCGCGAAGGGCGGCGTCGAGTTGGTCGGCCTCACCCCTGCGCTGGAAGTGCAGGGCCCGCAGATGGCGGAGGATGCGACGCAGTACGAAGCGTACGTGCCGGTGTATCAGCCGGAAGCCACGCTGTTTGTGGAGCCGACGCCCACGCCAGTGCCCGTTTACGTTTATTGCAACGACGGCGGCGAATATTACCATACGAAGAATTGCCGTTTCGTCAAGGCGAACACCCCCAAGGTGACGCTTGCGCAGGCGGTCAACGCGGGCTTCAAACCCTGCAAATCGTGCAAACCGCCCAAGCAGGACGATGCGGGCTGAGTTCCCAACCCCTATGAACAGAAAACAGACGCCCCGCGAAAGCGGGGCGTCTCAGACCATCAATAAAGTCCCGTTCTGCTTCATTCGCTTCCGGCGACCTGTGCGCCGGAAGCGTGTTTCTACTACCAGTGCGCGCACTGGTGGCAGAAACAGTACCAACAGTCAGTGCGCCGCCCGGAAATCCGGCAGGATTTTAGGCGCACGAAGCGCTTCTT
>CALGYL010000269.1 GCA_937934775.1 uncultured Clostridia bacterium
ATCTCAGGATGGCGCAGGACAAGTGCGAGACCGTCACGATGCCGGGCCTCATGTACCGATAAGCAGGACTCTGGGCGAATCAAACCTATGAAACTCTTCGCGTTGTCGGGCGCGCGGTGTTTCGCTATACTGGTCCCACACCACCGACACCTGCACCCCGAAGGGCACGGGACACCAAGGATAAATAAAACATCAGGAGGAGGCCCATGCGGCGTAGCCCCATCCATAATCCGCACATCACACGACTCCCTTGTTCCACTGATAACGAGACGGCCCTGAAGACGATCAAGAACGCCGAAGGGAAAATGGTCTGCCAGGTCGACCCAGCCAGGAAAGCCATCGTAATCGTCCACAAGGGACAGAAGACCGTGATCAAGTTCCTTACCGACGGCACTCTTCAGGTGACAAACACACAGGTTTCATAATAACCCTCGGACGAATCCGCAGAACCGCTAGACGGGCATGGATGCGTACCCCCTTGTTGGGGTACACCCTGCCCGTTTTCTGTTCTTCGGATACGGCTGGCTCCTGCGGATTCAAGCACTTCTGCTTGAAAACGAAAGGAGCCTACCATGCGCCAGTTCAAGACCAGTGACAAGAATCGTTCCAGTTATGTCTACTTCGATGCCCAGGGCCGCAAGATCGTCGAACTCAAGCCCGGGGAAAACGGGGTCACAGAGGCAAACATCTCTATTCTACATGCTATGGATGACGGCGAATATGACACTGAACGGCGGTACGAATACAAGCTCGACCGCAAACCCGAAGCAAAGCAAAAAGACGGTACGCTGATCCCACAGGATCATGACCCGCGCTTTGCCGACAACCGATCAAATCCAGAGGCCGTCCTGTTGGCGACCTTCGCCCGTGCCCAAGCGTCAGAAGCATTTCGTCAGGCCTGGAGTGGCCTGCTCCCCAGCCAGCGCGCTTTGATTCAAAAGAAGGTGCGTGGGCTTTCCAACGTTGAGATCGCCGCCGAAGAAGGCGTGTCGGAAGCCGCCATTCGCAATCGGCTGAAAAAGATCCAAGAGCATTTCAAAAAACTGCGCTGATCAGGGGGTTCGAATACCCTGCGTTTTTCGCTTATCGCCAGAGGGAACATCGAAACGCCCTCTGAAAGGAGGCGAAAAGCCATGAGCCTGAAGCACAAGATCAGCATTCGCGTGACCCGCCCGGATGGGGGCGAGACGACCATTCTGAGAGGAGGGTCACGCACGCTGAGAAGTCGGCTGCTGAATCTGCTGTTCGGCGAGAAGGTCGGCATCATCGTCATGACGCCCGGTGAGACGGTTGAAAACGTGGAAATCAAGGAAATCGGAGGTGAAGCGTGTGAGCAAGGTTAAGGACCTTTCAATGGCAATCGACGAGTTGCATCGGTGTGGCGAGGCCCTCATCGACGTAGCAGAGACCCTGAAGGAGTTGTTTGACAGCACAGATGATGCAATTGCTCCTGAGCCGGAACCCGCTCCTGAAACCAAGCCCATCGTGCTGGCGGAAGTCCGCGCCATTCTTGCCCAGAAGTCTGTGGACGGCCACACGGCCGAGATCCAGGCGCTGATCCGAAGGTATGGCGCAGACAAGCTCAGCCAGGTCGACCCGGCGCGCTACGCCAGTCTGATGGCGGAAGCGGAGGCGTTGTGATGCCCGGCAAGCATGCGCTCCTCTCGGCGTCATCATCCCACCGCTGGCTCAACTGCAGTCCCTCCGCGCGCCTGGAGCAGGAGTTCGAAGATCGGGAAACGGAGGCCGCGGCAGAAGGATCCGCCGCACACGCGCTGTGCGAACACAAACTCCGCCGGGCGCTGAAGATGCAATCCCGAAAGCCCCTCTCCCCATATGACTGCGACGAGATGGACGCCCACACCGACGGCTATGTGGAATTCGTCCTCGAAACCCTGGCTGACGCGAAACAACACTGTGCCGATCCGATCGTGATGATCGAGCAGCGCCTGGACTTCTCCTGCTATGTGCCGGACGGCTTCGGGACCGGCGACTGCATCATCATCGCGGATGACATCCTGCACATCATTGATTTCAAGTACGGTCAGGGCGTGTTGGTCGAAGCAGAGCAGAATCCGCAAATGATGCTCTACGCCCTGGGGGCCCTGTCAATCTACGATTCCCTGTACGACATCGAGCGCGTGTCCGTGACGATCTACCAGCCGCGCCGGGAGAATGTCAGTACCTGGACCGTCCCCGTCACAGAGCTCAAGGATTGGGCAGAAAACACACTTCGCCCGCGCGCAGCGCTTGCCTTTGAAGGAAAGGGCGAGCACTTACCTGGCCCCTGGTGCACTTTCTGCCGCGCCGCGGTCAAGTGCCGCGCCCGGGCGGATGCCAAGCTCTCGCTGGCGAAGTACGAGTTCGCGCTCCCGCCGCTTTTAATGGATGTGGAGATCGAGGACATTCTCGGCAAGTTGGACGACCTGACCAAGTGGGCGAACGATATACTCGACTACGCCCAGGACGCCGCGCTGAATCACGGGAAACAGTGGTCGGGCTTCAAGGTGGTCGAAGGCCGCTCCAACCGCAAGTATTCGGACGAAGGCGCTGTCGTCGAGGCTGCCAAAGCCGCCGGCTACTATGACATCTACAAGAAGACCTTGCTGCCCATCACAGATATGGAGAAACTCATGGGCAAGCAACGCTTCACGGACCTCCTCGGACCCCTTGTCTATAAGCCGCCCGGGAAACCCGCGCTCGTTCCTATCACAGACAAGCGTCCCGCCATCTCCACCGCCAAAACCGACTTTAATGAAATTCAGGAGGATTAAACCCATGGTCAAGCAGTTGAGCACAAAGGTTCTCACCGGTATCGTCCGCCTCTCCTACGCCAACGTCTGGGAGCCCAAATCAATTAATGGCGGAACAGAGAAGTACTCCGTCTCGCTCATCATCCCCAAGTCCGACACCGAGACCGTCGACGCGATCAACGCTGCCATCGACGCGGCCATCAGAGAGGGCGCGCACAAGTTCGGCGGGAAGATCCCGAACCGTGCCGCGCTGAAGCTTCCGCTGCGCGACGGTGACGCGGAGCGTGATGACGATGCCTACAAGGGTTGCTGGTTCGTCAACGCCAACAGCACCACGGCCCCTCAGATCGTGGACCAGCGCGTGCGCCCCATCCTGGAGCGAAGCGAGATCTACAGCGGCGTGTATGCCCGCGTGTCCCTCGGTTTCTGCGCGTTCAACTCGAATGGCAACCGCGGCGTGGCCTGTGGCCTTGGCAACATCCAGAAGGTCAAGGACGGCGAGCCGCTGGGCGGCAAGACCAGTGCGGCTGAAGAGTTCACCACCCTGGAAGACGACGATTTCTTGGCCTAAAGAAACGATGCTGGAGCGGGTGGCGGAAATGCTCTGCCACCCTTGCTCCATGTAAGGAGACATCATGAAGACACTCAGTATCGATATCGAGTCGTTCTCCAGTGTGGATCTCACCAAATCCGGCGTCTACCGATACGCGGAGAGCGACGATTTTGAAATCCTACTGTTCGGATACTCCGCCGACGGCGGCCCTGTGCACGTAGTTGACCTGGCCAGCGGCGAACAGCTTCCTGCGGACATAGTGGCCGCGCTCACCGATCCCAGTGTGACGAAATGGGCCTATAACGCGCAATTCGAGCGGGTGTGCCTAACCCGCTTTCTGGGCCTACCCACCGGGGAATACCTTGATCCGTCCTCGTGGCGCTGCACGATGGTCTGGGCGGCCACCCTGGGTCTCCCGCTTTCGCTGGAAGGTGTGGGCGCTGTTCTCGGTCTGAAAAAGCAGAAGCTCAAGGAGGGCAAAGACCTCATCCGGTTTTTCTGCCAGCCTTGTGCGCCGACAAACAGCAACGGCCAGCGCCTACGCAATCTGCCCGAACACGCGCCGGAGAAATGGGCGCTTTTTAAGGCGTACAACCGCCGCGACGTGGAAACGGAGTTAGCCATCCAAGCGCGGCTCGCGAAGTTCCCGGTGCCGGATAGCCTGTGGGAGGAGTATGTGCTCGACCAGCAGATCAACGACCGCGGTATCGCACTGGACATGACGCTGGTTCGCCAGGCGATCCGCTGTGACGAACAGTTCAAGCAGGCCCACCTGGACATAGCGCGGGAGGTCACTGGACTGGAAAACCCCAACTCCCCAACACAGTTGAAAGCGTGGCTGGCTGAACAGGGCGTCGAGGCCGATTCCCTCTCCAAAGCCGCCGTTCTGACGCTACTGGAGAAGGCCGAGGGCAGCGTGGAGCTAGCGCTCTCTCTTAGGCAGGATCTCGCCAAGAGCAGCGTCAAGAAGTACGCCGCCATGGAGAACGTCGTCTGCCGGGATGGCCGCGCGCGAGGGCTTCTCCAGTTTTATGGCGCCAATCGCTCCGGTCGATACGCGGGTAGGCTTATCCAAGTTCAGAATTTGCCAGTCAACCGCTTGCCCGATTTGGAGGTCGCACGCCAACTGATCTACGAGGGTCAGTTCGAAACGGCAGAGATGCTCTACGAGTCCGTCCCGATTGTGCTGTCGGAGCTGATTCGGACCGCGTTCATCCCCAGACCTGGACATCGCTTTTTCGTGGCCGACTTCAGTGCGATCGAGGCGCGCGTTATTGCGTGGATGGCTGGCGAGCAATGGCGGTTGGACGTGTTCAAGAACGGCGGCGACATCTACTGCGCGTCCGCGTCGCAGATGTTCCATGTGTCGGTGGAGAAGCACGGCGTCAACGGTCACCTACGGCAGAAGGGGAAGATCGCGGAACTGGCTTGCATCGCCGAAGGCAGCCTGGTGCTAACGGACAGCGGCCTTGTCCCCATCGAAAGAGTCGAATCCGGCATGCGCCTGTGGGATGGCGACGCCTGGGTGGCGCATGACGGTGTCGTCTATAACGGCATAAAGAAAGTGATCGAGTATCAAGGGCTCAGAGCAACCCCGGACCACCTCGTCTGGATCGAAGGACGATCGCAGCCAGTTCCGTTTGGATCAGCTGCCTCCAATGGAGCTCGCCTTGTTCGATTCGGGGAGACGGGCGAGAGAATGATGCCCTTGCAAGGCCTTACGAAAATTTATGATATCCGAAACGCGGGCCCACGGCACCGGTTTACCGTATCTGGGCGGCTTGTGCACAACTGTGGCTACGGAGGTGGAGTCGGCGCGTTGAAGGCGATGGGCGCAGTCGAGATGGGCGTGCCGGAAAGCGAGCTGCCCGACCTCATCCAACAATGGCGCACGGCCAACCCCAACATCGTAAAACTCTGGCGGGCTGTGGACACCGCCGTGAAGACCTGCGTCAAGCAGCACACCGCTACGGTAACACACGGTATCCAATTTGTCTACCGCAGCGGAATCCTATTTATCACCCTTCCCTCCGGCAGAAAGCTGGCCTATGTGAAACCGCGAATCGGCGAGAACCGGTTTGGTGGCGAGTCGGTCACCTACGAAGGCGTCACCAGCATGAAAAAGTGGGACCGCATTGAAAGTTTTGCTGGTAAGTTTGTGGAGAATATTGTCCAGGCAACAGCGCGGGACCTTCTTGCGAAAGCCATGCTTCGTCTTGATGCCGCCGGGTATCGGATCGTGATGCATGTGCATGACGAGGTAGTCGTCGAGGCGCCGGTAGGCTCCTCGCTGGAGAACATCTGCACCATCATGGGGCAGGTACCTGCATGGGCGGACGGCATGTTGATGCGGGCCGATGGGTTCGTCTGCGATTTCTACAAGAAGGAATGAGGTCAGGGGGGCATCCCCCTGCTTTTTTTCATTTTTCTTCGTTCAAGCCCGGTGTTTCTGTCCTTTGGATATTGGAAGCCCCAATACAACGAGGAGGTACCCACTATGTTCTACACCAAATCCAAACTGCCGGGTGGCCGGACCGTCAAGATTGAACTGACCGACGAAAACGTGTTCACGAACTGCTCGGAGTGCGGGTGCGAGCTGCCCCTTGCCCTCACGGACGAATTCATGCCCGATATCCTTTGCTCCCGCTGCGAAGAGAAGAAGATGAAACTCAGGCCTACCTTTGACGGAATTCTTTGGCTGGTAAGCATCCTGGTTCGGTCGAGGTTTTCGGTGGATGTTATGGGCCTCTTCGACCAGTTCGACATTGACGACTTGGCAAAACTGCCCCCCTGCGAGTATGCCGAATTCGGGGACGCGCTCGAAAGAATCTTCATGGATGCTTAAGGGTTTGCGGTGGCGTGGGGGGCCCACCCCCTCGCTGCCGCATCAATTTGAGGAGCTGCACGGAGATTGACCGACCCTACGCCCAATTGGGCGCAGGGTGCAACGCGGGATGGCGACACCACCACCAGGGGGCAGCCCATGCTCCCTCAAAAGGATGGGCTCCACGGTTCCCATCCTAAGCGAAATCCACAGGCGCGAGAAATTGTCGGCGGCAAAATCGGCATGAGTGGCCAGAAGTATGATCGCCAAAGCCCAGCGCGGGGAACAGCCCGTCCGTTACTTATTTTAAGGAGGTCCACCAATGAATGATCTGATCCGGATCGAATATGACAACGAAAATCCTTCCGTCAGCGGGCGCGAGCTGCACGCAAAGCTCGAGATCACAACCCCCTATCACATCTGGTTCCCGCGCATGTGCGAGTACGGTTTTATGCCGGAAAAGGACTACGGATTGGTCGAACAAATTTGTCCGACCAATAATCCGAAGAATCCGACCACGATTCGCGCCGACCACGCGCTCACGATCCCCATGGCCAAGGAGCTCTGCATGCTCCAGCGCAGCGAGAAAGGCCGGGAGTATCGTCGGTACCTAATCTCCGTGGAAGAAGCCTGGAACTCCCCTGACAAGGTCGTGGAGCGCGCGCTCCAGATTGCCCATCGGCGTGCCCTGGAAGCCGAGCGCCAGATTTTCGCGCTGGCCGAGGAGAACGAAACCCTTGAGATTGCGCTGAACACGTCGCTCAAGTTCTTCCCAGTTGCGAAGTACAACCGGACCTTCAATATGGGTTGGAGCTCTGAGCAGTGCAAGGCCATCGGCAAGAACCTGACAGCCTACTGCCGAGCGCGCGCGATCGAAGTGCGGTCGTGCGAAACCAACGACGAGCGCTTCGGCACCGTAAACAGCTATCCCATCACCGCCTGGGAGACATTCCTCGAGGAGGCGATGTAGATGAGCATCAGCCGGTTTAATCACGAAGGATACCCCGACCCCACGGTCTTTGCAGCCTTCACCAACATCGAAGCTGAACTGCGAAAAGCCCGGTTCCGGCCGATCGTCTATGTGTGCTCCCCCTACTCCGGAGACATCGATGCCAACATCCTGAACGCCCGGCGCTACTGCCGCTTCGCGGTTGACAGCGGCTGCATCCCCATCGCACCGCACCTGCTGTTCCCCCAGTTCATGCAAGACGATGACGAGGCCGATCGCCAACTGGCGCTTTTCATGGACATCGTACTTCTGTCAAAATGCGCGGAGCTCTGGGTGTTCGGAGACGCGATTACGAGGGGCATGGGCATTGAGATTGCGCGCGCTATGCGCAAGAGCCAGCGGATCCGCTACTTTACCAAAGAATGCGAGGAGGTCACGAAATGAAAAACCTAACAGCAATACAAACACAGTATCACGGGTATCTGTTCCGGTCAAGGCTTGAAGCTCGTTGGGCGGTATTCTTCGACGCGTGCGGTGTGAAATTCGAATACGAACCTGAAGGGTACGATCTCGGGGGCGGGCTGATGTATCTGCCTGATTTCCTTCTTCACGGAGTGGCTGGCAGAGACGGCGGCGACCTATTTGTCGAGGTAAAGGGTGCGATGAGTGACGCCGATGCAATGAAGATCAATCGCTTCGTGGAGATCGGTGCGAAAAACGCTGATCAAAACGGGAAATTCTCGCCCGCCATACTGGTGGTCGGACAGATCCCAAACGGCGATCGCATGGCGGACATCACAGCCTATATCGAGGACAGGGCCTATGACGACCACAGCGGTTGGCCGAACCAGTTCAACTTCGCGACAATTGACGGCGATTACTTCGCGGCGCATCCTGGCATCAACCATGAAGGTGGGTTTGAGCTTTTCGGTGACGATTCCAGCTACCTCTGTGAGATGGATGTTCGCAAAACCGAACGCGCTTACCGACTTGCTCGTTGCGCGCGATTTGAGCACGGCGCGACTCCGCGCTTCCGAGGAGGGCGTATCTATGCGTAATCTAGCGATTGCCTACGGCAGCAACCGACTCGCGAAAACGTGGGTGAACAAAACCACCACCTTTGAAGCGCTGAAGGAACGCTTGAAGGTTCCCATCCGAACGCCTGAGTCCGCAGAGGATTATGCGAAGCTTTCCAAAGCTCAGAAAGACGCCGCAAAAGATCACGGCGGCTTCGTGGCCGGTATGCTGGAAGGCGGCAGACGGAAGATCGACACGGTAGCGTCGCGCTCCATGATCGCGCTGGACGGAGATCGAATCGACGCGGCGTTCCTACAGATCTACGAGAGCGCCACGCCATACACATCCGTCTTGTACTCAACGCACAGCCACACACCGGACAGTCCCAGAGTACGCGCCATTTTTCCGCTCTCGAGAGATGTAACACCTGAGGAATTTGTGGCGGTATCGAGATATGTCGCCGAGACGCTTGGCATCGACTATTTCGACGAGTGCTCCTATCTGCCTAATCAGCTCATGTACTGGCCGAGCACGCCTGCCAATGGTGAGTTTGTCTTTATAGAGGTCGAAAAGGACTGGCTTAATCCCGACGATATTCTGAACGCGCATCCGGGCTGGAAAGACCCAACACGGCTTCCTACGTCGTCGCGAGAGAGCAGGGCAAACAGCGTTACGTTTCAGAAGGTTCAAGACCCGCTGGCCAAGGAGGGCGTGATCGGGCTTTTCAATCGTGCATTTTACCCCATCAACCTCGCCATAGACGAGCTTCTGTCAGATGTCTACGAACCCACTGACAGCGACGAGCGGTATCACCTGATCGAGTCAAGCAGCATGGCGGGCGTCGAGGTCAAGGAGAACGGCAGTTTTGTCTACAGTCATCACGCGAAAGACCCGGCGTACTTGAAGCTCTGCAACGCCTTTGATATTGTCCGTGTCCACAGATTTCCGGATGAGGATGAGAAAAAGTCCTATAGACAGATGTGCGAGCTCGCAATGAGCCTGGAAAAGGTGAAGCTGCTTGCCCTTGAGGAAAAGCGAAAGGAAGCGGAGGAGGATTTCGGGAATGACGCAAATTGGCGCACGCTTCTCAGGTATCAGCCGAAAAGCAAGGTGCTGGAAAACAGCGTTCGGAATCTAATGCTGATCCTCAACAATGACCCCGACCTAGCTGGCTTTGGCTACAACGAGCTCGCCAACCGGGTACAGGTCACGGATGTCGTGCCGTGGGACAGGCCCACTGACAACAAATACTGGCGCGATGCGGACACTGCGCAGCTAAAAGCTCTCATCGACGTCCGCTATTTGCCCTTCTCCAGCCGGAATCATGATGTATGTTTCACCAAAGTAGCCGATGACAGGCGCTTCCACCCGATCCGCGACTACCTTGACGCCCTACCGCCCTGGGACGGTATAGCGCGCATCGAGACGCTGTTCGTTCGTTGCCTGCAGGCCGATGACACTCCCTACGTCCGCGCCGTCAGCAGGAAGACGCTCGCCGCGGCGGTCGCACGCGTCTACCATCCGGGCACCAAGTTTGACAGCGTTCTGGTGTTCGACGGAGCCCAGGGCATCGGTAAGAGCACGATCCTCAAAGACCTCGTGGGCGAGGAGTTTTACTCGGAAACGTTGTCCCTCACCGATATGGATGACAAGTCCGGCGCAGAAAAGTTGCAGGGGTTCTGGGTGGTGGAGATCGGGGAGTTGGCTGGGATGAAGAAAGCCGACATTGAAAAGGTGAAGGCATTCCTCTCCACATCGGACGACAAGTACCGCCCCAGCTACGGGAAGACCGTGGAGAGCCATCCCCGCCAGTGCATCATCATCGCGACGGTGAACGGCGAGCGTGGGTACCTGCGTGACATCACGGGCAACCGCCGGTTCTGGGTCGTGAAGGCACGTCAGGAGGAGCAGCAGAAGAAATGGCACTTCGCGCCCGGAGAGCGCGACCAGATCTGGGCGGAGGCGAAAGCACTCTATGAAAGCGGCGAGAAGCTGTATCTGGAAGGCGACATGATCCCCGCTGCGGAAGAAGCACAGCGCGAGGCGATGGAGGTAGACGAGCGCCAGGGCATGGTGGAGGAGTACCTTGAGACCCTGCTGCCGGAGGGCTGGGACACCATGGACGTCTATAGCCGCCGGAACTTCATCACAGAGCGGGACAGTCCGGTATCCGCCAAAGGCAGTATCCGCCGAGATGCGGTCAGCAACGCCGAAATCTGGTGCGAGTGCTTTGGCCGGCAGCTTGCGGAGCTCAAGCCCGCCGACAGTTACGCGATAGCGGCCCTGATGACGCAGGTCAATGGCTGGGAGCGCGCCAAACTGTTCAAACGTTTGCCCTTCTACGGAAAGCAGCGCATTTACAGACGGACTTGTTCCAACCCAAAACCCGTGTAACACAAGGAGAGGCACAAGTGGAACAATTCTACTCCTTATATTCAAAATGGATTGGGAAACAAGAAACACAATCACAAGCCCATCCGCGCGTAGGAATATAATGACGGAATTGTTCCACCGTTCCACTTGTTCTCGATTAGGGAGGTAAAAATGGAGAGATCAATTTCCGAAGCCTATATCAGAAAGTGCCACAAGCGGCTCATTGAGCTAAGCGCGCCTCTTGAGGACTGGTTCTGCGAAAACGTGTATGACGGGCAAGATGCGTCTTTTACCTGCGAACTGTGTGACTGCGATAAAGTTCGGTATGTGCATGTCATGCGTAACCGAGGATACCTGGGCGCCATCTCCGTCGGTTGTATCTGCGCGGGCATCATGGAAGGCGACATTCTGGCCGCGCAGGAGCGTGAGCGTGAAGCGCGAAACCACGCCCAACGCAGGAAGAACTTCGTGAACAAAGGCTGGACACCTCTGGCAAACGGAGTGCAGGTCCGTTCCTATCACGGGGCGGTCTGCAAGATCATGGTGAGCAAATACAACAAGCAGCAGTATGGCGTGCTGTATCAGGGCCGGTGGTGCTGGAACTATCACCAAAAGCCGATTACCAGTTTCGCACAAGCGGCTACCGCAGCCTTCTACGCTTACGAAAAGGAGCACGCCAATGCGTGAGAAACTCATCGAGCAAAACCTGGTACAGGCCGTCCGTCGGATGGGCGGCCTCGCGCCCAAGTTCATCTCCCCCGGATGGGCAGGCGCGCCCGACCGCCTCGTCCTCCTCCCCGGTGGGCGCCTGGCGTTCGTGGAAGTAAAAGCGCCTGGGAAGACCCTGCGCCCGCTGCAGGTACGGCGGAAAGGGCAGCTGGAGTCGCTAGGGTTTCGGGTGTACGTGATCGACCGACCGGAGCAGATCGGAGGTGTGCTGGATGAAATTGCTCGGAAATTGTGACTGGTGTGGCAAAGAAATTGCTTACTATCCGTGCAAAGCCAAGCAGAAGCACCATTTTTGCTGCAGACCGTGTCAGCACGCGTTCAGTAACAAACGCACAAACCCAGGGAACTATCACGAATATGCCGATTGGTCAAAGAACAGTCAGCGATTCACTGAGATGAATCTTCGCCTCAATCCGACAAGGATGACGATGGGTACTCGAGAAAAGCTCCGCGAAGTGCGCTTGAACACTGGAGAAGGAACGACATATTCAAAGCTTTTCGGAAGGCACGAACACCGTGTGGCAGCCGAAAGAATGCTCGGCAGGTTACTGAAGCCTGGTGAGATTGTTCACCATGTGGACGGCGACAAACGAAACAACCAAGAATGGAATCTGTTGGTGCTATCGTCGCAGAGCGAGCATGCGCAACTCCACATAAGTCTTCGAGTTTTCTGGGCTTTAGAAGGGGGTGATGCCCAATGAAGTTCATACCGCACGAGTACCAAAAGTTCGTGACCGAGTACATCAAGCACCATGAGGTGGCCGCCGTACTCCTCGATATGGGCTTGGGTTGAGCAAAACTGTGATTACCCTGACCGCCATTTTCGACCTATGTCTGGATTACTTCGAGGTGCGCAAGGTTCTGATCATTGCCCCACTGCGCGTGGCGCGGGATACCTGGCCTGCGGAGATTCAGAAGTGGGACCACCTGCAGGGCCTGACCTATTCGGTCGCGGTGGGCACGGAAGCCGAGCGCAAAGCGGCGCTACGGCAGCAGGCCAGCGTGTACATCATCAACCGCGAGAACGTCCAGTGGCTGATCGAGGGCAGCGGCCTCCCGTTCGACTACGACATGGTCGTGATCGATGAGCTGTCCTCCTTCAAGTCCCACCAGGCCAAGCGGTTCCGGAGCCTCATGAAAGCGCGCCCGCACGTCAAGCGGATCGTCGGGCTGACGGGCACCCCGTCCTCCAACGGCCTGATGGACCTGTGGGCGGAGTTCCGGCTGCTGGACATGGGCAAGCGCCTGGGCC
>CALGYL010000270.1 GCA_937934775.1 uncultured Clostridia bacterium
GGTGGCCTCGTCAAAGCCCTCGATGCTGATGGCGGGCGCGAAGTTCTGGACGCGCAGCATCTCATCGGCAAACGCCTCATCAATCAAGGTGCCGTTGGTGAAGGCAGTAAAGAAGCAGTCCGGATGGCGCTCGCACAGGGTGATGACGTCCTTTTTGCGAACCAGCGGCTCGCCGCCCGACAATACGTAAAAATAAACGCCCAGTTCCGTGCCCTGCTGGACGATCCTGTCCAGCGTGTCCAAGCTCATGTTCATCCGGTTTCCGTACTCCGCTGCCCAGCAGCCCACGCAGTGCAGGTTGCAGGCCGAGGTCGGGTCCATCAGGATCGCCCAGGGGACGTTGCAGGCGTATTCCTCCTGCAGCTTCTGCTGCCGCTGGCCGCCGATGGCGGTGGCGTTGATAACGAAGTTCTGAAACAGCGCCTTGCGAACGCCGGGATCAATGTCGTCCCACACGGACAAAAGCAGCTTGTACCAGTTCCCCTGTTTGTCTTCCAGAACCCGGCGTACGGCGTCCCGCTGGCCCTTCATTGAGTCGTCCGCGTCCAATTTGTCCACCATCTTCATCAGCTTGGGCGCGTTTTTCTCCGGGTTGGAATCGAGATACTTGTAGGCCATCTTCAGCGCGGCCGAACCAAATACTTCGTTCACTTTTAGGACCTCCGCTCTCTCATTTTTCCAGCCGCAGTATAGCATACCCGACCAGGAGCGTAATTAGACAGAAGCCTGTTTTGTCAAGAATCCTGACAAACCGGCGTATCTGTCAATGGAGCGCTGACGCGTTTCGGGGTACAATACGATTGGAGAAGAGGCTTTATACCTGCGCGAGGAGGAAGGGTATGCTGGACATCGACGCAAGGCTCACCAGGCAGGCCATCGGCATCGCGGTGGACAAGGCGCTGGAGGATGTGAAGGGCAACACCCGGCGAAGCATCCGGAATCTGATCGATCTCGGACTGCTCTTTTCACAGACCGAAAACCAGAAGTGGTTCTTCGGAACCGCCAAACAGGTGATCGAAAACCCGAAAAATCCATATAAAGCGCTGGTTTCGCGGGCGGTCAGGGATATTCATGGCGAGACGATCCGCCGCGTAGGGCTGAATCTGGGCTACAATTCGCTGACCTATGGCGCAAAACGGCTCAGAAAAAGGCAGGAAACGCTGGACGTGCGTCTGCCGTGGATGCTGGAGGTCGGGGACGTTTCCGGCGCGGAGTTCTCGCCCAATCTGGCGTCCTGCCTTCAGCAGGGGCAGGATCTGGGCATCTACAGCTATGTATTTCAGGTGCGGAGCCATGAGGCCCTCGCGGCCGCGGTGGAACTGGCGGTAAAATTTGAGGACTGCTTTTTTGCATTCCGGCTGTCCGGCGATATGATCGACAACGAGGCGACGGAGTTGATCGCCCAGGCGCACAACGTGGCGGTTTCGGTGGACATCGACGCGCCGGATACCCGGGCTGAGGTCGCGTTTCGGCGGCTGCGGGAAAACCACTGCCTGTACGGCTACTTTTTGACGTATCAGGACAGGGACATATCCCGGGTCACCTCGCCGCAGTTCGTCAAGTGGGGAATCGGCGTGGGCTGCCTGTTCGGCGCGTATCAGGCGGCCGCTGACGCAACCGGGCGGGCGCGGGACAGAACGTATGAATTTGTGTGCAAGCTGCGCGGCGAGAGCGGTCAGCCGCTTATCGCGCTGGACTGGCCCAGGGACCTTCGGGAAACCGGCGAAAAGATGCGAATCGGCGGCCTGATGGCCATCGATCTGGCCGAAAAAGCTTTCGCCGGGCGCCGGGAGGCCATCAATCCCGCCGGCTTGCTGGCAGACATTTTACGGCGGGTGCAGGTGTGCCCGACGTAAGAATCCGCCGCGCGCCTTCTTTATACAATGTGCCGGCAACGAAAAAACACTTCCGGCGCACGGGTCGCCGGAAGTGAATAATGTAGGACCGGACTTTGTTGATGGTCGAAGGCAGCCGGTTTCCGGCTGCCTTCGACCATCCATATTCTGTTCAGCCTTTTTTCTGCTTTTCCAGTTCCATCAGCATGCTGCCGTCGTACAGGTGCCGGATCTTGCGGATGAACTCGGTGGGATCGGCCTTCATGCCGCTTGCGGACCACCGGACGATGAAGCTGACGAATGCCGTGGCAAAAAACTGAATGAAGAAATCCCACTGTTCCCGGTCGTAGGATGCGCCCATCATCAATTCCACCGCCGTCTGGGCAATGCTCCGGATGTGGCCGTAAAGATATTCCGGGAAGGAATTTGGGCCGGTGGTGCCCAGAGCGTTGATATAAAAGGTCTTGTTTTCCTGCATGTACAGGCACAGACGGACCAGGCCCTCCGTCCAGTGTTCCAGCGTTTCATAGCCTGACATGAAGCGCACGGTCTCGGTGTAATAGATCCAATTCATCAGGTCATATTTATCCTGAAAATGGTAGTAGAAGGTCTGCCGCGTCAAAAGGCAGTTTTCCACGATGTCGCCGACGCTGATCTTCTCGAATGACTTTTTGGCCATCAGCGCCTTGAGCGAATTGGCAAGCGCCAGCTTGGTAATGTTGGAATCGGACACAAATGTGCTCCTCCCACTAGAAAACGCGGCGCCGGGTGCAGGGCGACGGTGTGGCATGGGTTTGCGCATCGGGGATGCCGACCGGCGCGTTCGAGCGAAGCGAGGAATCGGCCGCGCGTTCGCGGCGGGTTAACGTTTCAGAGCGCGGCTGGGGAGAGGACCGTCAGACAGTAAAGATTTTCTCCCAATTCGAAGGCGCCTTCCGCTGAAAAGCCTGCGACGCTCAGCATCTCCGAAGCCCGCGCGCTCCCGATCCGGTGCGATGGGGGCGGTCCCATTGGCGTGACCCGGTCGTGAAATTCAATGACGGCAAGACGTCCGCCCGGTCTCAATATCCGGCGTATGTGGCCCAGCACCCGTTCCGGCTGCTCCAGTTCATGCAGTACCGTGCACATCAGCGCCAGATCGCACGCATTGTCCGGGGCGTTTTCGATGCCGTCGACAACTTGAACGTTCTGAAGCCCCGCGCTTTCTTTCCTTTCGGTCAACAGCCGCAGCATCTCCAGAGAAATTTCCACCGCGTAGACCATGCCCTGCGTCTGCTGCGCGGCTTCGAACGCGAAGAGGCCCGTGCCCGCGCCGACGTCGAGCAAGCGGTCTCCAGGCGTCAGGCCAATGCGCCGCAACGTCTCAGGTGGGTTCAATTCCGCGACGCGCAGCGGGTTTTCCAGCTTGTGCATATTGCGTTCCTTCCTTTGGCCGCTTCGCGCGGACGCATCTTCATGATAGCATTCGCCCACCATGTTGGCAAGAAGGATTTGCCGGAAGCGTCCAGGCGGCAAACGCCTGCCGGAGGGATTGAAAGGGATTGAAATCGTGATTTGCATCCCTCCGGCAGGTCGCTCCGCACAGCGGGCGGTACTGCAAAACGTACGGCGCACAGGCCTTGTCCGCCTGAAAGTTCGAAATGCACGGCGGGCGTGAGAACGTCCGCGAGCGCCCCAGACATTGGCATCCAAACCAAGGCGAAATGGCTGAAATACGCCAAAACAAATTCTGTGCACTGTTGATTTTTTCCTTTGCATTGGGTATAATACATGCTAGCGCCGGTGGCGTTGAAAAATGAAGCGGAAGGAGAGTGATTTTCATGGAGGAAGAACGTGATCTGGTTGTCTTCTCTGACGACGAGGGCAATGAGAAGACCATGGAAGTACTCGATTATTTCTTCTACGAGGGTCAGGAATACGCGGTTTTGACTGAGGCGGATGAGTGCGATTGCTGCGACGAAGCATGCGAGTGCGGCGACGAGGCTGACGCCTATATTATGAAGGTCGTTCCCTCCGGCGATGACGAGGAAGAATTTCTGCCGGTCGAGGATGAGCTGATGGACCGTCTGATCGAGTTCGTGCAGAATGAACTCTACGCGGACGACGAGGACGAAGAAGAAGAGGAAGACGGCGAAGATAAGGAATAATCCTTAGCCGCGGCATAAACCGGGGTTTCAGCGCGATACAAGCTCTATCGGGTTATTATCGCGGGGGAGACCGAGTTTTGAAAAGCCTGGAAATCATTCGGTTTTCAGCGCGGCTCTCTAAACGTATGCTGAAGTTGCTTCCACCAGTGTGCATTCTGATGGAAGCAACTCTGTTTCCAGCGTACAGGCCGCCGGAAGCGAATGAAGCGGTCCAAGAATTTGCTGATGGTCTAGCCGCGGCTTGCGCCGCGGTTTTTTTGGTCAGGGACTTGTGGGGAAGGGTGGCAAACCTCTGCGCGTCCGGGGGGGGATGCACCGCTGGGCCGGGCAGCGCACGGGACGTTCGCCCTCCGGTAGGCCGTAAATATTTCGGGATTCGATGCTGTAATGGGATTATTTGGGTTACATGAAGCCATTGGAACGGTTGGGATACCGATTCTTCTTTGCGAGGTGAAAGTATTTCGCTTGCATATATTTGTATATTTTCCCCTTGTGCTGTTCCGGAAAAGACGGTATAATAGTACCGGATGACAAGGCGAAATATGCTATAAGAGGGTGCAACGCGTGACGATACAGCCATCGAACGTTCCTGCGAATCCTCAAGAGGATTGCCGTGCATTGATCAAACGGCTGCCCGGGGTCTTTGCCTCCGGAATTCGCACCAACGGGGATGGCGTCATCAACGAGATTCACGTGTTGGCCAGCAGCAACCGTAACCCCAAGCAGTTGGCGCGAGACATTCAGTCGGCGCTGCTTGCCGCCTTCAACCTGGATGTGGATCATCGCATCATCAGCATCGCACAGCTGTCCGGCAATCCGACGGAGGCTTCCCCCGCGCAGCAGGCCGAGTATCTGAACGCGCGGCTTCGTTACAAGGGTTCCTCGTCTTCTTCGGAGGATGGCCGCTACTCGGTTCGCGTTACGCTTTCCAACAACGGGAAAGACTTTTCGGGCACAGCTTCCTGCCGGGACAGCGCGGCGCTTCGCCTTCGAGCCATTGCGGAAGCTACGCTGAACGCCGTGCAGGGATATGTGGGAATTGAAGACCTGTATACCCTGGTAGCGGTTCAATCCATCGACATCGCGGCAACCTCTGTCGTGATATGCCTGATTCAGTACAACAGCGACCATGATGGGTGCGTACTGGTTGGCGCAACCGAATCCGTCATGAGCGAGGCGACCGATGTCGCAAAGGCGACGCTGGATGCTCTGAACCGGTCCATTGGGCGTATTACGGGAGAAGACGGTATTACCTGATCGGAATACAACCCCGGCCGGGCGCGGGTTTCTTCAGCGGAGCGGATACATTTCATTGCGATGCAATGGAATAGCGTGCCTGTTAGCGGTAGGGCACAGCCTTTATTGAGGAGGCTGTATCCATGAAGAAGGCGAAGATCGTCGCCGCCCTGATGGCCCTGGCATCGTTTGTGTTGTCGGCTGGTGCTTTCATTACCTGGAGGTAATTGCTAGCTAATGAGGGTGCGTTCGGCCGGGGCTGTTTTCCGATCGGTCTGTGCAGAAACGCAGAAAAAGTGAGGGCACATGAACCGCAGGGCCGAGAGATATATTTTTTTGGTTTCCGCGATAGGACTGGTTTTGGCTGCGCTTTCCTGCGCCACATTTGTGCGCCAGGTGATGGAAATCGGGTTTCTGAGCGATGCGTTTGAGCTCGCCTGCCTTATTTTTCTTTGCACGGTCAGCAGCGCGCTGCCTATCCGGATGCGCGACAATCAATGGCTGGACGTATCCATTATTTCCATACTCGCGGTATATCTGACGCGCGGTATGGATGTGGCCATCGCCATTTGGGTGATCAGCTGCATCATACTGTATGTCTATGAACTCATCTTCAAACCCAAGAGCGCCGCGTCGCGCTCCGGGCTGATGAAGTTTTTTTTCAATACCAGCGCCATTATTATTTCCATCTTCCTGGCATCAAAGCTCTGCAAGATTATCCCGTGGAAGCTGGGCGACATGTCGTTTCCGATTGTGCTGCTTCCAACCTTCGTCTTCTCCGTCGCGGCGTTCACGATTAACGCGCTGATTGAGTTGACCTTGTTCTGGCTGAACGGGGAGATCACCGCCCGCGAGATGCTGAGCACGATGCTGGGCCTTCTTGTCAACGTGCTGGCTGCGATGCCGCTGGGTCTTCTGATCGCCGAGCTTCTGTCCATGGAGTCGGGGACTTGGATCGCAATGATCATGCTGTTTCCGCTGCTGCTCGCCCGGTACGCCTGGCAGCTGTATCTGGACTCCAAAAAGCAGCAGACGCGTCTGATCGCCGCATTCATCTCCACAATGGAAGCCAAGGATACCTATACCCAGGGCCACTCGGAGCGCGTGGGCGAGTATGCCGAATTGATCGCAAGGCAGATGGAGCTGAGCCAGAAGAAGATCAGCATCCTCCGGGAAGCGGCGGTTTTACATGACGTGGGCAAGATCGGCATTGAGGACTACATCCTGCGGAAGCCCGGCCCGCTGGACCCCGATGAACGGCGCAAAATGCAGGAGCATCCGTCGATCGGCGTCAAGATCGTGGAACAGGTGGGCCTTGCGCCCGAAGTGGTGGAGATGATCGGTCAGCACCACGAGCGCCCGGACGGCAAGGGCTATCCCAAGGGCATTACCGCAGATCGTATCGTGCTGGGCGCCAGGATTCTTGGCGTTGCGGATGCGTTTGACGCGATGACCAGCGACCGCCCCTACCGTACGGGCATGCCCCAGGAGCGCGCCATCGAGATCCTGCTGGAAGAATCGGGAAAACAGTTTGATCCGGCGTCGGTGGAAGCGCTGCTCAAAGCGCTTGGAAAGAAATCATGATATTGGTCTACATGATTGCGCTGTCGGTCTTGATCGGCTACGCCCGAGGTGGGCGGCTGAAGCGCTATCTGGACGATCCGCTTCGCGGCGTTTTTCTTCCGATTGCCGCCTTCGTGTTGGAGGCGGCGTTGGCGTTTGTGGGCAAGGCACTGCTCGCCCCGGTGGTAATCCTGGAATATGCGCTGCTGTTTGCGTTTGTCTTCGTAAACCGAAAAATGAAGCCCGTCTGGCTGATCGCGGTGGGCGTTTTGCTCAATGCTCTGGTGATCTTTGCAAACGGCTTTCGGATGCCCGTTACGCCCGTTGTTTACGACCCCGCGTTTGAGCGCTTCATTTCCAGGGTTCAGTCAGGCGATCTGATCGAGTACGTTCTGGTCGGCTGGGATGCGCCGCTATGGTTCCTGGGCGACACCATCCCGATTTACCGCGTCGTTCCCGGCATCGCCAGCGCGGGTGATTTTGTACTGGCTGGCGGAATGTTCTGGTTGATCCAGCACTTCATGATGAATCCCCGGAAGAAAGCGCCGGATTCCGAGACGGGCTCCTGAGATCGAGAGCTGCGCGGCCCACTTTCGGCCGCTTTTTGTCTATTACGCGCACCACATTTTGCCTTGCTTCGCTTGACAACCGCACAAGGCCGTGGCATAATACCAAAGTATGCTTCCTGCGCTCAGTGGGATTGAGCGTTCGTCTCCTAAGAGAACCTACTGTGTTCGATTTCAGGCGAGCGGGACAGACTCAAAACTCCATATGTTCCCGTAGCTCAGCAGGATAGAGCGGTCGCCTCCTAAGAGAACCTACTGTGTTCGCTTTCAGGCAGACGGGGCAGACTCAAAATTTCATACGTCCCCGTAGCTCAGCCGGATAGAGCGTCCGCCTCCTAAGCGGAAGGCCGTGAGTTCGAATCTCGCCGGGGACGCCAACTTGGACGCCGAAAACCTTGATTTCATTGGGTTTTCGGCGTTCTCCCTTTTTTCAGCCTCCTCTCAAATCTGCTAATACAATGTTAAGTCTGCTAATAAGAGCGTTCACATTTTTCGACATTCGTCCATTCTGGATAGGCCGGAGCACCGTGATTCTTGCTAATAACCCCATCATCAGAACACCCTTCAGGGACGATTTTCGAGACCATTTGCTAATACGACCTTTTGACCTCGCGCGCAATCTGCTAATAAAGTCAAACCTTGTTAGCAAACTGGATGGACTGAAGAACTTTGATCAGCAGGTTCGGATTGGCGGCGATCAGCGATGCCAGCATGTTTTCATCGAGAGCCGGAACTTCGGTTGGAGCCGGTTCCACCTCCTGCTTCTGCAAAATCTCCGGGGCTGGCGGATCGAGCGGTACATCCGCGCCGCTTTGATAGAACTTCGCTTCCATCTCCGCCGCGAGGTTTCTGCGGTCCTCGTCCAGAATGTGCGCGTACCGCTTCGTCACCATGTCCGGGGTGTTCCAGCCTCCGTCGCCCTGGACGGCCTTCACGTCACCCTTGGACAGCTTCAGCTTAACGCCTGCACTGGTATGCCGGATGCTGTGGAACACGATTTCCTCCGCGTCTATGTCGGGATCGCCCATCGCAATGAGAACCTCTTTGAACCGTTTGTTCAGATGCTCCGTCATGATTGGCCGCCCGTTGGCTTGGCAGATGATGAGATCGTAATCCATGTAGCCATCGGTGCCTAATTCCTCTTTGAGTTTCTCCTGCATGCGGTGCAGGGTCAGCAGCTTTCGCGTCACGGTGTCCGGGATGTAAACGTTGCGGATACTGCCTTCGGTCTTGGGCTGCTTCAGCACGATCACCGTCCGCGTCCCTGGGTACAGGTTGGGAAACCGGAACTTAATCTCCATCTTCGGCAGCTTATCAATAAGTGTCTTGTCCACGCGATCCACCACACGGTCAATGTAGAGCATGTGGCTCTCTGCGTCATATCTGTCCCATTGAGCGCCGCCCACCTCACCGCCGCGCATGCTGCACGCAAAAGCAAGCTGCATCGCACAATGGATCAGGTAGTAGTCGTAGATGTCCGGCCTGTCGGTGAATTCCAGCACCTTATGAAATTGCTCCGGCGTGAGCGCGTCGCGTTTCTTTTCCTTATGCTCAGGCAGCGTCGCGTTGAGAAACGGATTCTTGGCGATATACTCCCACTTCACCGCCTGATTAAAGGCGCATCGCAGCACCTTATGGATGTCGTGGATCAACGACGGACTGATCTTATCCCGCTTTAGCTTGCTCATATTGGCCACCGGCTCGGCACTGAACAGCAGGAAATGATAGTAATCGTCCACCGTTTTCGTCCGAACGTTGCGCAGCTTCTGATCTCCAAGATAGGGATGCACATAATTCTCCAGCAGACCTACGTTGCCGTCGTAGGTGGAGGCCACCCACTTCTTTTCCCCGTACTTCTCGATGAATTCGTAGAGGAATTCACTGACGGTGAGATCATTGCGGTCGATGTGAGTGTTCTGCGCAGCCTCGTACTCCAACTGTGCCTTGCGAGCCTTCGCGGTGTTGTAGCTCAGGCCGGACTCCCAGACCTGATGCCGGTTCTTCCCTTCCCCCTCGTAGAAAACGAGCGAGTATGTCTTCCCTCTTTTGATGATGGATGCCATGTTATTGCCCTCCGATTTGTTCGTCGTTGTCCAGCCAGAAATCGAAAGAGGCTTTGGAAACGCGCACGACTCGGCCTACGCGAATGACCTTGAAGCAATTCGAATTGCATAGCTCATAAGCCTTTCGTATGCTGATTCCAAGGATCTCTCTGACTTCCGCGACGGAATACGTTCTCTTTCCTGTGTCCGCGGTTATACTCGTTCGCCCGATTGCCAAAACCTCCTTTCGCCGCAATCAGGTGACAGGACCGCACCAACGCCATACAATGCACCTGCATTATAGGGAAGATTCTGCGGCTCATCAATGTTGCGGCTTGCATCTGCTTTTCGTGAGGGCAAAAGGATGTATGACAGCCGCGCCGATAGGGATTTGATCGTACGAATGAAACAGCACGAATCGGCACGGCTATCTTATGGTCTATATCGTGGGTAAAGGTTTCCTTCTCAGGTACCCGGACGGCTTTGGCTTGCCCCATTGGAATTGCACCACTCCCCATGCTGGCGAGGCGTTCTCATTGCCTGCGACGGCTTACGGCTTCACACCGCTTCACGCTCGGACTGTGACGAAACGCAAGTATCATTGTCGGGCGCGTGAGCTTCAGCCAATGGGCCTGCTATGGCCCTTCTGCGGCATGGGTATTGGTCGCTCTCCCTGTACTCTGACTACAGGAGTCTTGGCGTACCTGTCGCTCGGCTCACGCACCGTATGTATCCGGGTATCCTATGTTCAGTTTTCAAGGTGCGGCGAGAGCGCGATAGAACTATCTCTCATAAGCCATGACAAAAAAGAGGGCAAACGACGGGACTTGTTATAAATTTTTTTTCATGTACACCTCCAAGCTTCGCAAGGCGCGGGCGATTGAATCTTTGACTGTACTGGGCGAAACCCCCTCAGCTCTGGCGATGGCGGCCTTGCTCATGCCCAAAATACAATGAGCATACACCCGCTTGCCCTGCTTGTCTGGTAGCGCGGAAATGGCTGCATGAAGTTGCTCGCATGTGATCTTACGCTCGTAAATTTCGCCGGGGGAGAGCGATACGAATAGGGCATCATGCTCAATGCCGTCGCCACGATCTAGGGAATAGTGGGCCTTATGGCGGTAACGCCGACGCTCGTATGTCCTTTCCTCGCGCTCCCATTGGATAAGCTGCCTTACCAGTTCGTCGGGCACGTCGATAATGAAATCCGCAGAATAGAAATCGGGGTAATATTCCCGAATATTGATTCGCGCCATAGTTGTTTCCTCCGTTTCGATATTGGGATAGGAAATCGAAACGGAGAGTGGTGGCCCACGGCAGCGAGGAAACGCGCCGCATACAGACAAAAAAACACATCTGCAAAACGGCAAGGCGAGCCGAGATGCAGATGTGTTTACAGTTTCATCAAAACTTTGGACTAATAGTTCAGGTCGATGGGGACAATTATCCGTATCATAGAAATAGCTTTCTTGATTAACTACCCACAAATTCGGAAATAGGGGAGAACGCCTTACATCTATCCGCTGTTCGCAAGCGAGGAAGCGTGTAATTCCACCCAAGGCACAGACAAACCCTCCAATCCAAACCTAGGCTTGGAGGGCGTTGCGTACCCTCACCAAGACCATGCCTTTCGCTGGCGGGGCTAAATCCTTATTCAGTTCATCGATCAACAACGGGACTGTACGTCATACTCAATATGGAGCGGATTTGAGCAAATAAGGGACAGGGGGTGAACCAACGACGCACTCAGCAATATTGCTAAAGCGGCTCGGCAGCACATCGATTCGTCGTCCTGTTCAAACAGATCCACGCGTTGAACATATCGTCCAGCTCGAATCGTCTACTCTGTATAAACGTCCATAGATTCCGAAGCAGAACCCATGACCGAATCCAACGAAAAGAGGTCTGTCTCAACTTTTATTGAATTATCTTCGCCCTGCCACGCTAAAAAAGACAGCCAGATCACCGTCTTTCGCACGACGATCGACTGCCTTTTGCGTTTCTTATGTTCATAGACTCCGCGATCCACTAGAGGAGCGGGGGATTACTTCGTTCTTGACCGCAACTGAGCAGGAACTTTGGACTCAAATGCGCCATGAAAGCTTGGAATACCTGCATTGATGATTCCGTAACGATAGAGCAGATTAGCGATCCACTTCAGCATAGAGGCACTTCTCCTTTCGCCATGCATATTAATTTATACCGTAACACAATTGTACCATGCAAAAATCATACTTCTGACTTCCAATCACGAATCATATGTCGTACAGCTTGAAATCCAGAAATTCACCAATATATCGAAATATTACTTCCTGTTTCATGTAAGTAAACTTCATAATTTAACATTCGGATTTCTGTGGCTACACAGAAGTTAGGAAGTGTTCTTCGTGCGTCGTGTAAGTATACTCCGGCATATTTCAAGTAGAATTATTCTATGGGGGTGACAGCAATGCTTGGACAAAAGATAGCAGAACTACGGCAATGCCGAGGTTGGTCACGAAAAATGTTGGGGGACCAGATAGGCGTCAGTGACCGAGCCGTGAAGAATTGGGAGGAGGATATTTCCGACCCGTCAGCGGAACATATCGTTAAGATTGTGCGTCTATTTAGTATAAGCGCAGACTGGCTCTTGGGGATAGAATCTTCTGGCGTCATCAATATCGGTTCGCTATCACCCTTGCACCAAAAAAGGTTGCGCGGGATCTGCCAAGCCTATATAAGTGTTCCCGACGACTAACGTCTTAGACGGACGGCCAAGGAGGGATACGCGTGAGAATAGCGATATGTGACGATGAAGCTGTTTATCGAATGGCCATTTCAGAAGCTGTTGAGCATTGGCGCAAGGTTCACAATATAGACACTATTCTGGTGCAGCAATATCACTCCTCTGAAGATCTTCTCGAAGATATTGAGAACAATCAACGGTTTGACGTGCTATTCCTGGACATACAGATTCCAAATGAGATGTGTGGAATTGAATTGGCTAAGAGAATACGAGAATATGACGAGTGCGTGCAAATTGTGTTCTTTACTGTCAATAGCGTTCTGAAAATGCCGAAAAATGGCGGTGAAAAAGTGTAAGTAAAT
>CALGYL010000271.1 GCA_937934775.1 uncultured Clostridia bacterium
ACAAAGGGCTGGTCATCAGCCTGCCGAACGGCCGCGAGTACCAGCTGACCATCGTCCGCAGCCGCTGACACACGGCTTTGAAATCAAGGGAGGTACATATGAAGCGCATCTTTGACAACACCACCTGCTGGAACATCTTTGACCACACCGATGACCCCGAGCGGTACTGGGCACTGCAACGCGCAGGGCTGTACGACGCCGCCCGCGCGGCCGCCGTTTTGCTGACGCTCCGACACCCGCTCAGGATGATCCCGGTGATCATCACCTGTGCCCGCTGCAGTTGACCAGCTTCCAAATCATCCTCAAACCTGATACACTCACCAAGGAGGAACACGAATGAGGTACATCGCCTACGGCTCCAACATGGTTAAGGAACAGATGGCGTACCGCTGCCCGGACGCCCGCCTCATCGGGATGGGATACCTACCCGGCGCACAGCTGGAGTTCTACCTCCACGCAACGGTTGAACGCTCACAAATCAAAAAGGCACACGTGCCGGTCGCCGTCTGGGAGATCAGCGAAGCGGACGAACAGAGGCTGGACCGCTACGAAGGCTACCCCAGCTACTACATCAAGGCGGAGCGCACGGTGCACATGACGGACGGCTTTGAAATCAAGGGCATGATCTACCTGATGAACCAGAAGCGCATCTCGCCGCCGACCCGGGATTATTACGAGGGCATCCGGCAGGCATACCAGGCGCTGGGCTTCCGCTCCGAAATCGAGAAGGTCCTGAAGCCCGCGCTGCTGCGCAGCCTGGCGCGTACACCAAGATGAACCCTTGTTGGCCATGACCATGACAAAAAACCGCTCTCGTGTGAGCGGTTTCTGTCGTTTATGGAGCTTTGAAATCTTGCGCCCGTCGCGCCACGTGAACGCCGATGGCGGAGTTGGGGGAACAATCCGAGTCAACCGCACCTAGCCCGCGTCAAGGGCGCCTGTGCGGCCACGCCGCGCATCGTCAGAGCGGGATCACGTCGCGGGCGGTCTCGACACCGGCATCCGTCTTTCTGAACCGCACCAGCAGCTGGCCTTCACAGACCCGGTAGACCGCTTGGAAGGGCTGGAGCCACAGGTGCGTCAGACCTGGGCAGTGCCGGTACGCCTCGGCGCGATACGCTTCGAAATCTTCTTTGCCTTCCGCTTCCAGCCAACGCGTGTATAGATCCATCAGGTAGGGAAGCTGCTTGTTCTGGAGCCGCGCCCACACGAGTTCCGCCGGCAGCGCTTTGAAATTGGAGACCGGCCGACCGTCATGAAAGAGCGCCCATTGCTGTAGCGGCAGCGGGTTTTGCATGAGGTCCAGCATCGCCTCCGCAGTGCCGCAATCGTCGCAGACATAGACGTCCGCGTGGCGGCTGAGCGCGTTGCGCGTCGCGTGGGTGTTCATCACGCCGCTCCCGCAGCGGGGGCAGGGCAGGCACTCCCCAGCGAGTTGCCGGGCTTTGAAATCAAGCAGCCGTTCGTTCAGGTCCTTCATTCAGCGTCCTCCTTCGCGTCAAATTTGTGGGCGTCCCGGCGCAGGGCGGCGTACTTCTCTTTGTGCTTCGTTGCGGCGGTATCGTTCGGAAACGCCGCATGGCCTTTCAAACCGCCCAGCAGGATGCGGCGCTCTTCTTTGAAATCAGTACCGCCCAAACCCAACCGAAGGAGCCATGACCGCGCGAAGTACTTCTCGTTCTCGGGTTCCTGTACCTGTGCGGTGATGCGGGTCGCTGACTGCGCGGCCTTGATGATCTTGTCGGTCAGCAGGC
>CALGYL010000272.1 GCA_937934775.1 uncultured Clostridia bacterium
TACCGCTTCGGGTTTGATGGTGAGCGCCAGCAGTTCCTTTTTGCCGTTGACTTTGACCGTCACCATGCCGCCGCCCGCCGACGCTTCGAATTCGCGTTCGTCCAAGGCCGCCTGCATTTCAGTCATCTGCTGCTGAAGCTTCTGCGCCTGACGCGCCAATTGCTGCATATTTCCGCCCATCATACCGGGAAATCCACCACGTGCCATACTCCGTCCTCCTGAAAACATTCTTCTATTCATTATACACGATCTCAGAGCGATTGTAAACGATAAGCATCGGCAGGATACTACCAGCAAAATCCTGCCGCATAGGTGAACGATTAATTTGACAAGCAATTGTACAGGATGTATAATAACATTTATTCAGTTGTGGTTTACAGGCGGGAGGTAGCCCATGAATGCACGGTTTGCAATGTATGCACTAAAGCGGCTGGGCATGGCGATTTTGACGATCTTTCTGGTCGTCATGATCACCTTTTTTACGATGCACGCGATTCCGGCCAGTCCTTTCAGTTCCGAAAAGGCCAAGTCCAATGCGACGATCGCGGCGCTGGAAGCCAAATACGGCTTCGACAAGCCCTTGGGGATTCAGTTTTTGAACTATTTGAAGAACGTGATGGTATTTGACTTCGGTCTTTCCACCGCATGGGTCGGGAGCACGGTTTTTGATCTGATCAAATCCGGCTTCTCTTATTCGGCGTCGATCGGAATCAGCGCGGCGCTGATAGCGATCGTGCTGGGCATCATTTTAGGCGCCATCGCCGCGCTGACCAGAGGCCGATGGCCGGACAAAATTGTGCAGGTGGTGACCACCGCGTTGGTGTCGATGCCTTCCTTCGTGATGGCGACGGTGCTGCTGCTGGTCATTTCGCTGCAGTTGGGCTGGCTGCCCAGCATGGGCAATCAGCCGGGAGGTCTGGTTCTGCCGATCATCTCGCTAAGCCTGTATCCGATGGCCTACATCACCAGGCTTGAGCGCAGCAGCATGCTGGATGTGCTGGGGCAAGACTACATCCGGACCGCGCGCGCCAAGGGCCTCCGGAGCGGCAAGGTGATTTTCAAGCACGCGCTCAAAAACGCTTTGAGCCCGGTGCTGACTTATGCGGGCCCGATGATCGCCTACATTTTGACGGGCAGCATGGTGGTGGAAAACATCTTTTCTGTGCCGGGTCTGGGACGGCTGTTCGTCAACAGCATGCTTCGCACCGACTACATGATGGTGATGGGCGTGACAATCTTCCTGGCGATCCTGATCATCATGCTTAACTTTATCACGGACGTGCTCTACAAAGTCATGGATCCCAGAATTGATTTGCGGTAAGGTGGTCGAAGTATGCGAATGGACAGTACCATCCGGAAGAATCCGCTGAGCCTTCAGCTGGACCCCAACCTGTTTCAACAGGCGACTGAGGAGGAGAAGGCGCAGCAGGTCATCACCCGCGAATCAGTCTCCTTCATGCGGGACGCCCTTCGGCGTCTGAGCCGCAGTAAGATTTCGATGGCCTGCGTGGTCATCCTTCTGCTGATTGCGATTGTTGCCTTCATTGTGCCGACGTTCTACCCGTACAGCTATTCCAAGCAGGATGTGACGGCCCAGTACCTGTCGCCCATGCAGTATTCCCAGAAGGAACTGGTGAAGATTGAAAAGGGCGCGAAGATTTTCCCGCATCTCATGGGCACTGACTCGCTGGGGCGCGATTACGCCGCCCGCGTGATCTACGGTACTCGCATATCGCTGTTGGTCGGTCTGGTGTCGGCGATCATCGTGGTCGTGATCGGCATTATTTACGGCGCCATTTCCGGCTACTTCGGCGGCAAGGTGGATATGATCATGATGCGAATCGTCGACATCATCTATGCCTTGCCGGACGTTCTGATCATGATCCTTCTTTCTGTGGCCATCAAGGACATCATCAGCGCATCCAAGAATACCTTCATTCTGCAGATCGGCGCGGGCATGATCAGCATCTTCATCGTGTTTGGTCTGTTGTACTGGGTGGGCATGGCGCGTCAGGTGCGTGGGCAGATCCTGTCCATCAAGGAGCAGGAGTATGTGCTGGCCTCCCGGTCCATCGGCGCATCGCCCGCTCGCATCATTCGCAAGCACATGATCCCCAACTGCGTGTCGGTCATCATCATCACCGCCGCGATGCAGATTCCATCCGCCATCTTTACGGAAAGCTTCCTTTCCTTCCTGGGCCTGGGCGTATCGATCCCGATGCCTTCGCTCGGTTCGCTGGCTTCGGACGCGCGTAGCGGCTTGGTATCCTATCCATATCTTCTGATCTGGCCGGCGCTTTCCATCTTCCTGATCGTGCTCTCGTTTAACCTTTTGGGCAACGGGCTGCGCGATGCCTTTGACCCGAAACTTCGGTCTTAGGAGGGAGAAACGCAATGAATCTATTAGAAGTAAAGAATCTGTGCACTTCGTTCTTCACCCCGTCGGGTGCGGTGAAGGCAGTCAATGGGGTTTCCTTTAATCTCTCCAAGGGCACGGTACTGGGCATTGTGGGCGAATCGGGCAGCGGCAAATCCGTCACCGCCTATTCGATCCTGCAGATTCTGACCCCGCCCGGACGCATCGTCAGCGGTAGCATCAAGCTGGAGGGAAAGGAACTGGTTGGCGCGTCCGAAGATGAGATGCGCAGGATCCGCGGGAACAAGATCGGCATCATTTTTCAGGACCCGATGACCAGCCTCAATCCAGTCTTCACCATTGGCAACCAACTGATGGAAGCCGTTCTCCTGCACACCAACAGGAACCACCAGGAAGCGTATGCGCGCGCCGTTGAGATGCTGAACCTGGTGGGCATCAACGAACCGGATAAGCGCATGAAGCAGTATGCCTATGAGCTCTCCGGCGGCATGCGGCAGCGCGTGATGATCGCGATGGCGCTGGCCTGCGAACCGGACATCCTGATCGCGGACGAGCCAACCACGGCGCTGGACGTGACCATTCAGGCCCAGATTTTGGAATTGATGATGGATCTCCAGAAGAAAATGGGCATGGCCATCATCATGATCACCCATGACTTGGGCGTCATCGCCAACATGTGCGACGAGGTGATCGTCATGTACGCGGGCAAGGTGGCCGAGCGCGGCACCGCCCGCCAGATCTTCTACAATCCGCGCCACGAGTACACCAAGGGTATGCTCCAGTCAATCCCCAACAGTGAAAGCGACGGTCAGGAGCGGCTGGTGCCCATCTCCGGCACACCCATTGATATGCTCAACATGCCCGCCGGCTGCGCGTTTGCGCCGCGCTGCTCGCAGGCCATGAAGGTATGCCTCCGGGAGCATCCGCAAGAAACGTGGGTTGCGGAGGATCACCTGTCCGCCTGCTGGGTAAACGTGCGGGACGGTCTCGAGCACGGCGCGATCGAAACCGCGGAAGACGGCGAAATCCTCCGCATCAACACCGATTGGAATGGTGAGCGAAATGCCTGACAATGCGAACGCCGGGAAAAATCCCCTGGTGGACGTTCGGAATCTCAAACAGCACTTTACCATCAGCACCGGTTTTTTCAAAAAGAAGCCGCTGAAGGCGGTGGCATACACCAAGGGCCAGGCAGCAAAGATGGCGC
>CALGYL010000273.1 GCA_937934775.1 uncultured Clostridia bacterium
TGCTCTTCATCTGATTTCTTCATTTATATAGGAGGGATTTGCATGCCGCGAGCACCGAAACGCTCCTGCCGTCATCTTGGCTGCCCCAATCTCAGCGACGAGCCCTACTGCGAGCAGCACCGGAAACAGTACGCGCGGGATTCGGCGACACAGCGTGGCTACGATGGGCGCTGGCGGAAATCGCGGGCGCTCTATTTAAAAAAACACCCGCTCTGCGCGGAGTGCCTGCGGGCGAATCGCCTGACGCCCGCCACCATAGTTGACCACATCCTTCCTCACCGCGGCGATGAGCGGCTGTTCTGGGATCAGGCCAACTGGCAACCGCTCTGCAAGCCCTGCCACGATCGGAAGACCGGTGTTGGGCTGTAACGAAGAGCCATTTTGCTGGTACATTCTTTACCTACAGAGGTAGGTCTGATAGAATAGGGCTTAGTACATAAGTGCAGACCGACCGAGGTGAGATGTATGGGCGCGTGGTGGAATCCATTTCGGCATCAAGATATTGTACATGAACAGCTTGCATCTGACAACCGCAAGGATACCGAAGCGTACAATGAAAGAATGCTGTTCGTGCTGCCGCTGATGGGAGGGATTCTGGTACTGCTGCCGCTATTGGCGGTGCCCTTCAGTAGCACGAAGGCAGGCGCCGTCCCCATGTATTTGCTGGCAACATCGCTGTTCTTTACGCTGTTTCTTCTTTACAGGCTGCCCGCGATGAAAAAGCACACACTGATTGGGCTGTATATGTGCTTTTCCGTCTTTTTCCTGCTCGCGATCTACCTCAGCGTCATCCACTCTCCCGGCATGCGGGCGACAATTCTGCTCGGCGCGTTCTGCATTATGCCGATGGGGTTCATCGACCGTCCCGGCCGGATGAACCTGTTTATCGTCACCTGGTTCACGGTGCATACGGTCTTGGCGTTTGCCCTGAAAAAGAAATACGCGTTAGACGATACACTCAACTGTCTGTGCTTTGTCATTTATGGTTGCTTCCTGGGCAACAAGATGGTGCGGGTTCGCCTGGAGAGTTTTGAAGCGCAGCGCCTGCTGACTATTGAAAAAGAGACCGATGTGCTGACGGGTTTATTCAACCGCCGCAAGCTGTTTGAAGCCCTGGCAGTCCTGGAAACTGCGGATGCTGATAAACCTTCCGGAATTTTGATGGTAGATATTGATCGCTTCAAGAACTTCAACGACAGCTACGGTCACGCCGCCGGCGACAGATGTCTGAGTCGATTTGGCGAAGTATTGACAGAATTCACACAGGATTTTCACCTGCGTTTCTATCGTTATGGCGGTGAGGAATTTGTGGCAATGGCTTATGGATATGGCGAGGAAGATCTGTTCGTCATCGCCGAGAGCCTTCGGCTCGCTGTGCAAAGTACAGATTTTGATGGACGTCAAATCACCGTCAGCATCGGCGTGGCCTATTGCGGTGATGAACACGTTCTAAACTATGAAAAGGTTATCGATCGAGCGGATAATGCCGTCTATACAGCGAAGCGCATAGGACGTAACAGCGTGTGTATGGCGCAAAAAGAAGCGCCGGTTTGACCGAAGTATCATCCATAGACGACCGAACCCAAGTTTACGACATCCTTCAACGTCCATCCCCCCGATGGGCGTTTTCTTATACCCACTTTAGGGAGGCGTAGTATGAACAATCCCTTCGCCCGGCTATTCCGTTCACGCGACAAGCCCGGGGGGCGACCTTCGCCCCAGGACAGCGTCAGCTCCGCCCTACCGTTCTACTTCGGCGGCAGCGCGGCGGGCAAGCCCGTGAATCCCCGGACCGCGGTCCAAATGACGGCGGTGTACGCCTGCGTGCGGGTCATCGCAGAAACGGTGGCCAGCCTGCCG
>CALGYL010000274.1 GCA_937934775.1 uncultured Clostridia bacterium
GCTTCACCCGCATCGACTAAGCGTACAACACTCGGGACGTGCTGCGCGGAAAACCAGCCTTGGTCGCGGGTGGGCGTCCGAATCGGAGCCAGCCGCGCAAGACGAGCAAACCGGCGAGGATCCCGAAAACCAGCCGCTGCCCTTTGGGCCAAAGCAAGACGGATGGCGACCAGCGCGAACACGATAGCGATTGCACGCAGGACTGCGTGCCGGAGACACACGGTATGAATGGTTTAAGGTGGAGGGAAGAGGTCGTGGGACGATATCAGGTTTTTATAAAGGATGCCAGTGGATGGCTGTGCGCGATGCTGATCACCTGTATTTTCTTTGGCTGTGCGGGGACCGGAGCCGCCGAAACGGCGGGAGCGGAACCGGCGGCGGAAGCTGTGCATGCGGCCTTGCGGGAGGCTTCATCGGAAACCGGGGCGCCGCAAGAGTCGGAAAATCCATCCGCTCCAATAGAGTCTTCCGGCCCGGAGAAAACCGCCGCGCCTGCGAACACGAATGCGCCGGATTCGCAAAATACGCCGACGCCAGACGCGGTTTCGGAACCGGGCGAGGCGCAGGGATCAGAAGAATCCCCGGCTCCTTCGAACACGCCGGGGCCGGATGCCACGCCAGGGCCGGACGCGCAAACCCCGGAAGGCACGCCCGATCCCGGCTTGACGCCCACCCCGGAGCCGACGCCTGGGAGCACCCCTGCGCCCGAAACCTGGGTGATCGGCAAGGAGGGTATCGTCAAGGGGAAGAAGACGGTGATGCGCGCAGAGCCGCGAACGGATGCTATAAAGGTGCTGATAAAATCCAGGGGCGATCAGGTCAGCGTGCTGTCCGGCGTCCGCGACGGGAGCGGCGTCAGTTGGCTGCTTATTAAATCGGGCAAGAAAAAGGGCTATGTGCCCGCGGCGGACATCGTGCTGTGTTCAGAAACCGACGACGGAAGCGGCTTGATCAAGACCAAAAACACGCGCGCGAGGCGGCTGAACTGGACGGGCGTGGTGAGCGCTTCCGGGGGCGGTATGGCCATCCCCCAATTGTACCAGTTTCGCTACAAAACGGTCCTGTGCTATTACGGAGGGATTCCGCGCAGCGTTTCGCGTTCCGGGTGCAATGTAACCTGCATTTCCATGGTGGCAGCGTACCTGACGGGTGACAAGGATCAGACGCCGGAGACGATGTTCGACTGGGCGGTAGATCACGACCAGTATTATGGAGACGGGCTGGGCCATGAGCAGATGAGCCGGGTGGCTTCGCACTGGGGGGTGGAGAGCCGCTGGATCGCAAACGACGGAGATGCAATTACAAAGGCGCTTCGGCAGGGCCATCCGGTGATTGCCCATATGGGGGAGGGGCTTTTTACGAGCGAAGGGCATTACATCGTTCTCAGAGGGGTTACAAAGGACGGGAAAATCCTGGTGAATGACCCCAACAGCAAGCCAAACAGCGGCAAGGCATTCCCGCTTGATACAATCCTTCGGGAATCGCGCTGCGCCGATTCGTCGTTCATGGTGTGCTATCCTCCTGATGGAACGCAGGAAGACTGACAGACTGTGCGCGAAGCCCGGATTTTGCGCGCGGCATCGCTGACAGCCGACAGGCAGGTCATTCGATTGTATCGGTATCGGCGGAAAAATCCGCCGTAACACGGGTACCATCGGAAAAACCGTTCTTTGTCGCAGCCAGTCTCCGTTCAGGAATTCATGGCTCACCGTTTCGGCTTCGGACAGCCTTTCGTGCAAAGCATACACCTTCTCGGCCTGGCGGATTTCAACTTCGTCCGCCCCTATGCCGACAGAGGGAATCCCCGCATTGATCAGCGCATGCAAAGATCCGCTCTGCCCCTTCGGCATTTCGCTGGTCTCGGGGGAACTGGAGGAGGCGAGAGCCGCTGTATTAAGCGGGCTGGATCTTTGTGGATACGAAATCATACTAAAGGAAAGCATTAATCACTCCAAAGCGCCAAGGGGTTTTCGATGCAGAACAAGGAGCCGAAGCGAGGCGACCCTTCGGGATACGCCTTCGGCGTGAAATGCAGCGCTACGTTGAGCGGAGAGCGACACAGTTCTGCACGAAAAGAACCAGCGCAACGAGTGATTAATGTTTGGAGTTAGTACCAGCTACCTGATTGAAGCCTTCAGCATTTTGCTGAGCACGGGCTTTCCGAAGGAAGCCAAGCGGAGGGAGGCTTTGCCGGAAGCGATCGCCGCACACCGCCGGAGAGGGGCCGGTATTTTATCGACAACAAAGAAGCCGCTGTTTCGCACAGTGGCTTCTTTGAATCGATCGAACTCTATGACCGATTCCAACAGAGAAGAAGCAAGATGTTCTTTCCTGGCACTATGTGGCGCATGACCGTCCACAGCGCGGTTGTCAGTCCGGGAAGAAGCCTTTCAGCTTCACGTGAATGGGATAATCATCGGGTACGTTTACGGACAAGGCCGTTTCGCAGATTGGGAGCCGCAGGCTGGAGGGGCCCGCGGGCAGGCCGTCAATGATGGCGTACAGATCCCGCCCCTTGCGGGTGTAGAAGGCCGTCGCGCCGTCCTGAAGCGTATCCTGCTGCCGTTCGAGCCAGGGTCTGGTGCCGTAGATCGATTCGCCATGGGCTTTCATCCACGCGCCCAGCTTTTTCAGCCGATCGATCTGGATTTCCGGGATCGTGCCGTCCGCCCGAGGCCCGATGTTGATCAGCAGATTGCCGTTGTGGCTGACGTACTCGACCAGGATGCGCACCAGAGCCTGCCCGGAGATGACGGTTTCATCCCCTTCGTTCTGGTTGTACCCAAACGACAGGCCCAGACCCCGGCACATCTCCCACTTTTTGTCCAGCGTCCTCGCGCCGTGCAGGTATTCGGCGGTGGTATAGTCGCAATGGTCCACATCCCAGCGGTCGTCGATCACACCTTCGGGGACGGTGTTG
>CALGYL010000275.1 GCA_937934775.1 uncultured Clostridia bacterium
TGAGCGCCTTCACCGTGGTGTCGTTCATGATGAATACGGAATTCCTGCGGTACGGTGCACGCAGTGAGTAGAACAGATCCATCACATCGTCGAAGGTGATGGCGGTCGCGCTGGTCGCGGTCACCCCAACCTCCGCGCCGCCCGTGGTGTTCAGAATGCCGGTGGGCTTGCCGGTGCCGTTGCCGATGAAGAAAGCTTCCTCCTCGGCCGCGCCAATGCGGCGGGAGAACTCCTTGGCGATGTAGCTGGCGACGTTGAACACGCTGTCGTGGAGGAGTTCGTCCGACACCTTGATCATGGTGGCCAGTTTGTACGCACCAATGGAGATCATGCCGAAGGTGTCGTCGCTCTCGGGGTACTGCGCTTCCTCGTCAATCCACGCTGCGTTGCCCTTGGATGCGACGACGGGGATCTTCCGGTCGCCGGAGGACGTGGTGATCACGTGCGCCAGCTGGCGGAAGATGTTCTGTTCCTCCAGCGCTTCGACCAACGTGCGCTCGTACTCGTCGGGCGCCAGATAGCCGCCGTGGTCGTCCTGACCGATCTTCAGTGCGTTCGTGATTTCGTAGGGCACGGCTTTATCGCGCATGACGCGCCAGAAGGCGCCCCGGTACTCGTCGGTGGCCTTGCCGGACTTTACGGTTCCGGTATCCGAAAGAGGCGCGCCGACCAGCGGCTTCGAAGTGGGCGCGTTCAGTTCGCGGTCGATGACGGCCTGACGTTCCAGTCGGTCGATCTCACGGCCCAGGCTGACCACGTCGGCTTCCATCTTCTCGTAGGTAGCGTTGTCTTCGGCAGAGATCATGCCGTCGGTGCCGCGCTTGGTGTCCAGAAATGCCTTCGCGGCGTCCCACAGCTTTGCACGCTTTTCGCGCAGGGCGAGAATCTGATTCATGTTCTACCTCCTAATGATTGAGTAGCGCCAGCCTGTGCTCCAGGTCTGCCGCTTTCACTCGGTTGTCGGGTTTGGGGATCCGGGTTTTCAGCTTGTCCAGCAGGCTGTTCGTAACCGCCCGGCGGGAGTATGTGAAGCTGTCCTCAAGCTTCTCGGGCGCGTCACTCTTCTGCTGGTACATGATCTCGTCGCAAAAGCCGAGCTCCAGCGCCATTTTGGGGTTCATCCACGTTTCGCCGTCCATGAGATGGCTGAGCCGCGCGCGGGAAAGCCCGGTTTTGATCTCGTAGGCGTTGATGATGGACTCTTTCACTTCGTCCAGCAGTTGGATAGCTTTGCGCATTTCCTCGCTGTCACCCATGGCTACCGTGAGGGGGTTATGGATCATGAGGATGCTCGTGGGCGACATGCAGACCTTGGTTCCTGCCATGGCGATGACGGAGGCGGCGGAAGCGGCGATGCCATCAATCTTCACCGTGACGTCGGAAGGGTAGTCCATGAGCATGGTGTAGATCTGGGATGCCGCGATGCAGTCGCCGCCCGGCGAGTTGATTCGAACGGTGATCGGCCCAG
>CALGYL010000276.1 GCA_937934775.1 uncultured Clostridia bacterium
AAGCGGAGGGCACCAGCCAGCGCTTGCCGGGGATGTAGACCTTCTCGGCGGCCTGGAGGAAGCCGTCCCACGTGGAGAACAGCTTGTCCACCTCGGCGGGATCGGTGGGCAGGCCCGCTTCTTCAAAGATGTCGCGGCGGTAGAAGAGCGTGGCCGGGCCGATGTCCCACACCAGGCCGATCATGCGCTGCCCGTCCACTGAGCACGCCAGGTTCCACTTGTATTCGACGAAATCCTTCTTCAAGTCACCGGCGTTGTAGGGCGCTGCCAGCAGGTTCTCGAAGCCTTCGCCGTCCTTGAAGCGGCCAACCCAGGCCTGTTCCAGCATCACGACGTCAGACGCGCCGCTGCCCGCCGCGATGGCGGTGGCCAGCTGCTGGTGGTGATCGGCGGTCGACATGAACACAAGCTCCACCTTGACGCCCGGATGCGCGGCTTCAAATTCGGGGATGATGGCCTTGAACGCCGTGTCGCCGGCCGGCCAGCCGCCGACCGTCAGCACCGTGGTTTCCTCCGCCAGGGCAAGGGGTGCGGCCGATGCGACGATCAGCAGCGCGAGAAGCAGTGCGAGCAATTTCCTCATGAAAAGCCCTCCTTAACTTGTTTGAACATGTTGTGCGCGTGAATTTACAATCACGAGAATATGCTAGCACTTATACACGGATATGTCAACGAATAATTTCTTTTATCATCAAAATGATTTTGATGCGCGAATGATACGGGTATTTTTTACATAAACTTGTATAGACAAGAAAGAATTGACATCTTGCCATGCCTCGGTTTATAATACGCATGATAGGATCCGGGAGGTCGGCGCATGAAAGATCCGGACGAGACCTTTAAGTATCAGGCGATTGAGAGCTACCTGCGCGACGGGATTGCCCGGGGCGACTATACCGGGGACCAGCCCATCGAATCGGAGAACCGGTTGTCGGAGATGTTCGGCTTGTCCCGCGCCACGGTGCGCCACGCGCTGGCCCGCCTGGAGAAAGAAGGACTGATCGAGCGGCGGCAGGGACGGCGCAGCTTCGCGGTGGAAGTCAGGCCGGTTTACCGCGGACGCAGACACGACCGGGTGGCGCTGGTCACCTACGATCCAGCCTACTTTGATATGGTCGCGCTCCGCCAAAGCGCGATCCAGACGCTGGAGGCGGACGGGTACGAAGTGGTGGTCCGATTCGTCACCGACGCCATCGTCACCGAGCGTCAGGTCCTTATGGAGCTGATCGAAAAACCGCTGGATGGGCTGATCGTCGAGGGCGTCGGCACCAGCATGCCCACCTTCAATATCGATCTGTTTGAGCGCTTCGAGGCCATGGGCGTGCCGATGGTTTTCACCAACGGCTACCATCGCGGTATTAAAGCCGCCCACGTGGTGGCGAACGACCGGACGGTGATGTGCGCCATGGTCGACCATCTGGCCGCCCTGGGGCACCGGAACATCGGCGGTATCTTCGCCGGGGAGCAGTACCAGGGCCTGATGCGCTATCAGGGCTTCCTGGACGGCCTGCACAAAAACGGCTTGGCGTACATGGACCGGCGGGTGCTGTTTTTGTCCTTTAATGACCGGCGGTATATCTTTGACAACCTGTTCAATGCCTACCGGGACAGCCTGCTGGCGTGCACCGCCATCGTCTGCTTCAGCGATTCCTATGTGGAGTTTCTGGAGGCGACGCTCCGGCGAAACGGCATCTCCATCCCGGACGGCATGTCGGTGACCGGCATGGACAATCTGCCCGCCGCAGGGGAGAATCATCTCAAGCTGACCACGGCCACGCTGCCGCTCAGGGAAATGGGCGAACGTGCGGCGCGGACGCTGATACGGATGATCGATACCCGGCAGGAAGGCGAAAATTCGGTGATCGATTGCCAGTTCGTGCCGGGCGAATCTACCCGGCCGCTTCCTTGACTAAAGCGCATTTTTTCCGATATATAGCGTAAGACCCAAACGCCCGGTGCGGCGCGGGGACGCGCGAACCATTTTGCTCAGTGGGGTGATCAGGGGTTTGACGGTTTTGGATCGCATGGTTCAAGTTGTATCGATTGCCATCGTCGTCGTGGCCGGGCTGGTCGCGCTGGCACTGGTACCCTATGTTCAGGCTTATCGGCAGGTAGCGAGCGCCGGAACCCGGCAGGTGGCCCAAGCCGCGCCCGAACAGGAAAGCGGCGCGCGGACAATCGCCGCACAGACGGCGTCTCGGGCCCAGGCGGACGCCATGCCGCTCGATTTGAAGGCGCAGTCCGCCGCTTCGGAGCGGCAGGACGCCTCGGCGCGGGGCGACGTTCAGCCGACGCCGCGGCCAACCCCTCAGCCGACCCCGCCGCCCGAGTCGGAGAGCGCCCGGACCCTCGAGGCTGTCCGGCCCTCGGACGGCGCCGGAAGCGCCGCGCAGGTGGTCACCGGCGTCATGCCGTCGATCAGCCCGCCGCCCGTCTTTCCGGAGAACCTTGAACCGCCCGCGGGTCTGACGCTCGCGCCCATGAGCCCGTTTGTCGCGGACTACGCGCTGATCCAGCCGGTTTACCCGGACGGCGGCATGCCGATCCCCGCGCTGATCCAGCACGATTACAAAACCCCCGTCGCCACGATGAACGGCCGGAACATCAGCGTCTGGACTTCCGGGTGCGGGGCGGACGCCGTTTCGATGGTGGTCTCCTACCTGACCGGGGAAACAAAACAGACCCCCTACACGCTCTTTCGCTGGGCGGCGGAACACGGCTTCTACAAGGGCTCCGGCCTGGAGCACGAAGCGCTGACGCAGCTCGCGTCGCTCTACGGCGTGAACAGTCAGTGGATCGAGCCGGACAAGGACGCGATCCTTCAGGCGCTCAGTTCGGGCCGCCCGGTCATCGCCCACATGGGCCGGGGCTTTTTTACCAGCAACGGGCACTACATCGTGCTCCGGGGCATCGCGCCGGATGGCACGATCTACGTCAACGATCCCGCCAAGCTCGAAAACTGCTATCCGACCTACCCGCTGGATCAGATTATTGAGGAGAGTAAGTCCGACGATCCCTTCATGATTTGCGCCGGACCGGAAACCTCGGAGCGCTGAGCCCCGCACGTTTTTGATACGTTAAGGCGGCGGCCCCCGCCTATCGGCGGGGGCCGCCAGACTGTCAAAAAAGCTCCCCATGAGGGAGTTTTTTTGATATAGTAGAGTT
>CALGYL010000277.1 GCA_937934775.1 uncultured Clostridia bacterium
ACAGCGGGTAGTAGTTTTTGTTGCCCTTACCGTAGAAGGCCTTGAGGGTGCGCAGCGCGCCCGTGAAGTCGTCCACGGTCTTGATGCTGTCGACATCAATGCCGGCCTTCTTGAACTGGTCCACGCGGTAGCCGATGAAGTCGGCGAGGACCGGGGTCTCCCTGCACAGGCCATAGATGGCGCCCTTCTCGTCGGTCACCAACGCCTTGTAGGCGGGGTTGGCGTCGATGTAGGCCTGAAGGTGCGGGGCGTACTTGGCGATCAGCGGCGCGAGATCCAAAAACGCGCCCTGGGGGCCGTAGACGTTGGTCTGGGTCAGCTTGGTCATGACGGCGTCGGGCAGTGTGCCGCTGAGGATGCGCTGATCCACTTCGGAGTACACGTCCGCGAACTCCTCGGGCCCGGCGATGTAGTTGACGTGCACGCCGGTATTCTGCTCGGCCGCGTCATACCACTTGAGTTCCTTGATCCGGTCCGCATCGGTGGAACGGATGAACATGTCGTAGGTCTTGGCGCCGGCTTCCGCGAAGGCGGCGTTCAGGCCTGAAAACATACTGAGGATCATGGCGGCGACCAGTGCCCACCCTGTCATTGTGCGACGGATTTTCATGAGATGTCCTCCTAAACGATGGTGTTTGATGACCCAGCCTCACACCTCCGGATGCCTGGACTGCGAAAAACAAATCGCATAGGTGATGGTGCTTGTGAGTCTCTCCGGGCTAGCCGTTCCTTTTCCCGCCTGGTCGAAGGTGGGACCGTGGTCCACGGAGGTGCGAATGATGGGCAGGCCCAGCATGATGTTGACGCTCTTGACCTCTCGCCACCTGCCCGCCGACTCGTCGTACTCGAAGCTCGCCAGCTTCAAGGGAAGTTCCTTATCCGCGTTTATGCTCGACCTACCCGTTTTTTGTACCCGCCTTTGCCGATAGGCAGATAATACCATGACCGGCGAGTGTTCTCAATACACATTCCCCACAAATTGCGCTTGAAAATGTTTGTATATAAAACCATCATCCGTTTTTTTCACATCTTCACATGAATTCGACGTGATCGTCCCCCGCGGCGGCACGGCGGAGCTGATCCGGCAGCGGACCCCATCGCGGTATTACGCGCGGCAATCCGGCAAACCTCGCCCGCCGCCCCGCCCAAACATCGCCCGTCCGATCATCGTCCCGCACAAACATCACACCGTTAAAGCATTGCCCCGCCCAAACGATGGTGCTATAATTGAGAAAGATTTACCGCGCGGGCACCGCGCGTTCCGCCGGAACGCAAAAGGAGACGGGAAATGAACGACGGACAATTGTCCCGGCGCGCTGGGGCGCTGATTCAGAAGGAAATTGCGGCAGGGCGCATCCCCTTCGGGGCGTTCGGCCTGTGGCAGGACAGCGAACAGCTCGCCTCCGCCTTCGAGGGCTTCGCCGACATGGAGAAAGGCATCCCCGCTGGGCCGGATACCCTCCTCAGGCTTTACTCGATGTCAAAACCGGTGACCGCCGTCGCCGCCATGGTGCTGTGCGACCGGGGCCTGCTCAAAGAATCCGACCCCGTCTCAAAATACCTACCGGAATATGACGAATTGCGGGCGCTGGACGACGCGGGCCGTGTTGTTCGCTGCGAACGCGGCCCCACGGTCGCCGATCTTCTCAACATGACGGCGGGCATGGTCTACCCCGGGCCGGACACCGCGGGGATGGGCATGCAGCGGATGTTTGACGCGCAGCATGCGGACATCGCCCGGGGGAATGCCTGGACTACGCGGACGGTGGCCCGGCAGATCGCGGGCTATCCGTTGGCCTTCATGCCGGGCGCGCACTGGCGCTACGGACTGGAGGCGGACGTTCTGGGCGCGGTAATCGAGGTCGCGGCGGGAAAGACGCTGGGCGAATTCCTCCAAACGGAGCTTTTTGAGCCGCTGGGCATGAAGGACACCGGCTTTTACGTGCCGCAGGAGAAACAGGCCCGCTTCGGGCAGCTGTACAAATTTGCGGACGGGCGGCTTCAGATCGATCCGGACCGCCATCTGGGGCTGACGATGTGCCTTACGCCGCCCGCTTTCGAGGCGGGCGGCGCGGGACTGATCTCAAGCTACGACGATTACGCCAAATTCGGGCGCATGCTGGCCGGGTACGGTCAGTTGGACGGCGTGCGCATCCTGAAGGAGGAAACCGTCCGGGACTTCGAGCGCGATCAACTGAACGATGCCCAGCGCCGCACGCTGTCCTTCGCCTCCTGTTCGGGCTACGGCTACGGCCGCCTGATGCGGGTGTGCGTGGATCCTGCCGCCGCCACCTCCCCCACAAACGAAGGGGAATTCGGCTGGGACGGCTGGACGGGCGTCTACATGGCGGTCAACGCCCGGGAAAACCGCTTCATGCTGTTCCTGACGCAGGTCTCCGAGGCCATGAGGCCCCGGCTGATCGAAAACCTGCGCGCGCTGGCGCACGAGTACGCCAAATAAGGAGGAATCGCCATGTACATTCCGTCTCAGGACCGGTATTCAACGATGAAATACCGCCGGTGCGGGGCCAGCGGGCTGATGCTGCCGGAGATTTCTCTGGGGCTGTGGCACAACTTCGGGGACATCACGCCCTTTGGCGTTCAGCAGAACATCCTTAGGCAGGCGTTCGACCTGGGCGTCACCCACTTTGACCTGGCCAACAACTACGGCCCGCCCTACGGCGAGGCGGAGCGAAACTTCGGCGTCCACATGGAACGGGACTGGCACACTCACCGGGACGAGCTGGTGATCTCCACCAAGGCGGGCTACGACATGTGGGCCGGCCCTTACGGCGACCACGGCAGCCGGAAGTACCTGATTTCAAGCCTCGACCAGAGCCTGAAGCGCATGCATCTGGACTATGTGGACATCTTCTACCACCACCGGCCCGACCCAGAAACGCCCATCGAAGAGACGATGGGCGCGCTGGACCACATCGTCCGCAGCGGCAAGGCGCTGTACGTGGGCATCTCAAACTACCCGGCGGATAAGGCCGTCGAAGCGATCCGAACCCTGCGCGTGCTGGGCACGCCGCTGCTCATCCACCAGCCCCGGTATTCCATGCTGGACCGCTGGGTGGAGGGGGGCCTCACGGACGCGCTCCGTATGGAGAAGGTGGGCATGATCGCCTTTGGGCCGCTTGCGGGCGGCGTGCTGACCGGCAAGTACCTGGGCGGCATCCCGGCGGATTCCCGCGCGGGCCACGATCCCCGCTACCTGAAGCCGGAGGCGATCACGGAGGAGAAGCTTCGGAAGGTGCGCGCGCTCTCGGAAATCGCGTCCGCCCGCGGGCAGAGCCTGTCACAACTGGCGCTTGCCTGGGTTCTGAGGGATCCCGTGGTGACCAGCGCGCTCATCGGCGCATCCCGGCCGGAGCAGGTCGCCGAAAACGTCCGGGCGCTGGACGCGCCGGCGCTGTCGGCAGGAGAGCTTGCGCAAATCGAGACAATCCTCGCATCGGAGGCCTGAACGCGTGCGCTTTAGCCGGATCTAACGCCAACCCAAACAATCCTTCGGCGGCGCGGCGGTTTTTCTCCCGCCGCGGCGGTCGTCCTCCCTTCAGACTCGGTTGTTTTTCCCACACGAAACGGTAGAATCCGTGATGCCCCCAGCCGCTCCCGGCGCACAGGTCGCCGGGAGCGGCTGTCACCGTCCGGCGGTGGCAACCATCCCATCCGCCGCGCGCCTTCCAGGCTCCGCAAAAGAAATGACAAGGAAATGTCAAAGGAAAGTCTACAAATCCCAACGGATTATGGGAACAAATTCCAGGAACGCACCGTCTTTCTCTAAATAGTGCACAATCAGGTTCCGGACGGCACAGGCAATGGCATCGTCGATGCCTGACCGGGCGCCGTGGCATTTAGACAACATAGGAGTGGTACCCATGAAGAACCGGCAAGCGTACAGCGCGGTGTCGCTGGCGCTGGCAATTGTCCTGACCCTTGCCCTGTGCCTGGGCGCAACGGCCCAAGCCGCTCCCGCCGCCCGCGTTACCTCCCAAAAAGCAACGGCGACACAGACACCCAGCCCAGATGACAACGCCCTGAGCGAGGAAGACAAACAGCTTCTTCAGGATACCTTCGGCGGTGCCGCCACCGCTTCGCCGGACGACGAAACGGTGACCGAGGACCAGACCGCAGACGACACGGCCGACGACACCGTCATCGACAATCCGGACGAGGAGGAGAAATTCCTCACCGACCTGGTGGGCGAACTGGACGTGGACGAAACCAACGCGCTGGACAAGATCAACGGCATGACCCACATTCTTCTCATCGGCATCGACGCCCGCCCGGGCCAGAAGACCGGCAGAAGCGATACCATGATGCTTTTAACCCTGGACCCCGACCACCAGAGTCTGAAGCTGACCAGCTTCATGCGCGATCTGTACGTGGAGATCCCCGGCAGAAAGAACAACCGTCTGAACGCGGCCTACGTGTTCGGAGGCCCCGAACTTCTGATCAAGACGCTGAAGAAAAACTTCGGCGTCAAGGTCAATTACTATGCGGCGGTCAACTTCTCGCTGCTGGCCGACCTGATCGACCAGATCGGCGGCCTGGAACTGACCATCGAGGACGAGAAACAGATGGACCACATCAACAAGGTCATCATGGAGGACAACGTGGTCCTGAAGAAGGCCTATCCGGACAAGGGCATCCAGACCAAGGACAACCTTCTGACCAAGACCGGCGAGCAGCTTCTGAACGGCCGTCAGGCCCAGGCCTACGCCCGGTACCGCAAGGGCTCCAGCGATTTCCAGCGCACCGAGCGGCAGCGCACGGTCATCCTGAAGGCAATTGAGAAGGTCAAAGGGATGTCAATGATGGACATCGGAAAACTCGCGCTGGACAATCTGGACGACGTGACCACCAACCTGACGGTGGCGGACATCCTGCGCCTGGCCCCGGCGGCGTTCCAGCTGAAGGACACCGAAGTCTTGCAGCTGCGAATTCCGGTGAACAACGGCTACAAATCCAAAACCATCGCCAAGATGGCGGTGCTGGTGCCCAACCGCGCCAAGAACGTCAAGGCGCTGACCAACTTCCTGCTCAAGTGATTTGTTCCGATTTTCGGGCTTCGCCGAATTACCACGCAAAAGTTTCTGTTTTTCAGGCGCCGGGCGTCCCGCGGGACGCCCGGCGCCATGAATTTCCGGGATTAAGAATTTACTTTTCGGGCCACCAAACCGGGAAAACCGCCTTTCTGGAGCCTAAGTCGGCGGATGTCGAATGCTGTCGCATCTTGACAAAGGCACACAAATCGCAGATAATCGTTTTATTGGGAAAAACGTTTTATGGGAGGTGCGCCGTTTGGTCAGCATCAAAGATGTGGCAAAGCGCGCCGGGGTGTCAATCTCAACCGTTTCCAACGTGGTCAACCAGACCAAATTCGTCTCGGAAGAGCTGACCAAGCGGGTGCGAATTGCCGTACAGGAACTGAACTACCGCCCCGATCCGGTGGCCAAGAGCATGAAGAGCCGCCACAGCCGCAACATCGGCGTCATCGCTACCGACATCTGCGGGTTGTTCTACCCCTACGTCATCAAGGGTCTTTTTGAGGTGTTCAACAAAAACGGCTACAACATGATCATCATCGACTCCAACGGCCTGAACGACCAGTTCGGCAGCATCGAGCGGGTGATGGAGGGTTTGTCGCACCTGGTGCACAGCCGGGTGGATGGCATCGTGTTCTCCTCCATCTTCCCGGAGGGCATCGAGGCCATGCAGATGAAAAAGATCCTCAAGATGACCGACGATCAGAAAAAGGTCGCGCTGGTCAGCGTGGAGACCGACTTTTCCAAATACGGCGTCGATTCGGTGTACACCAACTCCATTCTGGGCGCGGAAAAGGCCACCAGGCACCTTCTGGACATGGGTTGCCGCCGGATTGGCCACATTACAGGCCCGATCTTCACCCGCGTCGCGCAGGACCGCATCATCGGGTATAAAAATATGATGACGGCCGCGGGGCTGGAAGTGGGCGACCAAATGATCGTAAACGGCGATTATACCCACCGCAGCGGTTATGCCGGCATGCGTGAGCTTTTAAGCCAGATGCCCGACATCGACGGCGTGTTCATCGCCAACGACCAGATGTCCGTGGGGGCGCTGCGCGCCATCAATGAATCGGGCCGCAACGTGCCCGGCGACATCAAGGTAATCGGCTACGACGACGTATTCATCGCCAGCGTCATGGAGACGCCGCTGTCCACCATCCACATCCGCAAGCGCCACATGGGCATCGAGGCAGCGCGCCTTCTGCTGACCCGCATTCAAAAGCAGGGCGACCCGATGCCGCCCAGGCTGATCGAGCTGGAATCCAGGCTGGTGGTGCGCAAGTCCACCTCCGCCTCCGCGCCGGAGGACTGGATCATGGTGGACTGGTAATCGTATCCACCCGGGGCATTCGCCTTTTTTCGTCAAATCCCGCATAACGTTTTTCCAGCATTTTTCTTTTTCCTGCCGGCATGGGGCCGGAACAAGGGGCTTTGGGACGTTGAACGACGCCTTGAAGCCCCTTCCCTTCTCCATCCGGCGATATTTTCAACGAAGAATCAGCCCGATTTTGGGTAATTCCAACGGTTCTCTACACAAATTCATCTGTTTGCCCAGAAAAACCTTGACAGAAAAATGTTTTTCTTCTACACTCACAGTACGCGATCAACAAATCACTCCTGACGCGTGAAGGAGCAGGCGACGTGGCGGAACAAACAAGCATTCTGGAAGTCAAAAACGTCAACAAAGCCTTCTTCGGGGTTCCCGTCCTCTCCGGCGTCAATTTCTCCATCCGCGCCGGCGAAGTGCATGCGCTGATGGGCGAAAACGGCGCGGGCAAGTCGACGCTGATGAAGATCATCATGGGCATCTACCGTGGCGACAGCGGCGAAATCCTGTTTGAAGGCAAACCCGTAGACATCAAGAGCGCGCGGGACGCGCTGGATCTGGGCATCACCATGATCCACCAGGAACTCAACCCCATCCCGGCGATGACCGTGGCGGAAAACGTGTTCGTCGGGCGCGAAGCGCGCATCGGCCGCACGCATCTCATCTCCAAGCGCGAGCAGAACGCGAAAACGCAGGCGCTGCTGGAGAAGTACAACATGGCCGACCGGGTCTCCCCATCGATGAAGATGCGCCAGCTCTCCATCGCGCAGATCCAGATGATGGAAATCATCAAGGCGGTCTCCTACAACGCCAAGGTCATCATCATGGACGAGCCCACCTCGTCTCTGTCGGAAAACGAGGCGCGGGAGCTCTTTAAGACCATCAACCTCCTGAAAAACAGCGGCGTGGGCATCATCTACATCTCCCATCGCATGGAGGAAGTCTTCGAGCTGTCCGACCGCGTTTCGGTCTTGCGGGACGGCCAGATGATCGGCTGCCTCTCCAGGGGCGAGGCGACAAGGGACAAAATCATTTCGATGATGGTGGGCCGCGCGCTTTCCAGCGGCTATCCCAGAAACACCGCCCCGAAGGGCAAGGTCGTCTTGTCCGCAAAGTCCCTGACCCGAAAGGGCGTGTTTGAAAACGTGTCCTTTGACATCCGGGCGGGCGAGATTCTGGGTTTTGCAGGGCTGGTGGGCGCGGGCCGCAGCGAGGTCATGCGCGCGCTGGTGGGTTACGACCGGCTGGATTCGGGCGAATTGAAAATGGACGACAAGCCCGTCTCCATCCGCCATCCCAAAGACGCCCGGCGGCATCGCATCACGCTGGCCTCCGAGGATCGAAAGGCGCTGGGTCTGATCCTGTGCCGCTCCATCCGCGAAAACGTATCCATCCAGAACGAGGAACAGTATTCCCGCGCGGGCTTCATGAGCCACCACAGGGAACGGGAACTGGTCGGCGGCATCACCAAACAGGTGACCGTCAAGATGAACGGCATCGGCGACACGGCGGGCACGCTTTCGGGCGGCAACCAGCAAAAAGTCGTGCTGGCCAAATGCCTTCTGTCCAAGCCCCGCGTGATGATTCTGGACGAGCCCACCCGCGGCATCGACGTGGGCGCGAAGGCCGAGATCTACAACATGATGGTGGAACTGGCCAAGTCGGGCATTGCGATCGTGATGATCTCTTCAGAAATGCCGGAACTGATCGGCATGAGCGACCGGATTCTGGTCATGTCGGGCGGACGCATCGCCGGCGAGTTCACGGACGTATCCAAGGCCTCGCAGGAAGACATTCTCAAACTGGCGTTGGGAGGAGCATAAAATGTCGCAGCTCAAAGCGCCCGCGGCCAACGGCGCCAACAAATTCAAAGGCCTGGTCACCCTTCTGGGCCTGGTGGTGTTCATCGCGGTGATGGTCGTCGTGATGGCCATCGTCTCTCCGGTGTTCCTGTCCTCCGGCAACCTGATCAACATTCTTCGCCAGGTTTCGCTGAACGGCATCCTGGCGGTGGGCCTCACCTTCGTCATCCTGACCGGCGGCATCGATCTTTCGGTCGGCTCGCTGGTGGCGGTGACGGGCGTGGTTGTGGGCAGCATGCTGATTAACGGCTACAACGCCTGGCAGGCGGCGCTATGCGGCATTCTGATCAGCGTCCTGTTCGGCGTGTTCAACGGCGCGATGATCGCCTACTGCAGCCTGCCCCCCTTCATCGCTACGCTGGCCGGACAGACCATCGGCCGCGGCTTCGCGCTGGTGTTCTCCGATGGCAAGCCCTACGCGGTTACCGACAAGGACTTTCTGGCCATCGGCAAGGGCGCGCTGATCGGCATCCCGATCCCGATCTGGATTCTGTTCTTTGTCTGTGTGATCGCGGGCATTGTGCTGAACTACACCACCTACGGCCGCCACGTGTACGCCTTTGGCGGCAACCGCAACGCCACCAAGCTTTCGGGCGTCAAAACCAAGTTCGTTGAGATGATGGTCTACGTCATCTCCGCCCTGATGGCCGGCATCGTGGGCGTGATCCTGGCGGCCCGAATCTCCTCCGGCCAGCCCACCGCCGGCACCGGCTACGAGCTGGACGCCATCGCCGCGGTCGCCATCGGCGGCACCTCGATGTCGGGCGGCATCGGCACCCTGTCCGGAACCATCCTCGGATTTATCATCATCGGCGTTCTCTCCAACTCCCTGACGCTTCTGAATGTGTCGTCCTTCTATCAGCAGATCGTTAAAGGCGCCATTATACTGATCGCTGTACTGATGGACATGCGCTCGAAGCGCAAGGAGTAGGGAAAACACCGGCGGTGTAAATTGAACAACACTTTGGGAGGGAATCGAATCATGAAGAGACTGGTAGCGGTTCTGATGTGCATGTGCCTGATCCTGGGCAGCTTCGCCGTGGCGAGCGCCGACGCGAAAACCTACAAGGTCGCCTGCCTGATGAAGCAGAACGCTGACACCTTCGTTCAGAAGATCTCCGATGCCATGACCGCCCGCGCCGCCGAGATCGGCAGCGAAGTGGAGCTGTTGATGCAGGACGCCGAGGGCGACATCAACAAGCAGCTTGAGCAGGCGGAAGCCATGAAGACCATGGGCGTGGACGCCGTCATCCTGAACGCCGTGGACGTCGAGGGCAGCGCCCCCATCGTCGACATGTTCATCGACGCGGGCATCCCGGTCATCGAGTGCAACACGCTGACCAACAACTCCGAGAAGGCCACCTGCTACGTCGGTTCTGACGACGTGGATGCCGGCAAGATCCAGGCTGACTTCCTCAAGACCGTTCTGAAGGAAGACGCCAAGGTTTGCTACATGATGGGCCCCATCGGCGTGTCGCCGCAGATCTACCGCAAGCAGGGCATCGAAGAGAACCTGTTCAACGGCAGCAAGATCACCGTTCTGCAGGAGCAGACCGCCAACTGGAAGCGCGCCGAAGCCCTTGCGCTGGCCGAGAACTGGCTGACCACCTATCAGGATCTGGATGCCATCATCTGCCAGAATGACGATATGGCCATGGGCGCCCTGGAAGCCGTTGAGGCAGCGGGCCGCAAGGACAAGGTCGTCGTCATCGGCATCGATGCCATCGCGGATGCCCTTCAGGCCGTCAAGGATGGCCGTCTGGACTGCACCGTGTTCCAGGATGCGGCGGGCCAGGGTGCCTCTTCCGTGGACGTGGCGCTGGAGTGCGCCAAGGCCAAGACGGTTGAGCATGACGACGTCATGATCCCGTTCGTGCTCGTGACCAAGGACAACGTGGACAAGTTCATGTAATCCACCCGCTCCACACCGGACGGGCAATCCCGAAGCCGCTATGCGAGACGCTGCGCGTGAGCCGGCCGATCGCATGGCGGCTTCCTTTCAGGAGGCGTCCCATGCTCAAAGGCATTCCGGTCATTCTGTCTTCGCAGCTTTTCAAAACCATGATGGACATGGGCCACAGCGATTGTTTGATCCTGGCCGACGCCAACTTCCCCGCCGAATCCTGCGCCAGACGGCTGATCCGGCTGGACGGCGTTGAAATCCCCGATCTTCTCCGGGCGCTGCTCCCGTTCTACCCGCTGGATACCTTTGTTCCCAACCCTGTGCGCCTGATGCGCAACCTGCCGGAGGAACCGATCCCCACCATCTGGGAGAAGTACGCAAACATCCTGCACGCGCAGGACTTCCAATGCGCGTTTCAGGAGTTTTCCTACATTGACCGCCTGCCGTTCTACGAGCAGGCCCGAAACGCGTATGCCATCGTACAGACCGCGACCACCGCGCGGTACGCGAACATCGTATTGCAAAAAGGCGTCATCTGACCGGCCGCGCAACGCGCTCCGGTTTCTCACTATTTACAAATGGAACCCATCCATCGTACTATGAATACGCGAAGGGGACGAAAACGATGAGCAATGAAACCCTGATCCGTAAAACGCTGGCCGCTGGCGACGGCGTGTTTCGCCTGAACCCGGTGTTTGTACCCCGCCAGTTTGGCAAGGCCGGACGCAGACTAAAGCTGCATCCGGATGACTACTACGCGCTGGGCATCGAGCGCGGCTCCATCAAAGAGCGCTGGTTCTCCTCGGTCATCCGCGCGCAGAACGGCCCGCTGGCCGCGCCCGACGAGGGCATGAGCTACGTGGCGGTCTCCCACGACACCGACGAGAAGTTCACACTCAAGGAAGCGGTGGATACGCTGGGCGAAGAGCTGATTGGCCGCGCGCTGATGGAAACGTACGGCGGCTGGCCGATGTATTCCAAGTTCTTCGACTTCCAGAACCCGCTGTTCCACCACGTGCACCTGATGTTTGAGCACGCGGCCAAGGTGGGCAAGCTGGGCAAGCCCGAATCCTATTATTTCCCGCCGCAGCTCAACAACCACACCGGCGAAATGAACGCCACCTACTTCGGCTTCGATCCGGACACGGACCCGGAGGAAATCAAGCAGCGGCTGCGCGATTACAACAAGGGCGATACCCGCATCACCGAATTGTCCCGCGCCTACCGCGTGACGCTGGGCACCGGCTGGTACACCCCCGCCGGCGTCATTCACGCGCCCGCGTCGGTACTGACCTACGAGCCCCAGTGGAACAGCGACGTCAACTCCGTTCAGGAAAACGTGGTCTCCGGCGAGATCTATCCCCGCAGGATGCTGGTGGAGGAGTGCCCGCCCGACAAGCAGGACGACATCGACTACATCTTCTCCCTGCTCGACTGGCCGAAGAACATCGACCCCCACTATAAAAAGCACTTCTTCCGCCCGCCCGTCGTGGCCTCTATGAGCGACGCGCACGTGGAAAAGTGGATTTCCTACGGCAACGAGTACTTCGGCGCCAAGGAACTGACCGTGTTCCCCGGAAAGAGCGTGGTCATCTCCGACGGCTGCGCCTACGGCTGCATCTTCGTGCAGGGCCACGGCAAGTTCGGCGTCCACGACGCGGAAGCTCCGGTCATGCTTCGCTACGGTCAGCAGAGCGCCGACGAATACTTTGTCTCCGAACCCGCGGCCAAAAAGGGCATTCTCATTACCAACCAAAGCCACCACGACGACCTGGTGCTGCTCAAGCACTTCGGGCCCAACCACCCCGAGATGCCCAAGGCGGCGGAGTAAGATTTAAAGGAGGCGTCCCATGCAATACCTTCTGGGCCTTGACAACGGCGGAACAAGCTCGAAGGCGGTGCTGTTCGACCAGACCGGCCGGGAGATCGCGTCCGCCAAGCGCAACACCCCGATGGAGACGCCCAAGGTGGGCTTCACCGAGCGGGACATGGAGCTTCTCTGGCAGGTGAATTGCGAAGTCATCCGGGAAACGATTGAAAAGTCCGGCGTTTCGGCGGGCGACATCGCGGGCGTCTCCTTCTCCGGCCACGGCAAGGGCCTGTACCTGTGGGGCGCGGACGAAAAGCCCGCCTGGCGCGGCATCGTCTCCACCGACAGCCGGGCCTACAGAATTGTGGAAGCCTGGTACCAGGACGGCACCGCCGAGGCGGCCTTCACGAAGACCTGTCAGAGCGTGCTGGCCTCGCAGCCGGTGGCGCTGCTGCGTTGGTTCCTCGACAACCAGCCGGAGGTGCTGGACCGGACGAAGTGGATCTTCGGCGTCAAGGACTACGTGCGCTACCGCATGACCGGAGAAGCTAATGCGGAAATCACCGACATCTCCGGCTCCAGCCTGGTCAACCTGACCACCGCCTCCTACGACGACGAGATTCTGAAGTTGTTCGGCTTGGAATCCATCCGGGAAAAGCTTCCGCCGCTATGCTATTCTTCGCAGTTCTGCGGCAAGGTGACAAAGGAATGTGCGCATCTTTCCGGCCTCCACGCGGGAACGCCGGTCGCCGCGGGGCTCTTCGACATCGACGCCTGCGCCATCGGCATGAACGTGACGAACGACGATTACCTGGCGGCCATCGCAGGTACCTGGAGCATCAACGAATACGTCTCCCCCCGGCCCATCATGGATCGGTCGGTCAAGATGAATTCGCTCTACTGCCTCAAGGACATGTACCTGGTGGAGGAATGCTCGCCCACCTCCGCGTCCAATCAGGAATGGTTCGTCAACAGCTTCCTGAAGGAGGCCGCGGGCGACCGAAAGCTGTACAAGGTGGCCGATGAAATGGTGGAGGCCGTCCGCCCGGACGAGGCCAACATCGTCTTCCTGCCCTACCTGTTCGGCGGTACCGACGACCCCCGCGCGGGCGCGTCCTTTGTCAACATCAACGCCTCCCACACCCGCGCCCACATGCTGCGCGCGGTGTACGAGGGCATCATCTTCGGCCACAAGCTGCACATCGACCGGCTGGTCGGCAGCCGCGTCCACCCCCCCAAGGGCGTGCGCCTGGCGGGCGGCGTGACGAACGCGCCGATGTGGGTGCAGATGTTCGCCGACATTCTGGAAATGGATGTGGAGACCATCGAGGTCAAGGAACTGGGCGCGCTGGGCGCGGCGATGACCGCCGCCGTCGCGGCCGGGCTGTACCCCGATCTGGCCGCAGCCGCCGCCCAGATGGTGAAGGTCAGCCGCGTCTACCACCCGGACCCGGCGCTCTCCAAGGTTTACCGCCGCAAATTTCAGGACTTCCGCACGGTGGCGGACGCGATGTCGCCCGTGTGGGCCAAGCTGGAGCGCTGATATGGCAGAGATTCGACTGGGCTTGTATGAGAAGGCAACCCCGCCGGAGCTCTCCTGGCCAGAGCGCTTTCAGGCTGCGAAACGGGCGGGCTACGACTTTCTGGAGATCTCCATCGACGAAACCGACGGCCGACTTTCCCGCCTGGACTGGACGACGCGGGAACTGTCGGAACTCTTCAGCGCCATGAACACTGCCGGCGTTCCCATCCGCACCATGTGCCTGAGCGGGCACCGAAAGTACTCCTTGGGTTCCCGCGATCCGGAGACGCGCGCGAAGGGCATGGATATCTTTGAGAAGGCCGTGCGCTTTGCGGACGCGCTGGGCATCCGGATCATCCAACTGGCGGGCTACGACGTTTACTACGAGACGGGCGGCGAGGACACCCGGGCGCTGTTTCTGGAAAACCTGCAAAAGGGTATGCGGTACGCCGCCCGCTACGGCGTCCTGACCGGGTTTGAGACGATGGAAACGCCGTTTATGGACACCGTGGAAAAGGCCATGGCCTATGTGAAGGCAGTCGGTTCCCCCTATCTGGGCGTCTATCCGGACCTTGGCAATCTGACCAACGCCGCCGTGCTCTACGGCCACGACCTGTACCGGGACATCGAAACCGCCCGCGGGCACATGGTGGCGATGCACCTGAAGGACACCCGCCCCGGCGTCTACCGCGACCTGGACTTCGGTGAAGGCCATGTAGATTTTGAAAAGGGTACGAAGGCCGCGATCGGCCAGGGCGTGGGACTCTTCGTTACCGAACTCTGGCACGACGGCCGCCCCAACTGGCCGGAACGGCTCCAAAACGTCTGCGAGAAAGCGCGCCGCGCGCTTATGTAAAACATTTTCTTAAGGAGGGTTATCATGGAAAAAATCTCGGTAATTGAAAGGGCAATTGACGAGGGCAAGGGCGTTGTGCGCCTGGCGCCCAACTGGGTTCCGCGTTCCTTCTGCCGGCCGGGCCGCAGGCTCCGGCTGCATCCGGATGATTACTTCTCGCTGGGCCTTGCCCGCGGCGGCATCGACGAGCGGTGGTTTGCCTCCACCACCCCGGCGGACAACGGCCCCGGCACCCCGGCGGACGAGGGCCTGAGCTACATCGTAACCGCGGACGGCAAGGAAAAGGCGCTGTTGACCGACGCCGTCGCCCACCTGAAGGGCGCTTTCATCGGCAAGTCGCTCTACGAAAAGTACGGCCGTTGGCCGATGTTCTCCAAGTTCTTCGACAACATGGGGCCACTGCCCCATCACATCCACCACGATGACAAACATGCTCGGCTGGTGGGCGAGAGCGGCAAGCCCGAAATGTACTTCTTCCCCGCCCAGTACAACAACTACGGCGCGGAATTCCCCTTTACGTTCTTTGGCATCAACCCGGGCGTTCCGAAGGAGCAGGTCAAGAAGGCGCTTCAGGACTTCGTCAAGGGCGACAACCACCTCCTGGAGCTGTCCCGCGCCTACAAGATCCGCGTAGACACCGGCTGGGACGTACCGCCGGGAGTCCTCCACGCGCCCGCCAGCCTCTGCACCTATGAACCGCAGTTCGCCTCCGACGTGTACGCAATGTATCAGAGCGTGCTCTACTTCGATCACGCGGTGCCGGAGAGCCTCCTGTGGAAAAACTGCCCTGAGGACAAGATCGGCGACTTCGACTACCTGATGGACGTGATCGACTGGGCCGTCAACACCGATCCCGATTTCTACTCAAACCGCATGATGCAGCCTATCCCGGCGGGCGATCCGGAAGCGATGTCCGCCGAAGGCTATCTGGCCGAGTGGATCTGCTACAAGTGCACCTCCGCCGGCGCCAAGCGGCTGATGGTTGCGCCCGGCCGCTCGGTCACCTACCGCGACGACGTGGCCTACGGCCTCATCTGCGTCCAGGGCCACGGCAAGATCGGGGACAATGAACTGTCCTCCCCCGCCATGATCCGCTTCGGCCAGCTGACCAACGATGAATACTTCGTGACCGAGGATGCCTCGAAGTCCGGCGTCACCTTTGCCAACGAGTCCAAGACCGAGCCCATGGTTATCCTGATGCACTTCAGCGACCATCCCGCAAGCCCGGCTGCCGCGAAGTAAACAAAAGCCTCAATTGTCAGAAGCCCCGGCGCGTTCTAAACGCGCCGGGGCTTCTGACCAATTTGAAACATTAACGCATTGGTATCAGGTATAGCAAAAACCAATGGGTTCAATTACCTCCGAGAACAAAAGAACACGCAAATCCAGCATCCATATGCCCGAACGTTTCTTGCCTACTGATTTTGAACATGAAGAGAGCTAACGAACTGGCAGCTCATTAAGGATAAATTGGAATTTGTCTCTATACAAAACACTCGACGACTTCAATTCTCCCGACGATATGCTTGTTAAAATCATTTAGTTCTTCCGCAGGAATCCAAAACTCCTGATGATAACCCGCGCCTACAGTTTGGACGTCATAACGCTTTATGAATTCATCCTCAATTTCAAATTTTGTGACATAGCCTCTATAGCCAGAGGCCTTGTCTTTTGTGTTCCACCTCTCTGCAATTTCAGAAGCATATTTTACATTTAGCACCGGATAAAAAATAGGCTGCTCTGGCAAGCGAGGTGGAAATGCGTGATAACCGCTATCGGCAATCAAATCAAGTTCCATTTGTCCGACGGGTCTGTATAGAATCATTCCTGCACCTCTATTTGTGTATATTGATCAAGAGCAAATTCCCATTTAACCCCCTGCTCAGTATAGCACGGTGGCAATATCGATGCAACGATTATCGCGCCGCTAGAAGGCGTGCACAATCGGCGAAAATCATCCAGTAAGAAGCGCGCCCCCCCAAGCGAGCAGGCCCCGCCGTTGCCAGACCTGCTCGCCAATAGCGTACCAAACCGGTTCCAGCCAGGAAATCCCGAAGGATTTCCGGGAACCGGCCCAGTCCCAGCCGCAAAGGAAAGCTGAAGTCCAGATTCCTTTGCCTTTACTCCTTGACCGACCCGCTGGTGAGGCCGCTGACGATCTGCTCGGAGAAGAAGAAGTAAATGATGATGATTGGGAGCAGCGCGACGGTGACGCCCGCGAACACCTTGTTCCAGTTGGCGAGGAAGTCTGCGGTGTAGGCATAGATGCCCAGCGTCAACGTCTTCAAGGTCGATTTGGTCAGAAAGACCAGAGGCATGTAGAAGTCGTTCCACACCATGACGAAGTTGATCAGGCCCACCGTGAAGATAACGGGCTTTGAAATCGGC
>CALGYL010000278.1 GCA_937934775.1 uncultured Clostridia bacterium
ACAGGCACGTGAAACCGTCCGCTTCCTCACGGAGCAGTACCTGACCACCAACAAGGTATTCGTCACCGGCATGGACATCCGGGATCTGACCACGCGCCTGTACCGGGACATGGCGGGCTACTCGATTCTGGAAGATCCGCTGGCCGATCCAAATGTGGAGGAGATCATCGTCAACGCGTTCGACGACATCGAGATCGTGGACGATGCCGGGCGGCGCAAGGCGCACATGCGGTTTGCAAGCGGCGAACAGGCAAGGGACATCGCGCGGCGGCTGGTACGGCTTTCCGGCCACAGCATCGACACCGCGCACCCGGTGGTGGATGCCTACATCACAACGGGCGTGCGCATTACGGCGCTATTCCCGCCGCTGATTCCCGATGAAGGTGGCGCTGCCTTCACCATCCGAAAACAGAGATTAGGCAATGTCACGCGCGACCAGCTCATCCGCTGGGGTATGGCATCCGAGGAGGTACTGGACTTTCTGAGCCTCTGCCTGAACCACGGCGTATCGGTCAGCGTGGCGGGCAAGACCGGCTCCGGCAAGACGACCTTGATCTCCTATCTGCTCAACAATCTGGACGAACGTCAGCGCATCGTGACCATCGAGGAAACGCGGGAGATCCTCATCGTCAATCCCACCGACGACGATGGATTGAAGATGAAAAGCATCCTGGCGCTGTGTACCCGCCCCAGCGACGATGCGCGGGCGAACATCGACATGCGGGCGCTGCTGCGCACCGCGCTACGCCTGCGCCCGGACATCATCACAATGGCCGAGATGCGCGGCGCGGAAGCGCTGGACGCGCAGGAAGCGGCACGCACCGGGCACACTGTCACCAGTACGCTCCACGCCAACAGCGCCGCGCAAGCCTATGCGCGAACCATGACCATGTGCCAGATGGCGGCGGTCAATGTGCCCGCCCACATTCTTATGGGATTGATCGTCGAGGCGTTTCCCATCACCGTATTCTGCAAGCAATTTGGCGACAACAAACGCTGCATCACGGAAATTGTGGAGGCCTATGGCGCAATGGACGGCGAAGCGCGCACGAAAAGCCTTTTTCAGTATGAGCGCACAGAGGACAACGAGTGCTGGAATCGCGTCGGTGCCATCTCACCCAGGTTGGCGGAGCTGATGCTGGGAAACGGCGCGGATGAATCATTGGTACAGGCGTTTTCCAAGGAACCCGTCAACGCAACGACAAAAATGAAGGGAGGGAACCGAAGATGACCGGCTCCATCGTCTGCGCCCTGCTGGTCACGGCGGGGCTGTTTCTCTTGACCGGCGTCCGTCCCCGGGATATGACCGAGGGACTGATGAAGCCGTTTGAGAAGGAGGTCAACCGCAAGAAACGCATCCGGCACATGACCGGGAAAAAGCCATCGTCCGCACAGCGTATGATGGAGGAAGCGGTCACGATGCTGGATGCCTCGGGCAAAGGGGAACAGGTTTCCACCTACCGCAACATGGCGATCCTGTTGGCAGTGGTGGGTTTCCTGTTCGGCCTGGTGATCGACAATCTGCCGGTGAGCCTGGTGCTCTCCATTGGCCTTGCCATGACGCCGCTGACCATCATCCGAATGCGCACCGCCGAGTACGGGCGCATGATCGACGAAAAACTTGAAATGGCGATGGGCAGCGTGACGAACAGCTACATCGCCACCGGCAATCTGCTGACCGCCGTGGAGCGCGTGCTCTCCATGCTGCCCGCGCCCGTCAATGACATTTTCAAGCGGTTCCGTGCGGACATGCAGTATGTGGACGGCAACACCGTCCGCGCCATCCAGCACATGCGCGAAGCCTCGGACAACTGGTATTGGACGGAATGGTGCAACGCGCTCATCCAGTGTCAGGACGATGTGAGCCTGAATCGAACACTCTCCGGCATCGTCGAGCGGCTCTCCGAGATGCGGCAGATCCAAATGGAGGTGGACACGACGCTGCGCAAGCACATGTCGGACTACATCGTGACGGTCATGCTGGTGCTGGGCAGCATCCCGCTGATGGGCTTCATGATCCCCGACTGGTACGACATGCTGATGACCTCAATCCCCGGCAAGATCACGCTGGCCATTGTGCTGGCGACGGTGCTGATTACCTCTGTATGGGTGTCCAGGGCACACGCGCCCGACGAAGGGGGTGAACAGGAATGAGCCTGATCCTTCGAATAATTGCCATGCTGCTGATTGCCGCGGGGATCTACCGGATCGCAGGGTATTTTCTATACCTCAAGAAAAAGCGCACCGTCGCCGCAATCCGGCATCCTCACGGCAAACCCTCCTTCGAGGAGCAGACCGCCAACGCCATGCGCCCCGTCACGGCGCTGATCGCGCGGCTCTTTCCCATGAGCGAGTATAAGCGCCAGCGGTATGAATCCGACTTTGCCCGGCTGGGCATCTCCGTGACACCGGAGGAATACATGGCAGGACTTATCGCAAAGAGCTTACTCCTGGCGCTGCTGGGATTGGCGTTCATCCCGCTGGGCATCCCGTGGTTGAGCGTCCTAATCTGCATCGCGGGCATCCTGACCTACTTTCAGTCCATCCAGCGTTTGCGGAAAAAGGTCGAAAAGCTCAATCGTGCCATTGATGCCGAGCTTCCCCGCATGGTGGGAACGATGGAATGCACCTTGGGCGACAACCGCGACCTGATCGGCTTTTTCAGTCGCTACAGGCGCGTGGCGGGCAAGGTATTGGGCCGTGAACTCGACATGCTGCTGACCGATCTACAGACAGGCAATCAGGAGCTTGCCCTGCGCCGCATGGAGGGGCGCGTCCAGTCGAGCAACTTGTCGGCACTCATCCTGGTTCTCTTGGGCGTCGATCAGGGAACCGACCAACGCACCAGCCTAGCCATTCTTGGGCGCGACATCCGCACGAAGGAGCGCGAGCTGACCAGGCGACGCATGGAAAAGCGACCGGGGCGCATCAAGACCGCCTGCTTCCTGCTCACCATTGAGATGATCTTGATGTTTATGGTTCCATTGGTGATGATGATCGTAGGGACTCTGGGATCAGTAGGCTTCTAAAAAAATAAATTATTTTAAGCTGAGGTGGCGAGCTCAGACATGGCGGAATGGAGTTCGCCCCTTTTCCTTTGATAGCGCATCGACATGATCAATTTTCCTCTTCCTCTCGGAGCTAGCGTATGCTATAATTATTTTAAGCCTTCAGATTTTAGTTTGCACGAGAGGGATTTACTGATGAAAAAAGAAAGTAATGCTGCTAGGCTGTGCAAAATTGTATATTTCGATGAGGAGTCTGTGACAGACTATATCCAGATCATTGCTGGCGGCAAATTAGAGAAAACAAGTCAGCTCCTGGATCAGACGGCCGATAATGGAAGTGCTGAGGTTGGCGGAAAAGTTGGCTTCAGTGTTGGTCGTTTGTTTAAAGGATTGGTAGGGTTAGATGCTTCTATGTCTGCGGAGGCTTCTATGGAAGCATCCTTTAACACAGAAAGAATAGTCAAGAATATCGTAAAGAACACCATTCTGACAGACTTTATTGAAGTTGTGACCCAAAACACTCAATCTAAAAAGCCAAAAAGCGAGAACAGCATCAAGAAATTTACCGGATATTCTATTTCAGCGCCAAAAGATTCATTGTCATATGTAGCATTGATTTCACCTTACCTTTCGATGTTAAAGGGTGGAACAAGTATACCTGCCGGAGAGTTCAGTATTGCGGCAGACAGATTGGATAACACGATAAAGAACGCAAAAGGTTATTATGAATTCGTTGGGAGCGGGGAAGATAAAAAGGTTATCTTGAGGTTCAACATTAAGTCGTTCAAAAACAACTATAAGGCAACTGATTTAACCAAAATGGACCTAAGTATATATGCAATCAAGGTCGGGAGTAGTAGTATTAGCCAATTGGATTTTAGTAATGAGCTGAATGCAAATTCTATGGCCAAGGACAATCCATCATATCAAAAGAGGAAAAAAAGTGAGGAAAAAGGGGATTCGGAAGAACAGCTAGATGTATTTGATGTTTTGCTAGCTGGGGTGGAAGCGGAGGAAATCATAAATGATTAGTCGAATTATAGTATTTTACGGTTCTAGGAAAGATTTTGAGTCATATTTGCTCGATAATATACCTGAATCCGAAGCTATAATTCCATTTATGGAATTGATTCAACATTATAATGCAAGACTCCGGCCAAATGATTCTGGTGTTCGTGAATCCGAATTAGCAAGGCATATTCAGGTTGATAATTGCATTGTGCGATCGGACGATTATGGATCCGTTCTCGAACACGCACTTTCAAATTTCGTAAACATCGTTGGACTTAATCATGACGTCAACAACTTATTTGTTCAAAATCCGCCCAAGCGTGTCCTTCAATCACTCATATCTGTCTATCAAGAGAACATTGAGTATGCGGGCTCAAAATATCAAGAAGTCACTAGAAATTCTTTAAAACGGATATATAATAATCTTAATGAAGATGTTCTTGGACAGGATGTGTGTAAAAGGCAGATTATAAGTGGTTTATATAGACTTACAACAGAAGCTACCGACCGACCCGTTGTGTTAATGTTGTATGGGCCTTCTGGAGTAGGGAAAACTGAGACGGCGAAAAGCATTAGCAAATCGCTAGGTGGTGAATTGCTGAGAATTCAATTCTCAATGATGCAAACTCACGAAGCATACAATTACGTTTTTGGAGCTGAGCATTCAAAAAGCAGCTTTGCCCGAGATATGATGGCGAGAGAGTCGAACGTCATTTTGATCGACGAGTTCGATAAGGTCCAACCTACGTTTTATAATGCGTTTTATGAATTGTTTGATGAAGGGAGATTTGTTGACTCTAATTATGAAGTTATGCTGAAAAGAACAATATTTTTGTGCACATGTAACTTCATGAGTGAACTTGAAATCAAGCAAACTCTTGGGCCGGCAATGTTTTCAAGAATTGGGTGTTGCATTAAGTATGATGATATTGGCATTGCGCAGAAGCAAGCAATTATCGATAAATGGTATGCTCAGATTATTGATCGTCTGCAAGATGAAGAACGAGAGTATATCAGCAAGGCAGATATTCATGGTTGGTTTATAGAAAATGCCGAAAGATACGACAACATCAGAATCCTCAAAACGAAACTGGAGAATGCTGTTTTTGATGAACTGACAGATGAATTTATTATTAAAGAATAGAATTATTTCCTTTGCTCGAATGATCTGCATCGAATCCATCTTAGGCCTCCAAAAGCAGATCAAAAAGCCCAATAGAATACATCTCGGGTGACAGCCACGACTTGACCAGCTTCTTCAACCGTTACCGGAGGGTGACCGGAAAGGTGCTGGGTGACCGACATACAAACCGGCAACCAGGAACTGGCGCTTCGGCGCATGAAGGGGCGTGTACAGTCCAGTAATTTATCGGCGTCGATTCTCGTTCTGCTCGGCGTGGATCAAGGAACCGACCAGCGCACCAGCCTCGCCATTCTCGGGTGCGACATCCGCACAAAGGAGCGCGAGCTACTACGTCGGCGTATGGAGAAGCGCCCCGGGCGCATCAAGGCCGCCTGCTTCCTGCTAACCATCGAGATGATCCTGATGTTCATGGTTCCTCTGGTGATGATGATCGTGGGGACGCTGGGCAACGTCGGGCTGTGATTCCGCAAAGGAATTGCAAAGGAATTGCTGACTGCTTGACGACTGCGCACAATCATGATAAAATGGCGCTAAAATAGGAGTGGGGGTGAACGGCATGAGCCCAATTAGACCGGTGTCCGACCTGCGCAATCGGTTTGCGGAGATCTCCCGCGAAGCACATGAGAATCCCGACGGTGTGGTTCTGACGAAGAACGGATACGCCGATATGGTCGTCATGAGCTATGACGCATATACGCGCAAAAAGCTGGAAGAGGAAGTGTACCTGAAGCTGATGGAAGCAGAGCTTCAGGCCCGCACCACGACGGAGCGCCTGAGCCACGAGGATGTGTTTGCGGATCTTCGCGCGCGCATTGAGGGAAGTGCGGGGGCAGGCAATGTATAGCCTACGGTATCTCACGCTCGCGCGAAATGACATCCGGGAAACGCTGCTCTATATTGCCGAGGAACTTAAAAACCCGGACGCGGCACTCTCCCTGATGGATAAACTGGAGCAGGCGGTTCTCCTGCTGCGCGAGTTTCCTTATGCACATCCGCTGTACCATGCGCCGATGCGACTTCCCTCGGAGACGAGATTCGTGCCCGTCGAGAATTATTTGGTGTTTTATACGGTGCTGGAACCGGAGCATATCGTTGAAATCCGGCGTGTACTGTACAATAAGGTGGATCTGCAAAAGCAGCCGCTGTAGCATATGATTTTTCTGCAAGGCATCTCGAAAGAGGTGCCTTTTCGCATCCCGTCACTTTCCACTCGCCTCCCGACAGGCGAGTGTTTTTATAGATAAATATGGGTGGTCGGCGCTGTATGTCATGTGTCGGGCATGGCGGCGCGACCGGCCGTCCGCGTCCCTCAAAAAACCGTAGACGACCGTATTCCCAAACCCCAAACAGCCCTATCAAAATCAAGAATCGAATGGAGAAATGCTCATGAACCAGATGGTTACCAAGAAGAATGTCAGCTTCCGCGCCCGCTTTGCTTCCCTTTGGGCCAACATCAAGAAGCTCTCTAAAGACAACCGCGGCGAAGGTTACCTGGACATGGCCATGAAGATCTTGATCGTCGTGGTCATTGGCGCGGCGATCCTCGCCATCATGAACACCGCCATGCCCAACCTGTTCCAGAGCCTGATCGACAAGATCACCGGCGAGTTGACCGGCGTCAACGTCCTGCCCTGATGAACCGCAAGGCCATCATCCCCTGATATGACTCCAGCGAAGCGCACGGCGAACGCCGTGCGCTTCGCGTATCCCAAAGGAGGGCTGCACATGAAGCGCAGAACGCTCATCCGAGATCGAACCGGCGAAGGCTATGTGGACGTGGCGATTTCCATCATCATCATTTTCGCGGTCGTCGCGGGCATCTTCTCGCTGTTTCCCATCTACACCACCTACCAGACCTTGAATGCCACCGCCCGTCAGATTGCGCATGTGGTCGAGGTGTGCGGGCAAGCGGACGATGCCACCGTCGCCCTTGCGACAGGGCGGGATGGTTTTATCGAACCGGACGCCATCGTATTTGATACCACCTGGCTCAACCCATCCACAAAAAAGATACAGCTCAAAACGCCGTTCACTGTGACCATCTCCAAGCAGGTGGTCATTCCCATCCTGCGGCCGCTCACCGGTAGCCCGATTGGATTTCGCATCAATGTGAATGCCTCGGCCAGCGGGATTTCCGAGGTTTACTGGAAGGAGTGATGGCGTGTTCAAACGCTTCCTAAAGGACGAGCGCGGCAGCGCGCCGATATGGGTGGCATTCTGCCTGCTCATCTTCTTCATGCTTGGATCTCTACTGTACAACGTCCACGCCATCTACTCCAAATACTACGCGGTGCAGGACGAGTTGACCCGCTGCGCGGCAATCACGCTGGATGCCAATGTCGCCAACACCAAGCTACGCGATATCGTGACCGACGTGGAGTATCAACCCGCGTTGGATGTGTTGGAGACGAATTTGCTTTCAAAGGGCTGGGCGCGGGAGGGTAATGGCTGGACAAAGGGTACAGTTTGCCGGTTGACGGACATGCGCGTCAGCGTGGCAGGCCCCAATCTGCATTTGTCCGCAACGATCAATATCCCCCTTCCGTGGGCGGTGAACGACACATCCGCGGTTCGGTTCCCGCTCGACATTTATGCTCGTATTCTCTACATCAATTAGGGGGGATCGCTGATATGGATTTGTCCACGCCCGCGGAGGGCAATCTGACGTTTTACGTCGTGAACAACCTGAACCATGAGCAGATGGGCGAAAAACTGATGATCGAGCGGCGGCTGACGCTGCCCCAGGCCATCGCCCTCTATAACGGTCATCGTCCCGATCAGGTGTCCGCGATCGGCGCAACGCTTGAGGGCAGTGCGCATATCAACATCCTGGGGCGATGCGCGGGTGCGAATGCGCTGGTAACGGACTATCAAAAGCTGGAGCACTGGAGGTACAACCCGAAACTATGCGTGTCGGCGGTCAACATGCTCATCATTTCGCTGGGCATCCGACAACAAACGGATCACAGCGCCCGCATCCGCCCATTGGAAGATCGGCTGCACATCATGCAGCTCAAAGATGGCGACGAGACGCGCGACCTGCGCTGGGAAGGGCTGGAAAGGGTGCAGCGCATGGGCCTGACGGTGGACATGCGCAACTACAATCTCATCTATTCCGACGCGGTGCGGAATGACGAATCGCTCGACCAGCTCTACCAGCGGCTCAACACGCAGGCGCATCCGGAGGGCTATCGCGGGCATTCGCTCTCGATGAGCGATGTGGTGATCCATCAGGGCAGGAAGGGCTGTGCCGCCTACTATGTGGACAGGTTCGGCTTCGCACCGCTGCCCAAATTCGTCATGCCGCCCGGTGGTTTGCCGCGAGCACCGCAAAGAGGCAAACGCGCTGAAAAGGAGGGCCGATAAGTATCATGAAGATGCACATCCTATCCCTGTTGCTTCTATTGAGCCTGTTGCTGGCGGCACATCCGGCCTATGCCGCCACAGGCAAGATCACGACGATCAACATGACCAATCTTTATGACGCGTACAATTCCACCTCCAAGGCGTGGAATGAGTTGAAAACCGCCAAGCATCGGCTGAACGGCCAAATCGTATACTGTCTGCAACACAAAAAGTCGGTGCCTAATTCTCAGACCTACAATCTCACCAACTTGATGAGCTACTACTCGGCCAAGGTACAGAAGGGGCTGCAAATCATCCTCGAAAACGGCTATCCCTGGGCGAATGGCGGCCTCTCGGCGGCACAGGCGGAGTACGCCACAGCCAACGCGATCCGCTTCTGGCTGAGTGAGTGCGGGGACAGCCAGTTCTACAACCAGACCAATCTCGGGAGCTTTTCCGACGCGAAATTGAGGAGCCTCGCCGCCAGTGGCCTGATCACCAAGAAGATTCGGGTGCGGAAGGATTCCTATATTCCGGCGCTGCAATTCTCCGTGGAGTTGCTGATCAAGGCGCGGGCGCAGACGGTGATGCAGCATGATGTGGCGCTGAGTGCAGCCAATGTCAACGCCGCCCGCTCGGGCGATTCGTTCATCGGCTCCACCAGCGTTACCGTTGTAAACCTCAAGGGCGGCTATACGCTGGACAAATCGGCGCTGCCCTCCGGCTCGATGGTCAGTGGCTACACCGGCAAGGATGGTGATACGCTCACCGTTTCCATTCCGACATCCACCGCGACCGCGAATCGGAGTTACACCCTGACGCTGACCGGGATGGACGACCGGGCAATCGGCAACATGCAGGTGTTCAACCACAACAGCAATACGGATTATCAGCGCGTGCTGGCGGTCCGGGCGGGCCAGGATCGGTATGAGGTGGTCGTGACGCGCACGCTCACGGTGACTACCGGTAACTTCATTCCGCCGCAGCCCGACCTCATCGTTTCCGCGCTGACGCCGGGACAATCGAGCTATACGGCGGGCAGCGGCATTTCCGTTACTGCGACGGTCAAGAACCAGGGAACAGCCTCGGCGGGCGGCTTCTATGTATCCTTGAACAGCGGCGGTTCTCAAAGCAGCTATGTGAACGGTCTGGCCGTGGACGCTTCGACCACGGTATCGTTCAATCTCACCGCGCCTGCCACCGCGCAAACGCTGACACTGACCGCCACCGCGGATTCCACCAACATCGTTGCGGAGAGCAACGAAACCAACAACACTCGAAGTACAAGCGTGGCCATCATCGTTCCTGCTTATCCCGACCTGACGGTAGTATCCGTCTCCCCTGCCGTGCCCAGCTACAACGCGGGCGAGACGGTGACGGTTTCCTCGGTCATCAGGAATCAAGGCAATGCCGCAACCGGAACCTTTGTGGTGAAGTTCACCCCGGAGGGTATGAGTAGCCAGACGCAGACCGTCACAGGACTGGCGGCGGGCGATTCCCAAACGCTGACATGGGCATTCACCGCGCCCAGGCTTACCGCGACCGCAAGCCGATCCCTCACGGTACAGGCCGATTCCACCAATGTCGTATCCGAATCGAACGAGAACAACAACACAGGTACGGGCAGTGTGACCATCATCGGGGCGAACCCCGACCTGACGGTCACTTCCGTCACTCCGGCCGCGCCCAGCTACAGCGCGGGGAAAACGGTGACGATCTCCTCGGTCATCAAGAATCAGGGCAATGCCGCAGCCGGGACCTTTGTGGTGAAGTCCACCCCCCAGGGCATGAGCAGCCAAACGCAGACCGTCACAGGGCTGGCGGCTGGAGCTTCCCAAACGCTGACATGGACATTCGTCGCGCCTATGCTCACCGCGACCGCAAGCCGATCCCTCACGGTGCAAGCCGATTCCACCAATGTCGTATCTGAATCGAATGAGAGCAATAACACAGGGACCGGCAGCGTGACGATCATTGGAGAAATTCCCGATCTGACGGTTACGGCGCTGACTGTCGACGCGAGCGTCTACGAGCCCGGCGAGCGGGTGACGATCACCGCCACCGTGAAAAACAACGGCATCATTGCCTGCCCCGCCAGCAAACTGCGGCTCGCGGGCGACGGCATGACGGCGCAAACCAAGGATGTTTCGGCGCTGCCCGCCGGTGGCACGCAGACGGTGAGCTTCACCCTCACCGCGCCGCAGATTGTCGGAGAAGTGACCTACAACATCACCGCCACCGCCGATCCCGACAAACAAATCGTGGAATCCAACGAGAGCAACAACAGTCGTGGCGGGAGCTTCAAGGTATCCAACCCGCTTCCCGATCTGACGGTCACGCAGATCCGTTCCGACAAAAACGAATATGACGAGGGCGCGACCGGCACCGTCACGGTGACGGTCAAGAATCAGGGCGCGCAGGCCGTGAGCAACGCCAAGCTGAAGCTGACGTTGGGCGATTTCTTCTCGGAGGTCAGGCAGACCGGTTCCATCCTCGCAGGCGGCACGGCGCAGATCACCTTTGGCTTTGTCGCGCCGGAGACGCTCGAGCGGCGCACGGTGATCGCCACCGCAATCGTCGATCCGACCAATGAAATTCCCGAAACCAACGAGGACAACAACACGCTTACCGGTTCGCTCATGGTCAAACCCATCCTGCCCGACCTCGCGGTCACATCGACCAACGCGGCGAACTGGTACGCCGGGAAGGAGATCGTGGTGACGGCCACCGTGGTCAACTACACCAGCAGAGATGTCCCGGAAGTGGCGGTGCGCCTGACTTTAGGTGGCGCGCGATATGAGGAAAGCGTCCCGCTGCCGGGCAATGGAACCAATCTGGCCGTGTTCCGGGTGACGTTACCGACAACCATCGGCGCGACAGATGTCCGCTTCGTGGTCGATCCCTACAACGCCATCCCAGAGCAAGACAAGGGCAACAACGATCTTGACAAAACCATTGAGATCGTGGCTGTGCCGACCGGCGCGGTGCTCGACCCCGATCTGCCCGCGATGGAGGAGCGATTCAAACAGGGCGGTTTGCTTCCGCTGCCCGATACCGCCAATTCGGACTATCATATCTGGCAGGAAGTGCGGCTGGAGGGCGGGGCTTATGTGACCAAGACCTTCTGGGCGCAGCTTCGCACCGCATTCGCCATTGCTCCCGATCCGCGCATCGCCTATGAGGATGATCCCACGCGCATGGAATCCGGCTTCGGCTTACAGGCGGGGCTGCAAACGGTGCTCACCACCAATTACGATCGGCCCGAAAAGCTGGTCGGTGTGCAGATGGCCTGGACGTTCAGCCCGGAGAGCGGCTATGGCCAGATTCCCGAATGGAGCGGCACGTTCGACGCGCTGGAAGCGGCAACCGGTGCGCCGGGCGACTGGAACGTGATCTGGCAGTACGCGGTCAACCCGTGGTCGGAAACCGGGAACCGCCTGCACTACACGCCGCTTTGGTTCCCGGATGGGCAGTTCACCGTCTTGTCGCAGGCATTCTATTCCTGGACGCCCGCCGGGCAGCTTTACTGGTACGATGCCGCCAGCGTGGACATCTTAGGCGATATGTACGACCGCGTGACGGCGATTCAGGGACGATAGAAAAGCAAAAGACTCGCGTGCGATTTGCTGTGGGTTTTCGATGACGGTTGGGAATGGCAATACGATTGGGAAGCATGTCAAAGCGCAAGGGGGCTTCATACATCCGTAATTTTTTTACGGCTTCTATTGAAAAAGTTGCGAAAACAGCATATACTATAGGGGAGGTGATCCGCGTGTTAAAGCTGTTTGAGGTAACTGGATTCAAGAATTTTAACCAGACTGTCCGTTTGGACTTTTCCGATGTGCGGGATTATCGCTTCAATGAAGCCTGCATCTCAAATGGTCTGCTTGGCAAAGTCATCATTTATGGTAAAAACGCGATTGGAAAGTCTAACTTCGGTCTGGCGTTGTTTGACATCATTACGCATCTTTCCGGAAAAAATGTCACCCCCGGCCTGTATGACTACTATTTGAACAATAGAAATTCGAAGGGATACGCTGAATTCCGATATGTATTTTCCTTCGATACATCGGAAATAGGATATATGTACCGCAAGGATGATAAGCAGAAACTCCTTTACGAGCAGGTGACGATTGATCAGAAATTGTTATTTGACTATGATTACAAGAAAAATCATGGCGATTTTTCGGAGCTTAGAAGGATTTCTTCGACTTTGAACCTTGACAACCTCGATGTGGATTCCGTCCTTCGGTACATCATCGCGAATACGTCGTTGTCGGATTCGCATCCGTTGCGCCAACTCATGCGCTTTGTTTCGACGATGCTCTGGTTCCGGAGTCTGGATGAAAACAGGTACATCGGCTACAAAACAAAGAGCAACGATTATTCGGATTTTCTATTCAAAAATGGTGAATTGAAGCGGTTCGAAGAATTTCTGCACAGGGCGGGAGTAAAGGATCGGCTGATCATGCGAAAGGATGCAGATGGAATACAGCGATTGTACTTTGACGGCCCCTCCCCGCTCCCGTTTTTCAAAGTTGCATCCAGTGGAACAAAGGCATTGTACACCTTCTATTACTGGATAAAGACAGCGGCAGATGTGTCATTTCTGTTTATCGACGAGTTTGACGCATTCTACCATTACGAACTTGCGGAAACGCTCATTGAGATGCTGGAGCACTTGCCTGCCACGCAGGTAGTTCTTACGTCCCACAATACGAATTTGCTTTCAAACCGGATTATGCGGCCCGATTGCTATTTCATATTGTCGGAAGAGGGACTTACGTCTTTTGCAAGCGCTACAAAGCGCGAACTTAGAGAAGGGCACAATCTCGAGAAGCTTTACATGAGCGGTGAGTTCGATGGCTAACAGTCAGGCGAAAAAACGTATATTGGTGCTTGTCGAAGGCGAACGCATGGACGTGCGCCTTATGAAGCGTCTATTCCGAATCTATGACATGGATGCGGAATATGAAGTGATTTCGTACAACACAAATATATATGTGCTCTACGACGACATGTTCCTTGACGGAGAGCCAGATGCTATGGATCTTGTTCAGGTTTTGAAGATGCGCGAAAGAGACCCGACTGTTCGGAAGTTACTGGATGATCAATATACTGATGTTTTGCTGATCTTTGATCTTGATCCGCAAGACGGGAGGTTTTCTGAGGAGAAAATTCTTGCGATGATCCGTTATTTCTCCGAATCGTCCGATATGGGGAAACTCTACATCAACTATCCGATGGTGGAAGCCTTTTATCACATGAAGAGCATTCCCGATCCAGATTATTACAGCCGCATTGTATCATTCGAGGAATTGAGGGCGGGAAAATACAAGGCTAGAGTAAATGCGGAGAATCGCAATCGCAATTATTCTAAGTTTGCGGTAGATCGCCACGAATGCAATGTCGTTATTGCACAAAATCTGGAGAAGGCATGGCTGCTTACGGGCGCTGCGCCACGCGATGCAGAAGATAGAGTCTCTGGATTAAACCGGGAGCACATTCTTGAAGAACAGCTTATCTTGATGGAGGAGCAGCAGATAATCTCCGTGCTTTGTACCTGCGTGTTTTTCATTCCGGAATACAATCCGAGGTTGATCGAAACAACTTAACCTTCATAGTATGAGCGTTTGACCGATATGCGTAGCATATCGGTCATTTTACGCATCTTCCTCCCCGTAACGCTCCTTGTCTACCAGCGTCTGCACATCATCAGCGCTGGCGATGCCCATTTTCTCTGCTACGCTGCGCATGGCGTCCTGCGCCCTGAAAATCGCGTTTTCCGAAGCGTTGCCAATGACAATCTCTCCGTTCGGATTCATGATTTCACCATCCCTTTGATTCATGAGATTTCAATAATTCTCTTCCTATCTCCATTTTACCCAATGCGCATCCGTTTGTAAACAGACGATACGCGAGAAGATTTTCGACGGAAGGAGGAACCATGCAAACGAGTCAATATATTCTGGATTTGCTCTTTTTGATGTCTTTGCTCTGGTGCGCCGCCAGCGATTGGCGCTGTCGTACCATACCGAACCGGGCGATGCTGAGTATCGCGGTATTGGGTATGGCGCAGATTGGTTTTGCGCTGTGGGTGGGCGTGTCCATCTGGCCGTACCTTGCCGCCATCCCGCTCTTCGGCGCGCTGTACCTTTGCTGGACGAAGGACTTACTGGGCGGCGGCGATGTGAAGCTCATGGCGCTCATCTGCCTGTACATGGGCCTTGGGCGCGCCGCCATCGCGTTTGAAGTCTGCCTGGCGGCGCTGTGCGCAATCTATTTCACCATCGCAAAGGGCAGCAAGCGTCCCAAACGCCGAAAAGTGGCGCTTGCCCCTCCGCTCGCGCTGGGATGCGTCGGCGTCATCGTAGGCCAATATGTTGCCGCATGGCTGTGAGGAGGCTGCTTATCCAAAAACACCTGTTTCGGATTCATGATTGCATTCGCATTGGGCGCACGGATTACCTGCTGGCGGAGACGGATGATCGGGTACCCTACATCGTCTGGCAGGCGCGCCGGATTCTCTGCGTGACCTTCCATATCCATAAATACCGACACGCTACCTACGCCGAAGCCATCCGCGATTTAAGTGACCGCGTCAAAATCCCGAAGCCAAGGAACTTCATGGATGAGACGGATTGCATCCCCGTTTCCTATCGACAGGACTATACAGGGCAGCTCGTGACCATCGCTCCCCTGATCCTCAAAGAAGCGCACCGACGCGCGGAAAACCAGCTTCAGATTGCGCGTGACGGCGAGGGCTGTAAACCGGACGAATGGCGAAAGCCTGTCCATTGCGAAAGCCTCCAATACGGCCACAAATCCACATGGGATCGTCAGGACATACTCGGCATTGTTCGGACGGACAGTCTACCGCGCTGGGCAAGACGAGCGCTCAGGCAGAAAAAATAATCCAAAAGCAGAATCGAGGTGGTTTATTTGGCTGTACAGGCGAGCCGGCTTCATCATATCGCGCGCGAAACGCTGCACGAGGCGTGCAGGACGCAGGAAAACTGGGTGGAGCTGCTCAAATCCGTCGCGCATTTCTACAAATACGATTTTGAGGACGCTTTGCTCATCTCGGCCCAGCGCCCAGACGCCACCGCCTGCGCCACCATGCGGCAATGGAACGGACGGAATCTATGGATTCGCAAAGGCAGCAAGGCGATCTACACCCTCGACCCGAACAACCCCTATGCCACCCAGCGCGTATTTGACATTGCTGACATCAATGCGCCGCCCGAGCGTTTGCCGCCGATCTGGTCGCTGCGCGAGGACATGAGGGAAATTGCGTTCTCAGCGCTGCGGGCACGCTGGCAGTCTGAGGATATGCCCGGCGAATACGATTCGCAGCTCTACGCTGCGATTTTGGAAGCAACCGCGGAACAGATCGGAGACTATCGCAACGATTTCGAAGATGCCCGCCCGGAGAGCTTCATGGCCGGGCTGGACGCGGACGCCGCCGAGGAACTCTTTCAAACGCTCACGGTCAACAGCGCCTTTACCATCGCGGCGCAGCGGCTGGGGCTACCCATCCCGGAGGATATGGATGTGGAGGTTTTCGAGGGCATCCGCTATTTCGACACCTGGGCGACGCAGATGGCGATTGGTGAGGCGGCGCACGAAGTGGCCGAGACGGTTCTGCGGCAGATCGAGCGCGCGGTCAAGGACATCGAGCGCGACAAAATTGACAGTGCGCGCTCCGTGTGGAATAATGAGGCCAGAGACGGGAACCAAGGTCAATCAGCGGATGCCCCGCAAGGCGAGCGGCCTGATAAGGCAGCGGAAAGGAAGGATCGAAATGTCGATGAAGTGGCCGGAGATTCAGTACGTGGAAGCGGAGGACGGGATGCTCGACCCGGTGCTGGAACTTCCGAAGCAGCCGGAGGGCAGCGTAGGCAAGTACGGCGGGATGCGGCGGGAGTACCTCCGGCAGCATCGGAAGGCGACCTACGGACGGATGCGTCTGGAGGGAACGTTGAAGCAGCACCTGCTGGAGATGAACGAGCAGGCACAGCAGATGGTCGAGCAGTTGATCGAGCGGATGCTGGTGACCAATCCCGCGCCCGACAGGGCGCAGCAGCTCGCCTGGGTGCGGCACATGAACGGCCTGAAGGGACAGGCGGAGGAGATCGTCCGGAACGAATTGATCTACGCCTAAGTACAGAGGAACAATCGTCAGAGCCGAGCCGAGCGCTCGGCTCAGACCATCAACAAAGGCGCTCAGCCCTGTCGGGTTGGGCGCAAATTTTA
>CALGYL010000279.1 GCA_937934775.1 uncultured Clostridia bacterium
CTTGAGGCCGACCTTCTTCTTGGTGCCGTCCTTCACGGTGGCGGTGATGGTGGCGTTGCCCGTCTTCAGGGCCGTCACCAGGCCGTCCGCGCTGACGGTCGCGATCTTTTTGCCGGAGGTGGCCCAGGTCACCTCCTGACCCGCGTCCGCGGGTTCCGCTTTCGCCGTCAGCTGCAGCGTGTTCGCCACGCCGAAGTCGATGGTCGCGGCGGCCGCGGGATCGTCCCCCACAAGGATTGCCACGCCCATCGCCTTGGGCACCACCGTGACGAGGCATTCCGCGGTCAGGCCGGTGCCGTCCTTGGTGGCGGCGGTGATCTTCACGGTCTTCGCCTCGGTCACGGCGGCCGCCGTCACCACGCCGCTTGCGGACACCTGCGCGATGGAGGGGTCTTCGCTGGCCCAGTCAAGCGCCTTCATGGTGGCGTTGGACGGCGTAAACAGCGCCGTCAGGGCCAGTTTGCCGCCCGCGATCACCCGCGCCGTGTCCGGAAGCGCGATCGATTCGGCCAGCACGACCACGGTCACCTTGAGGGTGGCCTTCTTTTTGCTGCCGTCCTGCGCTTCGGCGGTGATGGTGGCGCTGCCGGCCTTCAGGGCCGTCACCAGCCCGTCCGCGCCCACGGCGGCGACGCTCTTGCCGGAGGACGTCCACTTCAGCGCGACGCCGCTGGCTTCCGGGGGCTCAATCGCGACGGCAGGCTGGAGCGTATCCCCGACTTCAAGTGTCGCGGCGGCGGGCGTAAGCGTAATTTTGGTCACTTTGACCGCCTTGGCGACGAGCGCCCCGTCCTCCGGCGACGCGGCGTCCGCGATCATCACGGAGTCCGTCGGCAGCGGTTCGGGAGGCTCCGCGGTCGCTTCCGCCTCCTCACCGGGTTCCGGCGGCAGGGTTTCGGAGGGCTCCGCGGTCGCTTCCGCCTCCACGGTGGCTTCCGGCGCCGGAGTTTCCGGTTCGGCTGTCACTTCCGCCTGCGGCTCTTCCGGCGGAAGCGCTTCCGGCTGGCTGGATTCCAGGTTCGACCCGTCTTCCGCCCGCGCGACCACCGCGCCCGCCATGCTTTGAATTGAAGAAACCTCAAAGGGGAGACAGGAATTCGTTACCAGGAACCATGCCAGTACCATCGCCAGAAGCTTTGCCTGTGTCCTCATGCCTTTGACCCTCCCGCAGAAAATCCTTACCGTTCGGTATGGTATTGGATAGCGCTCGAGCGCCCGGCCGATCAGGCGGACGCCAATGGACCCCGCAAAAGCAGTTGCCTGCTTCATTATAAAGCGTCACGCGAGCGCATTGGTGTGCACGTTGCATCATCCGGTGATTTTGGGGGTCGTCTCGAAACCAAACGGTCGACAGGCGGCCCGGCGCATCACGCCGCCTGCCAAAAATAACAATCATCGCCTTTCCAGATTATCTTCTATATAATATAATAATTTTACATCCGTCCATTTTGACGGCGTGCGAGGTTATGAAATGTCCAGCAACATGGATACCACAGAGCTGTTCCAGCATCTGGTGGAAGGCGCGAGTTTCGAAAAGTCGCTTGAAGCGTTGGGAACCGCCATCAATAACCCCTCCCTGACAGAACTGCTCGCGGCGCTGCAAAAGCGCAACGGGTTGAGCGCTTCGGACATCGCGGATCAGACGCTCCTCAGCAAATCCTACGTTCACCAGCTCTTCAACGGCATTCGAAGCCCCGGCCGGAACGCGGTTCTCTGCGTTGCCCGGGTTTTAAAGGCGAACCTTCACGAGACGCGAACACTTTTACGGCTTTCGCAAAAGGGAGATCTATACCCCCGGATCCGAAGGGACGCGGCCATCATCTTCGGCATCGAGCGCGATTACGACCTGATGCGGCTGGAGCGCCTCCTCACGGACATCGGGGAAGCTTCGTTGCTCCCGGACATTTGACGCGTGTCGTCATAAATTTCCGGGCGTCCGTGCCTTGGAGCGCGCTCCGAACGCGAATGAAGAAGATGCAGTGAAAGGACGGGAAACGATGGATGAACTGCGACGCACGAGCGCTGCCGCGCCGGGTGAGTGGAATATCCCGGGCTTCCTGCCGGGGGATCTAAACACGGTCACCTGCTTGAAAAACCGTGAAAACCGGCAGGTGTACCTGCTTCGAAACCGGCAGGATGACGCGCTGTACGTGTTGAAGACGGCGCCCGCGGAAGACATGCCACGGTTTTTGCGGGAGTATGCGCTGATGCAGACCTTGCATGACACCGCCTTTCCCCACCCCGTCGCTTGTTTTCAGCGCGGGGATCGCGCTTTCCTGATGCGGGAGTATGTGGCCGGGTGGACACTGGCCGAACGCGTAAAATCGGAGGGCCCCTTTCCGCCGCGCCGTGCGCTGGAGGTCGCCATCCGCTCATGCGGCGTTGTGGGGATTCTTCAATCCCTCACGCCACCGGTGATCCACCGGGACATCAAGCCGCAGAATCTCATCCTGGACGAGAGCGGCGGCCTGCATCTGATCGATCTGGACACCACCCAAGCCTCTAAGCCCGAAAAAGCCTTCGATACGATGGTGGTGGGAACCGAGCGCACCGCCGCCCCCGAGCAGTTTGGGTTTCGCCGGTGCGACGAGCGCACCGACGTGTATGCCATCGGCATGCTGATGGTATTTCTCCTGACCGGAGGGTACGACGAACTGGCGCTGAACAGCGTAGGGCTTTCGCCCTCATTGAAGCGCATCCTCCGGCGATGCCTGGCGTTCGACCCAAGTCACCGCCCCGCCTCGGCCAGGAGACTTGAGGCCATGCTAATCGCCTGGAAGCGGCGCTGGTTCACCCGGATCAAGCTGGCGGCGGGCATCGCCGCGACGCTCGCGGTCGCGTTGATCTTCACCCAATACGGCAAGCCGCTTGCCCGGTATGTTACAAGCGCCTACACGCTGGCCGTTGAGCCGGAATACACCTTCGCCTCGCCGCTGATCGAGCGGGCGGTCCGGCTGCAATTGGGGCAGGAAGACGGCAAAATCACCCGGCGGGATCTTCAAAGCGTATCCCAGCTGTTTCTCTGCGCCGAGACGCCTTATAAGAACTGGGAGGAACTCCAATCCAACGGGGGCAACAAGCAGGTTCTGAACGGAGCGTCACACGATGAGTATGCGCGGCTGGAAGACCTTTCGGACCTGAAAAGCATGCCCAGCCTGCGCAAACTCGGATTGAGCAGGCTGGGGCTTAAAGACCTCTCGACCCTCAACGGGCTTAGATCGGAAGAGCGTCGTGTAGGGAAAGAGTGTAGATCTCGGTGGTC
>CALGYL010000280.1 GCA_937934775.1 uncultured Clostridia bacterium
GATGATGGGCATGGAGCGCGGCGAGAAGGCTGACCTGCACGGCATCCAGGTGGGTGTAGGCACCCGTCTGACGCTTTGCCTGTACGACTGGATCCGGACGCTCACACCCGACCGCAAACGCGCCATGGGCTATATGGCCAATTTTAGTCCCGACGCTTGGGAGGCGATGGTCCGCCGCATTTTCGGCAAGACCGCACCGCAGATTCTGGCCATCGAGGCCAAGGTTAAAAAGAACGATCCCGCGGCCCACGCCCGCCGCTTTGACGTGATCGAGGCCCGTTGGAGCGAAATTCTGAAGATCATCGAGGAAGAGTTGCCCGAGACCGACAAGATCGATCGGCTTATGCGTGATCTGGGCATGCCCCGCTTGCCCAAGGACCTGGGCATCTCCGAAGAAGACGCCAAGGACGCCTTCACCGGCTCCCGTGAGATCCGGGACAAATACCTGTCCGGCAGCGTTCTGTGGGACATGGGCCTGACGGACGAAGCCCGCGAGAGAATTCACGCGGATTGAGGAGACAGGGGGAGACGATGCGGGGCGCTGCCCCTGCACCTCCGCAAAGGGAGATAAAAGAGAGAGGGCAGAGGCCTTCTCTCTGAGCATCAAAAAACCCGTATGGTTTTTTGATGCGATGGAAGAAGTGCTTCGTGCGCCTAAAATCCTGCCGGATTTCCGAGCGGCGCACTGACTTAAGGTACTGTTTCTACCACCAGTGTGCGCACTGATGGTAGAAACACGCTTCCGGCGCACAGGTCGCCGGAAGCGAATGAAGCAGAACGAGACTTTGTTGATGGTCTGAGAGAGGGCAGAAGCCTTCTCTCTCTTTTTATGGCGCAGAACAGTCTGGGTTTTGTGCAGGCCGTCTCCGGAGGCCTCTGCGCGGAAGTTTCTGGGGAGATCACCGCCGCTGGCGGGGAGCTGGGGGCAGCGCCTCTGGAACTGCTCCGGCGACTTCTCTTGGCAGCGTGACGATCACCTCGACGCTGTCCGGCTTTTCCAGAATGCGGCTGACGGCCTTGACGCCCGCCCGGTTGAGCGAGCGCACAGTGGCCAGCAGCGCGTTGACGAACATGCGTTGGTCCCGGCAATAGATGCGCACGGGCCGGGGCACGGGGCGTTCACTGCGGCTGATGAGGTTCTCCAGCGCGCGGACGCTCATTCCCTCCTCCGATGCCCGTGCGACGAGGGCCAGTTGCGTGGCTTCGCCCGGTATATGCAGGAGCGCCCGCGCGTGGCGTTCGCCCAGTGGAGCGCCCAGCAGCGCGTCCCGGACGGCGTCGGGCAGCGCCAGCAGGCGCAGGAGGTTGGCCACCGCGCTCTGGCTGCGCCCCAGCCGCTCCGCGATTTCCCGCTGGGTCAGCCCGTGCTGCTGGATCAGCCTCCGGCAGGCCTCGGCCTCGTCCAGATAGTGCAGTTCTTCCCGCTGCAGGTTCTCCACCAGCGACAGGATCGCCGCCTCGCTGTCCGTCGCTTCCACCACCAGCGCGTCTACGCTGACCGCGCCCAGTTTTCGGAGCGCGCGCAGGCGGCGTTCTCCGGCGATCAATTCATATCCGCCGGGACAGGGGCGTACCATCGGCGGCGACAGAAGGCCGTCACGCTCGATGGATTCTGCGAGTGCGGCGATGGAATCCTCCTGAAAGCGGCGGCGCGGCTGTTCCCGGGACGGCGCCACCGCGCTCAAGGGTACGCGCCGGATCACGCGGCGCAGCGGATGCACATCCATCGCAGGTCCTCCACAAAAAATTCCCGCACTATATATGCGGGAAAGACTTATGCAAGGCACGTTCGACGATCATTTCGCCGTGACAGGGATAAGACGCCGAACCAGAATCCATCCAACCATACCCGCCGTCAGCATGGCGAGATACACCGGCAGGTACCCGGCGCGTTCGACGATCGCGCCGGCGAGATAGGTGCTGAAGGACAATGGCGCCATCATCAGCGCGCTGAGCACAATGGTGTCCGATCGCTTTTCTTCGGATACCTGGGCGACCATGTGCTGAAAAAACCCGGTTCCGGCGGATGTGTTGACCGATACCAGCACCATCGCCAGCGACAGCGGCACCATCACCGGGCACCCCGCCCGGGCGACGAAGTAGCACGCGATGTTTGCGATGGCGCAGAGGACGCCCAGCGCCTGGGCCATGCGCATCATCACCGGGTAGCTCAGGCGCCTGCAGACCTGCGCCCAGAGCGCGCCCGAGAGGATCTGCCCTGCCACCGGCATGAACACCAGAATCGACAGCTGCGCCTCGCTGAGCCCCGCCTCGCGCCCAAACATCAGGTTGATCGGCGCGGCCATCAGCGTGAGTGTGTACAGCATGCGGGTTATCAGCGAATGGCGCACCGGCGGCGCTTCCTTTAGGATGGGCAGCATGCGCGCGATATACCGAATCGGGTGGACCGGCGGCTGCTCGGGTGCGCTTTCGTGAGGCACATCCCGGATCAGCGACAGCGCCACCGCGTCGAGCAGCATCAGAATGCCCGCCAGCGCGAAAATCACCGCGTACTGGGTCTGGAAGCTCAACTGCCCGCCCAGAAGCGTCTTGAGCACCCAGCCCACGCCCAGCCCCGCGATGCCGGCGTAGGTCTGCTGTATGGAGACCACCTCGCCACGCCGCGCGATGGGCAGCGTGCGCGTGCAGATCTGCAGCCAGCACAGGCTGAGCATGCCATCTGTCAGAAAAAAAAGCGCGTACAGGCCCAGAAAAAGCCAGGCCGCCGCGGGGCCGGTCACGCCCAGCACCATCATCAGTGCCATGAGCAGGATCAGCGGGCGGCTGAGAAAGCCCACGACGCCCATCAGACGCGACTGCGAGCGAAATTTGTGGATGAATAAGCCAAGAAAAAACTGGCCAAGCAGCCAGCACAGCGACCGGGTCGTCGCCGCGAAGCCAGCCAGCGCCGCGGAGCCGGTGGTCAGGCGTATGAAGTTGGTAACCACCGTGTCGCCCTGCAAAAAGGAGAGCCCCGCCCAAAAGATGGTGCCCTCCAGAATCATCAGATTCGCGTTTCGATCGGCAGCCCTCGCATCAAACATAGGTTTTCTCCGGGGGCATCGCCCGCTTAACGTTTATATGGCGTATTCGCGTATGTACTTGAGCACGTTTTTCAGGCCGTTGGCCGAAGGTTCCTTTTCCATCGCGTCGATCAGGCTGCCCCGGTCCTTGTAGACCTCAACGACGCGGCTTCTGAGCGCCTCGGGCGTCATATCCTCCTGATAGAGCACCCGCGCCAGACCGCGCGCCTCAAAGGACTGGGCGTTCAAAATCTGGTCGCCCCGGCTGGCGGTCTTGGGGTAGGGGATTAAAAGCGATGGCTTCCGCAGCGCCAGAATCTCCGACAGCGTATTTGAGCCCGCCCGGGAGATCAGAACATCCGCCGCCGCGTAGGCGTGGGGCATCTCCTCGTTCAGGTATTCCTTCTGGCAGTAATTGGCGGTGCCCTCCAGATTGGTGTCGAGGTTTCCCGCGCCGCACAGGTGCAGCACTTGAAAGCCTGTGGTCAGGCCCGAAAGCGCCTGCCGAAGCGCGCGGTTGATCGACTGCGCGCCGCTGGAGCCGCCTACCACCATCAAAACCGGGCGGTCGTCGCGGAAGCCGAACAACTTCAGGCCCTTTTCGCGGGAACCTGAGAACAGCTCCGGCCGGAGCGGCGTGCCCACGTACAGGCCCTTCGCGCCCGCGAGCTTCGCGGCCTCGGGGAAGGTGCACAGAAGCTTTTTCGCGAACGGTATCGCCAGCTTGTTGGCGAGACCCGGCGTCATGTCGCTCTCGTGCAATAAGACCGGAATGCGCAGCGCTGCCGCGCCGTAGACCACCGGCACCGACACAAACCCACCTTTGGCAAACACCAGGTTGGGCTTCAGCTTGCGCAGAAGAGACAGCGACTGTCCCGCGCCGGCAACCACCTTCAGCGGATCGGTCAGATTTTTCAAATCAAAGTAGCGGCGAAGTTTGCCGGTTGACACGGCGTGATAGGTCACGCCTGGAATGGCTTCAACCAGCCTGCGCTCAATGCCGTCGGCCGTGCCGACGTAGTGTACATCCCAGCCCTCGGAGAGGAGGGACGGAATCAGCGCCAGATTGGGCGTCACGTGGCCCGCGGTACCGCCGCCGGTCAATACGATGCGCATCAAGGCCGAACCACCCTTCGAAAAATCGCCATACTACAATTATAGCATGCCGGGCGCGAAATGCCTTGCAGATGATGTTAAATGAGCTTTTGTTATTTGCGAATTCGGACATTTTGGATTATGATAGAAGAAGACAATTTCCAAGGGGGGAAACCCATGGCCTATCAGGCGCTGTACCGGACGTGGCGGCCGGAAAAATTCGAGGACGTGGTGGGGCAGGACGCGATCGTAAAAACCCTTGTGCAGCAGATCGAGTCAGGCCGTATCGCTCACGCCTACCTGTTCTGCGGCAGCCGTGGCACCGGCAAGACCACCACCGCCAAGATCCTGGCCCGGGCGATCAACTGCATGCATCCGCTGCCAGGCGCGGACCCCTGCGGCGCGTGCGAGGCCTGCCAGTCCATCCAGCAGGAGCGCGCCATGGATGTGGTGGAGATCGACGCGGCCTCCAATAACGGCGTGGACGAGATCCGCGACCTGCGGGAGAAGATCCAGTACCCGCCGTCGGTGGGCCGTTATAAAGTGTACATCGTCGACGAGGTTCACATGCTCTCCACCGGCGCGTTCAACGCGCTGCTTAAGACGCTGGAGGAGCCGCCCGCCCACGCGGTGTTCATTCTGGCCACCACCGAACCTCAAAAACTGCCCGCTACCATCCTGTCCCGCTGCCAGCGGTTCGACTTCCGGCGCATCCCGGCCAGGCTCATCGAGGAGCGGCTGGAGAAAGTGCTGAAGGCCTCCGGCGTCAAGGCGGAGAGCGAGGCGATCCAGTTGATCGCAAGGTCCGCGGAGGGCGGCATGCGGGACGCGCTGTCGCTTCTGGACACCTGCATGTCGGATGACCTTCTGACCGCCGCCAGGGTGCGGGAAGCGCTGGGCGCGTCCGGCCGGGAGGCGATGTACGAGTTTGCGGACGCGCTGATCGCGTCCGATGCCGGACGGGCGCTGACCCTGATCGGCCGCGTGATGGACGCCGGGCGGGACCCGCAGGTGTTTGCACGGGAGGTCACCGGGCACCTGCGCGCGCTGCTTCTGGCCCAGGCGGTCAAGGAAGGGCTGGAGGATCTGATTGAGTGTACCCGGGAGGAAGCCGCGCGGCTTCAGAAGCAATCGTCCGGCGCGAGTACCGAAGGGCTGACCCGGTGGATGGAGCTTTTTATGCGGAGCGAGGGCGACATGAAGTGGATGGCGCAGCCCAGGAGCGCGCTGGAGCTGGCCGCGGTGCGCTGCTGCCGACCGGAGCGGGAAGGCAGCCCGGAGGCGCTTTCGGAGCGCCTGGCGCGGCTGGAGGAGAAGCTGGCAAACCTTTCCTCCCTGCCGTTCGAGCCCAACGCGCCCAAAGCCGCGCCTCCGCCCAGAAAGGACGCCCCGGCGCAACCTTTGCCCCAGGCCGCCCCCGCCCAGCCCAAGCCGGAGAAGGCGTTTAAAGCCAGCGAGCCTGCCGGGACGGACAAGTACCGCGCGGCGCTGGAAGTGATCGCCAAGGAGCAGCCGCAGATCTACGGCATGGTGAAGGACGCGGTCTTTCGCGGCCTGGACGGGGACACGGTGCTTCTGGAACTGCCCAAAACCCGCGCGTTCTACCGGCAGATTCTGGAAAAAGACGACAAGCGTGCGCTGATCGAGCAGGCGATGGCCCAGGGGTTCGCCCGTCCCGCGCCCATTCGGTTTGTACAGGGCGGCGAAGCGCCCAAGACGGACGTCCGCACCCTGGAGCAGGCGTATGATGTGTTCGGCCGCGACAAGGTCAGCGTGCTGGACGAATAACGGAGAGAGAAATGCTGAAAAAATTGTTTGACAAGAGCCTTCTGTACTTCCTTCTGATCGGTGTGGGCAACACCCTTCTTTCGATGGGGATCATGTTCCTCCTGTATAAAGTGGGATTTGGATACTGGGGCTCCAGCGCCGTGGCCTTCACCGTGACCAGCATCCTGAGCTTTCTTCTGAACAAGAAGTTGTCTTTTCAGTACGAGGGGCATGTGTGGGCGGCGGCGCTGCGCTTCGCGTTGGTGATCGCCGTGTGCTACCTGTTGGCCTATTCGGTCGCGCAACCCGCCACCGGCTGGCTGCTCCAGAAGTTCCTGGGTACGGCGGTCGAGGCCAAAACCATCGACAAGGTCGCGCTCCTGACCGGCCAGGTGATCTTCACCGGCCTCAACTACTTCGGCCAGCGCTTCTTCGCGTTCCGCAAGGCGTAGCGAGACGTGAGCCCCCGGAAGGCGTTTTCAGCCGGAGGATTCCTTTTGGCCCCCTAAAAGGAACTGGACATGGCCAGAGACACCATTCCCTCAAGCGGGATTTCAAGGGGCTGCGCCCTTTTTCGCTCTTAGTAAGAACACAGGTCCGGAGCGGCTGCTCCGGACCTGTCTGACCATCAACAAAGTTTCGTCCTGCTTCATTCGCTTCCGGCGACCTGCGCGCCGGAAGCGTGTTTCTGCCAACAGTAGCGCACACTGGTGGTAGAAACAGCACCATAAGTCAGTGCGCCGCCCGGAAATCCGTGAGGATTTTAGGCGCACGAAGCGCTTCTTCCATCGCATCAAAAAACCATATGGTTTTTTGATACGCACACAGGTCCGGAGCGGCTGCTCCGGACCTGTGTTCTTTGCTTGTGGCGTTGGATTACTTCAAAAGGTCCGCCTGTTCCAACTGGGACTGAATCTCGTCCAGCGCCTGCTGGGCGGTCATGTCGTTGGTTTCCAGGGTGCCGAGCACGTTGTTGAAGATCTCGGCCACGGCGCTGGACTCGATCAGCGCGGGCGGCGCGACGGCGTAATCCATGCTCTTGAACACCGCTTCACGGTTGTCCGGCGGGGTCACTTCCAGATACTGGCTGAGCTTGGTCTGGTCGGCGATGGTGGGCAGCTCCCAGTTGGCGTCCAGGCGCAGCTGCACGATGTCCGGATCGGAGCCCATGGCCTCGATGAACTTGTAGGCTGCGTCCTTCTTCTGGGAGGAAGCGGACACGCAGTTGACATTGGCGAAGAAGAAGGTGGCCTTGGTGTCGGTAAAGCCAGGTTCCACCGCCACGTCCCAGGCGTCCTTGACCTTCTCGCTGAAGGTGGGGAAGGCCCAGATGCCGGTGACGATCATGCCAAGCTTGCCTTCCTGGAAGATGTCCCAGTCGCCGCGGCCGGCCAGGTCTTCAGAAGTAGGCATGACCTTGGCGTCGCGGACGCGCTTGATCATGGCGTCCAGTACCGCCACATTCTCGGGGGTGTTGACGGTGAAGGCGGTATTGTCGGCGTTCAGGAGGCTGCCGCCGTTGGTGCGGACGGACTTGTAGAGCTCGTTGTAGGTGATGGGCTGGAAGATGCCCCACACGTCGTCTCCGCCGGCGGCTTTGATCTTCTCGGCGGCGGATTCGATGTCGGCCCAGGTCCACTTGTCGTCGGGATACGCGACGCCCGCCTTGTCAAAGAGGGTCTTGTTGTAGAACAGGAGGCAAGTGGAGAAGCTCATCGGCACGGCGTAGGGCTTGCCGCCATTGGATACGGCGGTGACGGTGGCTGGGGAGAACTTGCTCCAGTCGATGGCGGTGCCGCTCAGATCCTGACAGGCGCCTCGCAGCATGTAGGCCAGGAAGTTCTCCATGTTCAGTTCGAACACATCCAGGGCGGTGCCACCCGCCTGCTGGGTGGCGAGCTTGGTGAAGTAGTCGTTGTAGCCGGTCAACTGTACGTCGATCTTGATGCCGGGGTTCTTGTCCTCGAAGACCTGGATCATCTTCTTCAGGGTTTCTTCCTGCGTGCCGGCGGCGGAGAAGGTGGCATAGGTCAGGGTGATGTCCTCCGCCTGGGCCACCGAGGCCAGGGACAAGACCGTCAGGAGCGCCAGAACCAGACTCAACCACTTTTTCATTGGGGTCCCTCCGTTTGGATGAATTTGCAAACGCCTCATCGCGTCTACAGCCGTTACTTGAGACCGCCCACCGCGATGCCGTTGTCCACGTACCGCTGGGTGAACAGGTACACCACCAGGATGGGCAGTATGGTCAGCACCGCGCCGGCCATCAGGACGTGCTCCTTGTTTTTGTACATGCTGGTCATGTTGCCCAGCACCACCTGCAGGGTTTGTTTTTCGTTGGAGGACAGGACGATCAGCGGCCACAGGTAGCTGTTCCAGTTGCCCATGAAGGACAGAAGGATCATTGTGGCCAGCGTGGGCGCCACCATCGGCAGGATGATCCGCCAGAAGATCCGGTAGAGCGACGCGCCGTCCAGAAGCGCCGATTCCATGTAGGCGTCGTTCACCGTCAGGATCGCCTGCCGCATCAGAAACACGCCGAATGCGTTTGAGAGCGAGGGCAGGATCAGCCCGATGTGGGTGTCCAGCAGGCCCATAATCTTCAGGATAATGTAGTTGGGCACCATTGTGACCGTGCCGGGGATCATCATCGTGGCCAGGTACACGCCAAACAGCCTGGCCGAGCCCTTGAAGGGGATCTTGGCGAAGACGAACGCCGCCATGCTTGCGGACAGCACCGCCACCACCGTGCAGGAAATCGACAGGAAGAAGCTGTTGAAGGTGGCCCGCCCGAAGGAGAAGCCCTGCATTTGGAATACGCGCTGGTAGCCCTCCAGCGTGGGGTGCTCCGGAATCCACCGGATGGGCAGCGTGCGGATGACCTCCGCGCTCTTGAAGGAAGAGGAGATCATCCACAGGAAGGGCAGCAACGTGATCACCGCCATCCCGGTAATCGCAAGATAAAACAGCGTCATCTTCACGACTTTTCGCGCCTGAACGCGCCTATGCATCGTAGTTCACCCACTTTCGCTGGAAGCGGAACTGAAACAGGGTGAACAGCAGAATCAGCGCGAACAGAATCCAGGAATAGGCGGAGGCCATGCCCATCTTGTACTGGACAAATGCGTACTTGTAAATCCGCTCCAGGAACACCGTGGTCGCCCCGCCCGGCCCGCCGGAGCCGCCCGCGCTGTTGCCGGTCATGATGACCACCGAATCGAACACCTGCAGGCCGTAGATCACGTTGATGATCACCAGAAGGAACAGCGTGGGGGAGATCAGCGGCAGCGTGATCTGGAAAAACCGCCGGAACGGTCCCGCGCCGTCGATGGAAGCCGCCTCATGGTAGGCGGTATCGATGGATTTCAGCGCGGCCAGGATCATCAGCGCGTAGTACCCCGTGTCCTTCCAGATGGCGGCCAGCACGATGCCGGGCATCGCCCAGGTGGCGCTGGACAGCCAGGCAGGGCCCGTAATGCCCACGGACAGCAACAGCTGGTTCATCAGCCCGTATTTTCCGGACAGCAGCCACTGCCACACCACCGCCGCCGCCACCCAAGAGGTGATGACCGGCGTATAGGAGATCGTCCGGAAAGCCCCCCGGCCTTTGAAAGTCTGATTCAGCACCAACCCCTCAATCAGCGAGGTGATGAGGATCAGCGGCAGGTATAGAATCAGGTAGGTGAAGGTGTGCTGGGTGACCCTGTAAAACTCGGTGCCCGTCAGAATTCGGGTGAAGTTCTTGAGGCCGACGAACTGCATGCTGCTCATGGGGCGCAGCGTGTCGTAATCCATCAGGCTGAACACCAGCGAGAACACGATGGGGACCAGGCAGAACACCACCACCCCGATCAGAGACGGGAGCAGAAACCAGAACGACGCGGACTTTTCCCTCGTTCCCTTGGGAAAGTACATGGCTACACCTCCTCCTGCCGCCGGGCGAACAGGCGCGCTTCTTCCAGCCTGTCCCGTCCGTCCGCTCCGACGAGTTCATAGACGGGCAGTTCGGGAAGGCCGCATATTCGGTTGATGCGCGTGGGGCCGGCGAAGATTTCTCCCGTAAAGAAGTCTATCCACTGTCCCGCGGGCAGGTAGACCTGCCGGACGGTCGCGCCGGGTTCCACGATGGGGGCCACCAGCAGTGTTCGCCCCAGCATGTATTCGTCGGACGCGGCCCAGGCGGCGGGGTCCTCGGGAAAGTCCAGGCACAGGTGGGCCATCATGGGCCGGGCGGATTTTACACAGTGCCGGGCTTCGGCTGCGAG
>CALGYL010000281.1 GCA_937934775.1 uncultured Clostridia bacterium
GCTTCGATGGCTGGGCTGACCTCCTCGGCGATCCCATCCTTGCTACCGCGCTCCTGGACCGTCTTACGCACAAGTGACAAGTCCTCTCCTTCTCTGATAACTCCTACAGGCTCGCTCACAGAAAGGAGATTTTTTAAACCGATTATCCTCCCAATCTAGGGATTTTTGTTTGCCATTTTACGGGGATTTCTGCTTGACAGTAACAGAAGCGAATGAAGAAGAACGAGGCTTTGCTGATGGTCTGACCGGCCCGTTTCCATCCGGCAGGATGGAGCCGGGCCGGTCAATTCATTCTATTGCGCATAACAAAAACAATCCGACGCTCAGGCGGCGGGTATCACGCAGGATGCGGCGCTCACGAAGAAATTATTACGATTGCCTGAGCCCCGCGCGGATGCTCAACTGCACCAGCTTCTTCATATCCGTCAGCCGCTTTTCGTCAGACAGCGGCAGGCCCGCCACGTAGACCAGCCCGACAAACGAAAGGAGAAAGCCCGTCCAGAAGTAGCCGCGATAGCCCTTCCGATGGGCCAGCTTCATGGTGAGGATTCCCCAGATGACCGCGCCAAGCACCAACCCGAGTGCGGCGCCGATGACGGCAGGCCAAAAGAAAGGATTGCTCATCAGGTCCACGGTCGGATTCCCTAAGGTCAGCTGGTTTAGATCGCTCATTCCGGCTCCTCCTTCGTACTGCATCCGCAAGGCGGCGCGTGGTCGGCGGCCCCTTGCGAATGCGCGGGCTTTTGCCAACATTATACCAAAATTTTACCATAAAGCAACGGCGAATTTTCGGCTTTCCATTCTTAATTCCTATATTGCCGGGAAGTTTTCACCGGCGCCGCTTTGTGGTATAATGGAAAAGACGCGTCCGGCTTTTACGGGCGGCCGCGCGGGACGCCCCTGCGTGCAAATGGCGCGGGCGATTTCCGGATGGGCGACGCGCATGCGCTTGGAGCATCCTGACAGGCGAGGAGCTTACAACATGAAGACGTTTTCAGAACTGTACAGCCAGGCGGCGGCGCTGGCGCTTCAAGACGATCCGGCGGGGCTTCAAAAGGCTCTGGAGGAGTACGACCCCTATCATCTGGACTGCCTTCTGCATCCGGAAAAACACCCGCTGGTGATCCGGACCGGCGAATGCGACTGCCCGCCAGGGCAGCGCGCCGTCTGCGCCAGCCGCTGCCCCTTTGACGCCATGCGACTGGGGGAGGATGGCAACATCCTGATCGATCCAGAGAAGTGCATGGGTTGCGCAGACTGCATCGACGGCTGTGCCGGGGAGAAGTTGAAGGCTTCCACCGATATCCTGCCCGCGCTGAAGGCGGTACGCTCCTCCAAGAGCCTGGCCTATGCGCTGGTGGCCCCGGCGTTCCTGGGCCAGTTTACCGAGGCGGTCACACCCGGAAAACTCCGCACCGCGCTCAAGGCGGTGGGCTTTGACGGCATGATCGAGGTGGCGCTGTTTGCCGACATCCTGACGCTCAAAGAAGCGCTGGAGTTTGACCGGAATATCCATTCGGAGGCGGACTACCAACTGACCAGCTGCTGCTGCCCGATGTGGATCGCGATGATCCGCAAGATATACCACG
>CALGYL010000282.1 GCA_937934775.1 uncultured Clostridia bacterium
TTGGTGCGCAGCTTCTGCGTGATGACCACGCCCAGCACCGCGTTGCCGTTTTCGTCCGTCAACCCCTCGAGGAAGATGTCCGTAGGGCCAATCCGCTTCAGCACTTCGGGTGTCACTTTGATTGCCGCGCCGTCTGCGCCGAACACTTGAAGTGTCCCGTTTGCGTAGGCGGTCTGCAGCGCTTCCGCCCACCCGGTCTTGAGACCGACGTCCATCACGACGCTGGGCTTCTTATCGGGGTTGGCGGTATAGAACGCGTCCAGCGTTGCCTGGGCCAGTCCCGTGAAATCGAGGCTGGCTGTCCCGGTGAGGGTAAAGGTCTCGTGGGCGTCCACCCAATCTTTTATGACTTGACCCTCGGGGGTGATCCCAATGTCCAGCAGCACGCGGTTTGCTTCCGCGTCCGCCGCCGCGAACATGCCCGCGAGACCCTCGAACGTTCCGGCGTTGGCCGTGAGGAACGCGGCGACGGTGTCATATCCGCCCAGCAGGTCGCTGGCCTTGATTGGGCTCTTTTCCGTCCCACCCAGCGTTAGGTCGCCAAGGCCCCCCTCGTCGATCTGCTTCAACAGCGCAAGATAGCTGGCGAGCTTCCCCTCATCCAGGGAATCCGTGAACGTCTTCAGCTGTGTTAGTTCGTCACCTGTCACCACACCGTCGCTCTGGAACGTGGCGATCATCTGCCGCAGCTTTTCCATATCGGCCTGCGCCTGCTGCACTTCCGGGGCCTTGAACGCCTCGGTGGCGTACTCGCCCATAACAGCGTTGTACGCTTCGCGAGCGGCCTTCAATTGCTCAACATGCTCCAGATTCAGCTGGTCGAGGGCGTCCTGACGTTCCTTTTCATCCGTGATTGCCAGGATGTCGGCGTACTGGTCGGTGTAGGATTGGTTGATGGAATCGACCTGGGCCTTGTATCCGGTGGCGGCCGCGGACAGCGCGTCGCCGTACAGGTCGCTACCCGGGGACTGACCTTCCGCCGCCAAGCGTGCCTTTTCCGCTTCCACTGCCTGGGTGATGCTGTCGTAGCCGCCACCCTCGCCAGTGATGTAGCGAAGCTTGATCTCTACGCGCTCCTGCACGATCTGTTCCAGGCGCTTCTGATCGTCTTCTGTCAGCGTCTTGTTCCGCCGCTTATTGAGGAGCGCCGCGACTTCCTTGTCATACGCCTTCAGCTTTTTGAGGTCATCCGTGGCGGTCTTGTCATCCTTGACCCCGTACTTCTCTTGGGTGGCTTGCCTCGCTTTGATCGCGTCTCGCACTTCGTCCGATCCGGCGGTAAACTGGTCAATGTACTCGTTCACAGCCGTTTTCGAGTCCTTCGTGCCATCTGACCAGACTTTGCGGATGGCATCCAGCCAATCCTTCGCGGCGTTTGCGCCACTGGAAAACGCTGATTCATCGATGCCGAACCGCGTGAACGGGTCGTTGCCGGTATCATAGATGGTCTTCGCTTGGGTGGACTGCCACGCCTCGGCGGTGTCGATCATGCCCCTAGTCGCTTCCCGGGCTGCCGCGGCCCCCGAGGCATAGTCGTACCACTTGTACGCGCCATACAACGCGGCGGCGGCGACGGCCGCGATGCCTGCAGGTCCCAATAGGCCCTTCAGAGCGGAGAGCATACCGGTGGCACCGCCGCCCGCTTCGACGGAGGAGAGCAGCAGCTTTCCGAGCGCGGTTGATACGGTGCCGATACCGGTGTTGAGCTTGCCTACCAGCAGGATGGCGGGGCCAATCGCCGCGATCCAGGCGGCGGTAGAAATCAGTGTCTTGCGCTGGCCCTCGTCCATTTCGGCAAAGCCGTCCAGGAAGTCCGAAGCCCCGGCGATCACGTCCTCCATGGTGGGCAGCATCACCTCACCGAACGTCGCGGCCGTGAGTTGTGCGCGGTTGTTCAGCATTTTCAGCCGGTTGGCCGTGGTGTTGTACCGCTCCGCCACACGGGTAGTGATGGCGCTGTTGTCCCGCCAGGCTTTATTGGCGATGGACTGGGTAGAGCTCAGCAGTTCCGTCGCGTTGACCATGCGCAAGGTCGTATCCCGGAGCCGCACTTCCTTGAACCCGATGTCCTGCAGTGTGGAGATGGCGCTGACGCCCTCGTCGTCCATCCGAGCCAGGCCCTCAATGAACGCCTGGAACGCCGCCGCGGGGTCCGACTTGAAAAGCCGGGTAAACTCGTCGGCCGTCAAACCCGACACTTTGGCGAAATCCTTCAGCGACTGGCCGCCGCTTTCAACCGCCAGCTCCATCTTGATCAGAGCCTTCGAGAACGCGGTTCCACCCATCTGGGCTTCAATGCCCACCGAAGAGAGTGCCGTCGCAAACCCGATGATCTGGGGCTCGGTCAGTCCCACCTGTTTACCGGCGGCAGCCAGGCGCATGGCCATCTCCACGATTCCAGCCTCGGTGGCCGCTGAATTGACACCCAACTCCAGGACGGCGCTACCCATCCGCTCAAAGTACTCGTTGGTCTGCTTGTCGCCGGTGACGCCCATGATATTGGCGAGCTTGGCCAGGTTCGTCGCCGCCTCCTCGGCGGAGAGATCGGTTGACACGGCGCCCAGGTCCGTCATGACGGAAGTGAATCCTTCGATGGCGTGATTTGCGACGCCGAGCTGCCCGGCGGCTTCCGCCACGGCGGCGATCGCCTCGTAATCGGCAGGCTTGGCGAGCGTCATCCGCTTGATAGAGGCGTCCAGTGCGGCATACTCGTCCTTCGTCATGCTAACGGTCTTCCGAACCCCGGCAAATGCGTCTTCGAAGTCGATGGCGGACTTGATGGCGAACGCGCCGAGCCCGGCGATGGGCGTCGTCACGTAGCGCGTCAGGTCTCGTCCCACGGGCGTGAGCGCCTTACCGGCGGCGGTTGCGGTCTTGCCGAACGCGGTCAGGCTGTCGCCTGCAGCGCGGAGCGCGGACTTCGCGGCGGCGAGCTGCTTCGACAGCTTGCTCATTTCGGCAT
>CALGYL010000283.1 GCA_937934775.1 uncultured Clostridia bacterium
ACAGGCGCTTGGCCAACTCCGTCACGCAGGGCTCGCCCTTGATGACCCAGCACTTTCCCTTGCGGTTGTAGCTGAGAATGCCATAAGTATGGGCAGCCGCGCCGGCCTCCCGGAGATAGGACGGATAGTTCACGGCAGCGCCACCCCCCACAGCCGGTTCAGCCCGAATACCACCACCGGTTTGCCATTGATTTTCTCCGGCAGCGGCGCGAAGTCGGTGGTCACCAGGACCAGCGCGGAGAGCGCGGGCGACGCCAGATAGCGCGCGGCCTGCGCCCGGAGCCGGGCCGCGCCCAGTTTCCCGCGTTTGACCTCAATGCCAATATCTCCGGCCAAAAAATCAATGCGGCAGCGCGGGGCGATCACCGCCTCGTGTGTTGCCGCAATGCCAGCCCCTTCCAGTGCGGACGCAACCATCCGATGCAGAAGCCGCTCCTCCGGGGCAACGGGAATGCGCAGCGCTGAGAGCGCCGCGCAAATTTGCTCGATTTCAGGCCGCATCTTTGCCCCCGTCAGCCGACTTTTGTGACCTCGTACCCGGCGTCTTCGACGGCCTTTTTAATGGCCTCGTCGGACGCGTCCCCCGCGGAAATGGCGGCGGTCTTGCTCTTCAGGTCCACCTTTGCGGTCAGCCCGAGGCTCCGGAGCGCCTGCTCCACGTGGGCCGCGCAGTGTCCGCAGCTCATACCCTCGATGTATACGGTCTTGCCCATGGTTTTCTCCTCTCCGGTCCCGGCAGTTTCCGTCGGTACCTCTGGTCTTTCAGACTCTGTTTCCACTTTCTCTTCCATTGGATGGAATCGCGCGGGTTCCGGTTCCATCGCGGGCGCAGCCAGGGGCTTAAACCGGGTGAGCCGAAGCGCATTCAGCACGACGCAGACCGAGCTCAGGCTCATGGCGGCGGCGGCGAACATCGGGTTCAGCGTCCAGCCGGTCAACGGATAGAAAAGGCCCGCCGCCAGCGGAATGCCCAGCGCGTTGTAGAAGAACGCCCAGAACAGGTTCTCCTTGATGTTCCGGAGCACCGCCCGGGACAGCGCGATGGCATTGACCGCATCCATCAGGTCGCCCTTCATCAGGACCACGCCGGCCGACTCAATCGCGATGTCGCTGCCCGCGCCGATGGCGATTCCCACATCCGCCACCGTCAGTGCCGGCGCGTCGTTGATGCCGTCTCCAATCATCGCGCATTTTTTCCCTTCCCTCTGGATCTCCTGAACCACCCGCGCCTTGTCGCCAGGCAGCACCTCGGCCTCGACGCGCTTCACGCCCAGCGCCTGTGCCACCGCATGTGCCGCCCGACGGTTGTCGCCGGTCAACATAATGGTCTCGACGCCCATCCGGTTCAGCATGTCGACTGCCTGTCGGCTGGTGGGCTTCAAGGTGTCGGCAAGTCCGATCACGCCCTGGAGTCTCCCGCCCAGCGAAAGCCAGATCAGCGTCTGCCCCTGATCCGAGAGCAAGCGGGCCCGTTCCTGGATCGCCGCCAGGTTCACGCCGCCCTCGATCAGCAGCTTCTCGCTGCCCGCCAGCAGGATTTCCCCGCGAATCATGGCCGATACACCGCGGCCCGGCCGCTCTTCAAAGCCCTCGACCGCCTCCGGAAGGGCGCCCTCCGCCTCCGCGCGGCGCATCACAGCCGCGACCAGCGGGTGACGACTCGGCTTCTCGGCCGACGCGGCCAGTTTCAGAAGTGCTTTGGGCGTTATGCCCGGCGCGGTCAGTAGTCCGGCCACCCGGGGTTTGCCCTCGGTCAGCGTACCCGTCTTGTCCAGAACCGCCGCCTTCACGTCGTGGGCGCGCTCCAGCGCCTCGGCGGACTTGAACAGAATGCCCAGGCTCGCGCCCTTGCCCGTGCCCGCCATGATGGCCACCGGCGTCGCAAGCCCCAGCGCGCAGGGGCAGGAAATCACCAGCACCGCAACGCCGATGGAAAGCGCGAAGGAGACCGATTGCCCCGCGATCAGCCAGGCGACGGTCGCGAGAACCGCAATCATCATCACGACCGGCACAAAGACCGCGCTGATCCGGTCCGCCAGGCGCCCGATGGGCGCTTTGGAGGCGGCGGCATCTTCCACCAGCCGTACAATCTGCGACAGCGTGGTGTCGCCGCTCAGCCGCTCAACCCGCACCCGGAGAAACCCGGTCAGGTTGATGGTACCCGCCCGTACGGCGCTGCCAACCGTCACATCAAAGGGCATGCTCTCCCCTGTCAGCGCAGACTGATCAACGCCGGACTCCCCAAACAACACCGTACCGTCCACCGGAATGCGCTCCCCCGGCCTTACGGTGGCGACGTCGCCCACCTGAACCTGCTCCACCGGGATCTCCGCTTCCGCGCCGTCACGCTCCACCCGGGCGGTCTTGGGCGCGAGGTCAATCAGCATGGACAGCGCGCGGGAGGTGCGCACTTTCGACCGCGCCTCCAGGTATTTGCCCAGTGTGATCAGGGTGAGGATGGTGCCCGCAGACTCAAAGTACAGGTCCATGCCCGCCATCAAATCGCCCGCCGCCAGGCGGTACAGCGACCAGACACCCTGCACCAGCGCCGCCGAAGAGCCAATGGCGATCAGGGAGTCCATGTTGGGCGCGCGCTTTGCCAGCGCCTTGAAGCCGCGCTGGTAGTAGCTCCGATTGACGTAGGCGATGGGCAGCGCCAGAAGAAACTGGGTCAGCGCTCCGGTCATGCCGTGCAGTATCGATAGGCCCAGCATGTGCCCCATCGAAAGGACCATGAGCGGAATCAGGCAGGCAAAGGACACGATCAGCCGCGTCCGGACGGCTTTCGACTCGTCCATGGGCGCGGCTGTGGATCTGGCAGGGGCTAACGCGCCCGCCCCGGTACGCTCCGACGCGCCGTACCCCGCGTCCTCGACGGCACGGATGATCAGGGCGGCGTTCGCATGCTCCGGGTCAAATTCGACGGTCATTTTGTTGGTCATAAGGCTGACCTGAACGCCGGAAACGCCCGCCACCTTGGAGACTGATTTCTCCACGTGGGCCGAGCAGGCGGCGCAGGTCATGCCGGTGACGTCAAACGATTCCTTCAACAGAAAGACTCCCTCCGGGGTATTCTTTTATAGTAATACCCCGGAAACGGCGGACGAACCAGAAAACCCTGTTGGCATGGAGGATATGCGGCCCCATCCGTGACGAGGTCACAGAAGCTTGCTTAAAAAATCCTGCGTGCGCTTTTCTTTGGGTGATCCGAATATCTGCGCGGGGGTGCCTTCTTCCGCGATCACGCCCTCGTCCATGAACAGCACCCGGTCGCCCACCTCCCGGGCAAAGCCCATCTCATGGGTGACGACCACCATCGTCATCCCCTGCCGCGCCAGGTTCTTCATTACGTCCAGAACCTCGCCGACCATCTCGGGGTCGAGTGCGGAAGTGGGTTCGTCAAACAGCATGACCTCCGGGTCCATCGCAAGCGCCCGCACGATGGCGACGCGCTGCTTCTGCCCGCCGGAGAGCTGCGCCGGGTAGACATCCGCCTTGTCGGAGAGCCCAACGCGCTCAAGAAGCGCCAGCGCGCGCTTCTTCGCGTCTTCCTTCTCCATGGTCTTCAGGCGCACTGGCGCCAGCGTGATGTTGTCCAGCACCGTCTTGTGGGGGAACAGGTTGAATTGCTGGAATACCATGCCCATCTTGCGCCGGACGCGGTTGATGTCCACGTTTTTGGCGGTGATTTCCTCGCCGTCAAAGACGATGGAACCCGCCGTGGGCATCTCCAGAAGGTTCAGGCAGCGCAAAAACGTGGATTTGCCCGAGCCGGACGGCCCGATCACCACCAGTTTTTCGCCCGTCTCGACGTGCTGGTCGATGCCGCGCAGGACCTTCAGCCCTTCGAAATCCTTGTACAGGCCTTTAACGGTGATCACCCTGCCGCATCCTCCTTTCAACGTGTCCGAAGATTCTGGAGAGCCCCAGCACCATGACCAGATAAATCGCCGCCACAGTGAGCAGCGGGAAGTACGCTGAGAACGTGCGGCTGCGGATGTAGTCGCCCGCCTTCGCCAGGTCCATCAGCGCGATGTAACCCGCCACGGAGGTCTCCTTGAGCAGCATGATGAACTCGTTGAACAGGGACGGCAGGATGTTCTTGATGGCCTGTGGCATGACGATCTCCATCAGCGTCGCGGAACTGGAAAGCCCCAGCGAGCGCCCGGCCTCAGTCTGCCCCTTGTCCACCGACAGGATGCCGCCACGCACCATTTCCGACACATAGGCGGCGCTGTTGAGGCCGAAGGCCAGGATCGCCACCAGCACCTTGGAGCCGGTGAACGTCGCCAGGATGATGTAGTACATGATCATCAACTGTACGACGATGGGCGTTCCCCGGATCACGTCCACATACACCTGGGCAATGCCGCGCAGCCAATACCAACCAAGAAAGCGCACGTTCGAGAGCCGCATCAGCGCGATGATGCAGCCCAGCACCACGCCGATCACCGCCGCGGCCAGCGCAATTTCGATGGTGACGCCCAACCCGCTGAGCAACATCTTGTACCGGTCGCCGTCGATCAAGTTGAACTTGAACTGCTCCCAGAAGGCCAACGCCCAAGCCTGGATCGCTTCCAAGGGCACACGCTCCTTTCATAACAAGCGCAAATGCGCAGCCGCCCGCCGGCGGTTGCGCATTTGCGGAGACAAAGCCGATCAGCCTTCGGTCTTGTAGGAAGCGACGATCTTGTCCAGCGTGCCGTCAGCCTTGAGGGCCGCCAACGCCTCGTTCATCTTGGCGCACAGGTCGTCCTTGCCCAGCGGCAGCGCGATGGAGTACACCTCGTCGGAGAGGCGGTCGGCCAGGACCACCAGGCCCTGCGCCTGCTTTACGAACACGCCCGCGGGCGCTTCGTCGATGACCACGGCGTCGATTTTGCCGTTGACCAGATCCTGCACGGCGTCGATGCCCTTGTTGTAGCGCTCAATGGTGGCGTCGGTGAACTTGTCGGACACATACAGATCGCCGGTGGTGCCCATCTGCACGCCGATGTGTTTGCCGGCCAGGTTCGCTTCCGCCGCGATGGCGGAGCCTTCCTTGACGATGATCTTCTGGGAGGCCTCATAGTAAGGATCGGTGAAGAGGACGCTCTTGCGGCGCTCTTCGGTGTTGGTCATGCCGGCGATGGCGACATCGATCTTGCCGCTGGCCAGTGCCGGGATCAGCGCGTCAAAGTCCATGGACTCCATGGAGATGGTCATGCCGATCTTCTCACCGATGGCATTGATAATGTCGATGTCGATGCCCACGATTTCATTGTTGTCGCCCATCGACTCAAACGGCGGGAACTCCGGGTTGGTGCCGACAGTCAGCTTGGCTTCCTCAGCCAGACCGGTCGCGGTGAGCGTCAGAACCAGCGCGAGTGCCACAAGCAGCATCCTGGAAAACAGCTTCATATCTCTTCTCCTCCGGTTCATTGAAAATGATTCTCAGATTATACGACGGCGAGGCTGGGTAATCAAGCGATTTTTTGTGAATAATGCGTATATCTATGCAATGAACATAGAAAAACCGTCCGCACAGGAACGCGCGGACGGCATATGGAACGAACTCCTTCGGGAACAAAGATCGGCCGAAAAACGCGGATGGACCGGGCGCGCCGGTCCCGCTTCGCTATAGCCCGCGGGAAAGCTTCACGCAGCGGCCCAGGATCAGGACTGTCTTCAGGTCCACCGTCTCGCCGCGGAATTCCCGGTCGTAGGTCTGCAAGAGCGCCTTGCCGCCGTCCAGCTTTTTTACCTTCCGGGCGATGCGCAGGCCGTCTTTCTCTAGAATCATGACCGCCTCGTCCACCGGGAGCTTTTCCGGCACCGTCAGCAGAAGGTCGCCCGCGTGGATACGGTATCCGGCCAGCTGATCGTCCGGGCAGCGGTAGTAAAACACCTTGTCGGGCACGCCGCCTTCGATGCGCCCGCCGATCACCGGCTCCAGCACATGGTCGAGCACCAGGCCCTTTTCGTCGCAGACCGGCACCCGCTTGACCAGGCCGCCCAGCGCATCCAGCCAGACGCTGCCCTGCTCTTCCGAGACCGCCGAGGCGGCGGGCACCGCCTCCTCCTTTGGCTGCTCCACCGGCAGCACATAGGGGCGCGGCCTGGGCCGGAGCTTGACCTCCGGTTCCGCCGCCACTTCCAATTCCGTGGACACCGGATTTTTAACGCCCAGCACCTTTAGCATTCGCTGCGCCTGGTCGTCGCTGGCCACCCGTCGGCCTGATTCGATGTCCTTGATGACGCTTTCTGCCAAACCGCACTTTTTGCCCAGCGCCTTTTCGGTCAGGCCGGCCGCAAGCCTTGCCTTCTGGATTGTTTCGCCCATCCTGCTCACAGCGTTTCTCCTCCTTCGCCCGCCGCCAGATCCAGTTCCAGCAGCGCGGCGGCATAAATTCTCAGGATCGTTTCCATTTCCGGTATGGACTGCGCCTCGTCCGGTTCGTGAGCGCGCCCGTGACCCTCCGGCAAAAAGTCCGGCCGGGGGGAATCCGGGAATCCCGGTCCGAAGGTGACCGCATTTTGCAGTTCCCGGGAGTAGGTGCCGCCGCCAGTGGTGTAGGGTTCGTCCGCCCGGCCGGTAACATCCCGGTATACCCGCTGCAGCGCCTGTATGCGCGGATCCTCCTTGGGCATGTAAAAGGGATTTTTGAATTTCAGCGAAGCGATCTCAAGACCCCGCCGCCGGGCGTAGGCCTCGAAGGCCGCCTGGCAGGCGCTCTGGTCGGTGGCGATGGACAGGCGGCAGTCGACCGTCAGCCGGATGCGACTGTTCTCGAAGGAGATCAGCCCCACCACCATGGTGGTTTTGCCGGTTTCGGGATCTTCGCAGTCGATGCCAGCCTGCGCGCCGTAGAAATCGCCGGTCAAGTCCGCGACCGCCTCCAGCGCCGAACGCTCCGGGCCTTCGATCAGTCCGGACGAGATGAGCGCGGCCGCCAGCCTGTGAATCGCGCTGGTCCCCAGCCAGGGTCGGGCCGCGTGGGCGGCCATTCCGCGGGCGAGCACTTCCACCCGGCCGTCCGCGCCGGACACCTCGACGCCCGCAATGTCCAGAAGCGTCTCCCGTGCCGTCTCAAGCGGGCAGGCAAGCACCGCGCGGGCGGTGGGCGGCACCATGTTCTCCACCGCGCCGCCGCTGAGCGCAATCAGCCTGCGCCCGGGCGCGTCCAGCGTGAGCGTCGCGGCCAACATGCCCTTCTGCGCGTAGTTCGCGGGAAAGGAGGAGTCTGGCACGATGGAGGCTTCCGGCATCTTCTGGGTTTTTGCGAAGTAGACCATGTCCTGCATGCCGGTCTCCTCCGATCCGCCCATCACCAGGCGGATGCCGTGGTGGAGCGGCAGCTTCAGTTCCCGGAACATGCGCATCATCCCCAGGCCGATCGCGCAGGCCATCTTGTTGTCGTGAACGCCCCGGCCGATCAGATAATCCCCCACCCGGGTCGCGCCGTAGGGCGGATAAATCCAGTCTTCGCCGACCGGCACCACATCCAGATGGCTAAAAATGCCCAGCGTCCGCTCCCGGTCGCCAAAGTACGCGCTGACGCAGTAGCCCTCGTGGTTTTCCGTCTCAAACCCGTATTCGGTCGCGCGCGCCTGCGCGTAGGCAAGCATGGTCTTGACGTCCGGCCCGAAGGGCGCGCCAGGCTGGGCCAGATCGGCCCGGCTGACGCTGGGAATGCGCGCAAAATCCTGTAGATCGCAAACCACCGATTCCAAGTTGTCCGCGATCCAGCCATTGATCCGATCCATCGTGGCCTGATCCACGCTCATCATTCCTCTCCCTTTCTGCGGGCGGCAAAGAATTCTGTCAACAGCGCCTGACACCGGCCCGCAAGCACGCCGCCGTCGGCTCTGGCGAAATGGGTGAACGCCGGGTCCTCTGTAATGCGGTAGACGCTGCCGCAGCAGCCCGCCGCGGGATCGGACGCGCCAAAGACCACCCGGTCCAGTCGCGCGGCGACAATGGCCCCGGCGCACATGGCGCAAGGCTCCAGCGTCACATACAGCGTACAGGCCGTCAGCCGCCACCCGCCCAAAGCGGCGGACGCCGCGCGGATGGCCTCAATTTCGGCATGGGCGGTGGGATCGTGGGACAGTTCCCGGGCGTTCCGGCCACGGGCCAGGATTTCGCCCTCCCGCGCGATCACCGCGCCCACGGGAAGCTCGCCCGCAAGAAGCGCCAGGCGCGCCTCATCAAGCGCCGCCTTCATCAGCATTTCGTCCGTCATGTTCTCCCTCCCGGACACTCAAACAATAGAATAGCACAGTTTCCGGAAAAATGCCAGAGGATGCGCGTCAATGAAGCGGGGATCGCGCCCCCTATAAAGGCGCTCCGCCCTGATTTTTCGAATACTGAAAAACACGCGCTTTCACAGCGGGCGGATTTGCGGTATAATGAGGAAAAAGGGCGTCCGGCCCGAGGAGGAAACAGCATGAAGAAGATCAGCCGGTATTTTGACGCGGCAGTTTTGAAGCCTGAAATGACCCGGGAGGAGGCGAAAGCCGCCATCCAGCAGTCCATCAGATCGGAAGAGCGTCGTGTAGGGAAAGAGTGTAGATCTCGGTGGTC
>CALGYL010000284.1 GCA_937934775.1 uncultured Clostridia bacterium
CGCCGACTGCCGAGCCGACCGTCGAGCCGACTGTTGCGCCGACTGCCGAGCCGACTGTTGCGCCGACTGCCGAGCCGACGGCTGAACCCACCGTTGCGGCGACTGCCGAACCCACTCCCTTGCCGGAGGGCGCGCTGCCTGTGACGGATGGCAAGGTACAGGTGGAGGGGAACTGGCTCGTCTACAAACTGGCCACGAAGGATCAGCCCATCTACAAGAAGATGGGCGAGGTGCAGCCGGTGGATGGCTACACCCTGAGCACGGAAAAGAACGCCAGTGACGAAAACCTGCCCGACTTCTTCTACCTGCCCATTGGTGAAAGCCAGGTGGAGGACGTGCGCGTGATGGCCGCCAACTACTCTGCGCAGGAGTCCGCCGAGCGGGCTGCCAAGGGCTACGCCGCCTACTTCCAGAACGGCGTTTCCAGCGAAGTGACCCAGGTGGAGATCGCCGGCCGCACCGGTTGGTTCTTCTCCTGCGATTATGAAAACGCCATCGTGAACACCAGCGACGCGACGCCCGCGCCGGACGCGACCCCTGCGGCCTCCGCCGGGACGGTCCGTGTGGTCAGCGTATACTTCGACGCGCCGGACGGCCTGTCCGCCGTGGTCAGCCTGACCACGAAGCCGGGCGATGCCGCCGCGCTTCAGGATGTCGCGACCCTGACCAAGGCGATGGAACCCTTCGTCCAGATGCTGGCCATCGAGGGTGATCTTGCGGCCGCGACCGTTACGACCGCCGCGCCCGCCGAAGCGACCGCCGCGCCCGCCGAAGCGACCGCCGCGCCCGCCGAAGCGACCGCTGCGCCCGCCGCTGCGAGTGCCGCGCCCCCCCCGGCAGCCTGATCAGCCATCGGAACAACGGGGGGTTCAGCAATCGCTGAACCCCCCTTCTGCTTACGGTCAATCTGATACAGGACGCAAGGAATGACGCCGAAACTTTCGGCGGGAGGATACCATGGAGTTTTTTGACCTGTACGACGAGCATCGGAGGCCGCTTGGGCGCATCCACCGGCGGGGCGAGCCGCTCCGGCCGGAGGAGTTCCATGTCATCGTGGAAGTGGCGACGGTCAACAGCCGCGGCGAGCTTCTTCTGACGCTCCGGGATGCAAGAAAACACCTCTTCCCCGGCCTCTGGGAGGTTACCGGCGGTGCGGTGCAGGCTGGGGAGAGCAGCCGTCAGGGCGCGATGCGGGAGCTGCGGGAGGAGACTGGCATCCGGGCCGAGCCGGACGAACTGACGCTTCTGGGCAGCTACCGGGTGGGCAGCGTGTTCGCGGACGTGTACCTTCTGCGCCGGGACGCGGAAATTGGGTCGCTCGCCCTGCAGCAAGGCGAGACGGTGGACGCCCGCTGGGTTTCCCCGGAAGTATTTCGCGGTATGTTCCGGCGCGGGGAGATGTCCTTCCCGACCGGGATGCGGTACCGCCTCATCGAACGCGCGCTGTGGGGCGAGGATGGCCCGTCCGCGGGCGGAATGGATTTTTGATGATGGATTGCCGCATGCAGATTCGCCGCCCAGATTCCGGGTGGCGCGGAAGGAATGCGGGATTTATACTAACTCCAAACATGAATCACTCGTTGCGCTGGTTCTTTTCGCGCAGAACCGTGTCGCTCTCCGCTCAACGTAGCGCTGCATTTCACGCCGAAGGCGTATCCCGAAGGGTCGCCTCGCTTCGGCTCCTTGTTCTGCATCGAAAACCCCTTGGCGCTTTGGAGCGATTCATGTTTTCCTTTAGTATTACACCAATTCCAAACATGAATCACTCGTTACGCTAGGTATTTTCGCGCAGAACCGTGTCGCCTTCCGCGTTAGCATAGCGCCGCATTTCACGCCGAAGGCGTATCCCGAAGGATCGCCTCGTTCCAGCTCTTTGTTCTGCATCGAAAATCTTTCAGTCCTTTGGAGCAATCCATATTTTTGCTTGGCATCAGCCGTATCGCCGGAGCGCCCGCATCGCCCGGAGGGTCACCCATTTGCCAGGCGCGCCCTTCTCATCAAAGGGTGTCAGCATTCGGTCGCCATAGCTGTTTTCGGTCAGCCAGCGGCCATCGGACTGCTGTTTTGAAAGGATCAGACGCGCCGCCTCCTGCATGCGTTCGTCGCGGATGCCCAGGTTCGTCAGGATGTCGAAAAGCTCCAGCGCGTCGGTCTGGTACATCAGCGGGAAGCCAAACTTCGTCCAGCCGGGCTTGGAAACCCGGCTTACGTCATGGCTGCGCTTGTGAATGTGGTGGATGAGCAGGAATTCCGCGCAGCGGCCGATCGCGCCCAGCACTTCGCTGGAACGTGCCTCCGGCGGGATTTCGGCAAACGCCTTCAGCGCCTTGGCCACGCCCATCAGGCAGGTATGGCGGCCCCAGCACATCTCGTACCGGGCGTAGGGCGCTTCCTGCGGCTCGAGCTCCTGGCCGTCGTTCAGGCGCATGTACCCAACGAGCCAGTCGATGCCCCTTTGCACCCGCGCGTCCTCCCCCAAGCCGAGCCGCTGCAGCGCAAAGACCATGTTGCCGGTCAGGCAGGGGATGACCTCGGAAGGCAGGCCGCCGCCCGCCTTCGCCCTGTGCATGGAAAACCCGCCCCGGTCATCCTGGGCGTTTGCCATAAGGGATTCGCACTGTGCGCGGATCTGCTCGTTCGCCGTCGCGCCCAGCTCCGCCAGCGCGATCAGCGACCAGACCAGCCCCGTATATTTGTCGGTATAGAAGCGGGACTCGCGTTCCAGATAGGCGCCCTCCCGCTGCTTACGAAGGATCTCCGGCGCCGCGCCGCGCAGCATGATCGCCCGGCGGGCGCTTTCCATTTCTGGGTCGCCTTCGGGCCGGTCCAGAAGATCCCGGAGCGTGAAGAAGCGCACGGAGGGGTTGTCCTCCTGGAGGAGCCACCCGGTCGGGTCCTCCCGGAGCGCGCTTTTCCAGTCGGCCATAATCAGCACCTCCCGGCAGAGCGGGTTGCAATGTTCGGGTTCGCTATAGAAACGGCCTTAGCGCGGCTTGGAGCGGGAGTCTGTGCAGGACGAACGCGCGCGTAGGCGCCGTGTCACGCCACGGGCGATATCGGGCTGACCGGACTGCAAGGGGGAAGAACGCGCGCGTAGGCGCCGCGTCACGCTTCGTCCTTTACCACGGCGATTCCGTCGATCTCCACCAGAAACGCGGGGTTGGCGAGCCCGGCCACAAACAGCCCCGTGACCAGCGGCGGCGGGTCCAACGGGCCCGCAACCTCCAGGTAAGCGGCGAAACCTTCGCGGGGGTCCACCCCCTGCGCCATGTAGATGTTGAGCTTGATCAGGTCGGAAAACCCCGCGCCCGCGGCTTCGAGAACTGTTCCCATGTTCTTCAGCGCCTGCCGGGTCTGCGCCTTTAGGTCGCCGGGGCCGACGATCTCGCCCCGCGCGTTCACCGCATTTTGCCCGCCGATATAAATCGTCCGGCTCGGCCCGCTGACCGATATGCCCTGGCTGAACGCACCGGAGCGGTGCATTCCCTCCGGGTTCAGGTGTGTTTTCTGAAAATCGCTCATACTGCGGTTCCTCCCCCTCCGTGCCGTCATGGCTACATTTGGATGTCCGCCACAAAGGGCTGGCACGTCGCGGTCTTTTCCTTAAAGTCTACGATGTACTTGCAGTCGTTGGCGAAGAGGAGCGCCCAGTCCGGCGCGATCTTCAGGATGCAGGTGTCCGGGTCGTCCTCGTTCACATGGCGGCTGTAGAACTTGTGGAACGCCCGCATCAGCTCCAGACGAAGCGCTTCGTTGCCCGGCGCCCTGGGATGGCCCAGGTTTTCGGCTTCGCCCCGGGCCACGAACAGCACGTGGTTGAGCGCCACACGGGGGTTTTTCGCAATTTCCCGCATCTTGCAGCTCTTCATATGGGTGACGGCATAGAACGCGCCGTCCAGAAAGTACACGTCGATCACGCGGACATTGGGGCTGCCATCGTCGTCGGTGGCCAGGCTCATCGGCACGTCCTGACCGTACTGGTCACCCATTGCCTTCAGGGCTTCCGCAAAATGCGATCCGGTTTGTTCCATACCGCGCCTCCTGATGTTATTCCAGGTTCCCTTTCGTGCGGGCGCGGCGGCCGTATAGCCCATTAGCCGCGCTTCCAGATTCCCCGAGTGCAGTTCGAACAGATGGTTGTCGAAGTCGTAGAAGTAAACCGATTGCCCCTCCGCCCCGATGCGCGGGCGGCCGGGCAGAATTTCCGCACCCGCCTGGATCAGTCGCGCGCGGTAACCGGATAGTTCTTCCTCCGGCGCTTGGAGCGCGATGTGGGCGTAACTGCGCGTATCCGGCGGCGTTCCTTCCATCAGGCACAGCCAAAGGTCGCCCAGGAGGAAGAACCGCTCCCGGGCCAGCGAAAACGTATCGTCGCCGCTTGCGTACACTTCCCGCGCGTCCAGCGCGTCCGTAAAAAGCGCGGCGGCGCGGGGAAGGTCCCGGACGAGGAGCGTGACATGGCTGATTCCCGAAATCATGAAAAGTCCTTTCAGCGGCGCTTTCGCGGTCAGGTGTCGATGCGCGTGAGCGCCCGGATGGCGCGGTTTCGGTAAGTCAGGTCTTCGCGCCGGGTAAAGCCGCGCTTCTCCCAGAAGCCGTTGCCGATTTCGTTGCGGGTGAACACCACCAGCGCCACCTTCTGAATACCCTCCGCTTCCAGTGCCCGCATCGCCCGGTCGACAAGCCCGCTGCCAATGCCCCTATTTCGCGCGTCAAGCTTCACGGCCGTGTGGTGGATGAAGCCGCGCCGCCCGTCGTGGCCTGCCAGAATCACCCCAATGATTTCCCCACCCTCCTCCGCCACAAAGCAGGTGGCGGGGTTCCGGGCGAGGTATTTTTCGATGCCCGCGCGGGAGTCGTCGGTGGTGTTCAGGCCCATGCCGGGGGTGGAAAGCCAAAGCGCGTACACCCGGTCGTAATCCTCCGATGTCATCTTGCGAATTTCCATGCGCGCCCTCCCGATGAGGAATTTTCCATCATTTTAGCACGATGGGCCGAATCGGGCAAGAAGGATTCCCGGCCGCAGGGTCCGAAAACGTTTCGCCTGAGCGATTTCGGGATATATATACACCAGAAAGTTCCAAACCTCACAAGGAGTTGACAAGATATGAAGGTTCTCTATAAAACCAATGCGGTGTCCGTCGGCGGACGCGATGGCAAGGTCCATGTGGACAATACCCCCATCCATTTTGAGATGGCGCTCCCCCCGGAGTTGGGCGGCAGCAAGGGCGCCGGGTTCAACCCCGAGCAGCTGTTCGCGGCGGGCTACGCCGCCTGCTTTGGCAGCGCGCTGCAGCACGTGTTCCGCAGCCATAAGCTGAACCTGCCCGCGCCGGAAATCCATGTGGCCGTCTCCATCGGCCCCAATGATGTGGGCGGATTCCAGCTCGCCGTGGACATCCTGGCGGTCCTTAAGGGCGTCGAGCAGGATGCGGCAGACCGACTGGTTGCCGAGGCTCACCAGGTTTGCCCCTACTCCAACGCTACCCGCGGCAATATTGAGGTCAATGTTACCGCCAAAGCGGAGTAACAAAGGGAAAGCAAGGGATGACCGAACCTAAAAACACGCGTCCGCCCCGTAACGCCAATAGGCATACGTAAATTGGCGGAGCCGGAAACTCCCAGGCAGTTCGCCTGCATACGGCATCCTGAAGCCCTTGAAACGCGCCCCGTTCGCCAAATGCGAGCGGGGCGCGTTTGTGTTCCGTCTTGTAGCCTGTGTGACAGCGAAGGCGGGCAGCACGGCAATGCCTTGGGCCCTTGCGATGCGCGGAAGTGCGCATCCTGGGTATGATGCGTCGAGGCTGCTTGGAAAACGGAAGCGCCGAGGCCGTTTGGGGAGGCGGAAGCGCAAAGAAAACGTCGAAAGCACGCGAATTCCGGGCGGCGCATAGCATGCAGTGACGCTACCCATCAAGTCGCTGTGCGAAGGAGGATGAAATGGATGTGCGCCTGCGTCAACCGGCCCCGGCCCGACCCCTGCCGGCCGGACTGGTGGTGGAACTGCTGCTATAAACCTTGCAGCGTGTGGGATCCCTGCCGCTGCTGCTGGGCCACTGTCTGGGTCTACGTCTGCTGACCTGTGTGAAACAGACTGCGCCCCGCCGCCCGAAAGGACTGCGGGGCGCAGATCGTAGAAACAACCCCTTCGAATGATCGGCGCGAAGGAAGCATCGCGCAAGGCGGGAGCGCCTTGGCATATTGAGCATCAAAGATATGTGCGGTTTTCTGGATTGAAAAGGTGAAACACTGACTTTTGGTACTGTTTTTGTCATCAGCATGCGCCGCTTTGGCAGAAACACGTTTCCGGCGCACAGGCCGTCGGGATCGAATGAAGCAGGAGAGGGGGTTACTGAAATCAGAATACCCGGCCTTAACAGCCGGGTATCCACGTAATGGCGGAGAAGCCGGGATTTGAACCCGGGCGGCGCTTATCGCACCCTACTCCCTTAGCAGGGGAGCCCCTTCGGCCTCTTGGGTACTTCTCCATGCCGAAAATGAAATATTCTGTTGGCGGAGAGAGAGGGATTCGAACCCCCGGTGCCTTTCGACATCACTGGTTTTCAAGACCAGCGCCTTCAACCACTCGGCCATCTCTCCAGAAGAAAAACCAGCATTAGCTATTATAGCGCGGTTTTTGGGCAAAGTCAATGCCCAAAATGGGGTTTTAAGCAGTCTGACGGGGTGTTTTGAGGCGGTTTTGGTGGGTTGGGACTGATTTCGGACGAGAACGGAGGTTGGTATCTCTGATCTGGGATCAGACTTATAGGGGAAATTGGGTCGAGAAAGCAGAGATACTTTGCATAAGTGCATAAAAGCCTGATGTCAGCGGATGTCAGCGGGCACTTTACGCTTCTATCGATGTAGCGAAAATGTGAGAGATCCGTACATCAATGATCTTACCGGTCAATTCACGGAACGGAATACGTCTTTCGAGTATTTGTGTGTTAAGGGAACTTCCAAACCACAACGCCAACCATCGCTGTTATGTGGTTATTCGGCATATACGGAGGAGATTCGTGAGTTTAGTGTTGTCTGCTGCTCATTTCGATTGCCGCGATCTTACTCTCAGAGCCGCACTTGAAAAAACAGCATATCCAGCTATCCACCCCAAAGTAATCGGCGCCGTTGTTTTATATCAGCGCTGCGGCGCGGCATCCGTTATTACAGTGGAACCGGCGCTCATAGGCACCACATCCCGCCTGTCGCTCAAATAAATCGCAAATCGGAGCGGAGATATGACCTGCCCCCCAGAAACTGGACCAGTAGCAAAGTTAGTCACGGTATGGTAGACTGAATGAAATGGAGTGACGAACGATGCGGGAACGGTACACGGAAGAGCAGATCATCAAGGTATTGAAGGAACAGGCGTCAGGGCGGAAAGCGAAGGACATCATCCGGGAGATGGGGATCACGGAGCAAACTTTCTACCGCTGGAAGAGCAAGTACGGCGGAATGGAAGTGAGCGAAGCCAAGCGGCTGAAGCAGCTGGAAGAAGAAAACCGGCGGCTGAAGGGGCTGGTGGCGGATCTGACGCTGGACAACCATATCCTGAAGGAAGTACTGGGAAAAAACGTCTGAGGCCTGCCGAGAAGCGAAGGAAAGCACTCGCTCTTGAGCAGGCGTATAGAATCAGCGAGCGAAAGGCCTGCCGGCTCATGGGCTTAAGCCGGAGCAGCAAGCGTTACCAGCCGACGGACAAAGAGGCGGATCTGGCGCTTGAGAAGCGGTTGACGGAGCTGGCGTCCAGGTGGAAGCGGTTTGGATACCGCAGGCTTCACATGATGCTGCAGCGGGAAGGCGTGCACGTCAACATCAAGCGGACGTACCGTCTTTACCGGAGCGCCGGGCTGACGCTGAAGAAGAAACGCAAGAAGAAGTGTCTGGAGAAGCGCGGCCGGCCACATCCGGTGCCGCGTGAGATCAACGCCCGCTGGAGTATGGACTTTGTCTCGGACAAAACGGCGAATGGAAACCGGCTGAAGATTCTGACGCTTATGGATGAAGCGACGAGGGAGTGTCTGGCGCTGGAAGTGGATACCTCCCTTACGGGGAAGCGGGTCTGCGGCGTGTTGAACCGGGTGGGCTGGTTCAGGGCTTTCCCCAGGGAGCTTCTGACGGACAACGGCCCGGAGTTCACCGGAAACGCCCTGAACGGCTGGTGCTTTGACCGGCGCGTCGATCACCTGTTCATTGATCCGGGCAGGCCCAGCCAGAACGGGCTGATCGAAAGCTTCAACGGGAAGCTGCGGGATGAATGTCTGAACCAGCACTGGTTCAAAAACCTCTCCGAAGCCCGGCGGATCATCGAGGCATGGCGCGTTGAATACAACAACAGCCGTCCGCATACCGCGCTGGGCGGGCTGACGCCCAAAGAGTATGCCATACTTTTAGAGTCTGAGGATGGATCGGCATAGCCCCGCCATCCTTGACAGCGGAATGCGCTCAAGCTGGTCGATCCCTGCCGACGGTGAAGGGAACTCGGGAACAGCTTGCCCACCGTCGGCTCTGCAGCATAGCATGATCGCATCCCGCCGTCAAGGACAAGCCGCCTTCGGCGGTGGCTGCATCAGGCTAACCCCGGCGAGATACTGCCTCTGGCTCGGAGAATCTTGGAACAACTTGGATGCCCGTTTCTGTCGTTGACTAACTTCGCCCCCGGTCGGTTTTTGGGGGCAGGTCAAATGGAATCACGAAGCTGCTTTTCGATACGATACGGGCGTTTCTGGATCGGCACAGCAAGCTGATGCACGGCGGAACCATTGTAGATGCGACGATCATCGAAGCGCCGACCTCAACGAAGAACGCGGAGAAGCAGCGCGATCCGGAGATGCACCAGGTGAAAAAGGGGAACGAGTGGCACTTTGGGGAGCGCCTACACATCGGCGTGGATGCGGGGACGGGATATGTTCACTCGATGGAGGTAACGGCAGCGAACACGGGCGAACGCGATGTTGTGCCGCTTCTGATCCGTCCGGATGACGAAGTTCTGTACGGAGACGCCGGACATACGGGGCTTGCAAAGCGACCGGAAATACAGGCAGACGCTCACCTTTCCCAGATCGATTACCGCACGAATACCCGCAACCGGCTTCGTTGGAAGACCCAGGCACCCGGCTTTGATTGGGACCGATCCATAGAGGATCAGAAATCCCGGGTCCGAAGCAAGGAGGAATACGTCTTCCTCATCATCAAGCGATTGTTCGGATACCGCAAGGTTCGCTACCGAGGTCTTAAGGCAATACCGCACAGAACGGGATAGCCAGTGAGCGGCAAAAATGGTATAATGAAC
>CALGYL010000285.1 GCA_937934775.1 uncultured Clostridia bacterium
CCGCCTTTCATCGCGTTCATGAGGCCACCCGCTTCGATGATCTTCTGCAGGAACTCCGGGAACGCCGGGAAAGTAACCGTCTGCCCGGTGGTCAGGTTGACAAGAACCCCCTTGGTAAGGTCAATGGACACGGTATCGCCGGTATTGATCTCGGCGTCCGTTTCGACGATCGGAAGGCCGATGTTGATGGCGTTCCGGTAGAAAATGCGCGCAAAGCTCTTTGCCACCACGCAGGAGACGCCCGCGTTCTTGATGGCCAGCGGCGCGTGTTCCCGGGAAGAGCCGCAGCCGAAGTTGGACCCGGCCGCCAATATGCCGTTCTCCGGCAGCTTTTTCAGAAAGTCCCTGTCCAGGTCCTCCATGCAGTGGGCGGCCAGCTCTTTGGGGTCGGAGGTGGTCAGGTAGCGGGCCGGGATGATGACGTCGGTATCAATGTTGTCGCCGTAGCGGATGGTTTTCGCTTCAATGGTCATGTTGTGCTCCTTTCCGCTTTACACAAGCTCGTCCGGCATCGCGATTTTCCCAAGCACGGCGGATGCGGCGGCGACCCAGGGACCTGCCAGGTACACCTCGCTGGCCGGATCGCCCATACGGCCGACGAAGTTACGGTTTGTGGTGGCGACGCACCGTTCGCCCTTGGCCAGAATGCCCATATGTCCGCCCAGGCACGGCCCACAGGTGGGTGTGGATACGGCGCAGCCGGCATCCAGGAAGATGTCGAACAGGCCCATCTTCATCGCGTCCCGGTAGATCTTCTGGGTGGCGGGAATGACGATGGCCCGGACACTCTTCGCCACTTTGCGCCCCTTCAGCACCTCCGCGGCGGCGATCAGGTCGGAAAGGCGGCCATTGGTGCAGGAGCCCACGACCACCTGGTCAATTTTGACATCGCCGTATTCGCTTCTGGCCTTGACGTTCTCCGGCAGGTGCGGGAAGGCGACAAGCGGCGTCAGTGCCGTAAGGTCTACCTCGATCTCGCGGACGTATTCGGCGTCCGGGTCGGCCTCAAACACCTTCGGCTCCTGCGCGCCGTGTTCCCGAAGGAAAGAAAGCGTCGCCCCGTCCACCGGGAAGATGCCGTTCTTGCCGCCCGCCTCGATGGCCATGTTGCATACGCACAGGCGGTCGTCCATGGTCAGCCCGGAAACGCCCGGCCCCACGAACTCCAATGACTGGTAGAGCGCGCCGTCGACGCCGATCATGCCGATGATGTGCAGAATGACGTCCTTGCCGCCCACATAGCGGGGCAGCGTTCCGGTCAGCGTCACGCGGATGGCCTCGGGCACCCGCAGCCATGCCTTGCCGGTGGCCATACCCACCGCCATGTCGGTGGAGCCGACGCCGGTGGAGAACGCGCCCAGCGCCCCATAGGTACAGGTGTGGCTGTCCGCGCCGATCACCAGGTCTCCGGCGGTGACCAGGCCCTTTTCAGGCAGCAGCGCGTGCTCCACGCCCATTTCGCCCACGTCGAAGAAGTTCACGATCTCATGCTTCCCAGCGAACTCGCGCACCTTCTTGGACTGCTCCGCCGCCTTGATGTCCTTGTTGGGCGCGAAGTGATCCAGAACAAGCGCGATTTTGCTGTCACAGAACACGCAGTCGCAGCCGGCCTTTTCAAACTCGTTGATCGCGACGGGGGACGTGATGTCGTTGCCCAGCACCATATCGACGCTGGCCAGCACGATCTCTCCGGCCGTCACAGTCTCCTTGCCACAGTGCGCGGCCAGAATCTTTTGCGTCATTGTCATACCCATGAGGTCTCGCCTTCCTTTCGGTTTGCGGGCGCGGCCCGTTTTATATCCCATCTGTGCAGGATGTATTCGATGGAGTCGGCCAGCGCCTGCCAGCTGGCCGCGATGATGTCGTTGTCAACGCCCACGGTGGTCCACACGCTCTTTCCGTCGGTGCTCTCAATCAGAACGCGCACCACGGCCGCGGTGGATTTTTCGCCGGACAATACGCGCACCTTGTAGTCGGTCAAGCGGACATGGTTCAACTCGGGATAGAACACGCACAGCGCCTTGCGAAGGGCGGTATCCAGCGCGTGCACGGGGCCGTTGCCCATGGCGGCGGTGGTTTCCTTGCGGTCGTCCACCTCAATGGAGAGGACCGCAAAGGCGCTCTGCTCGGCGTCCGGCGGCGGAAATTCGCCGTTGGTGCGATACATGCTGAGCTTGAAGTGCGGCGTAAAGCGCTTCAGGCACTGGAGGATCAGAAGCTCAAAGCTGGCGTCCGCCGCCTCGAACTGGTAGCCCTTGTGCTCCAGCTCCTTGAGCTTGTCGACGATCATCCTCGTCTCGGGGGAATCCTTGGTCAGTTCCGGCGCGATGTGGGCGAATTTGGCCAGCACGGTATTCCGTCCGGAAACTTCGCTCATCAGGAAGCGGCGGCGGTTGCCCACCGATTCCGGGTCCACGTGTTCGAAGGACGTGGATTCCTTCAGTACGCCATCAATGTGCATGCCGCCCTTATGGGCGAAGGCGCTGGACCCCACGTAGGGTTTGTTGATGGGCATCGCCATGTTGGAAATCTCAGACAGGCGCATGGCGGTCGCGGTCAGCTTGGATAGATCCGGCACACATTCGTACCCCATCTTGAGTTGCAGGTTCGGGATGACCACGCCCAGATCGGTGTTTCCGCAGCGCTCACCGATGCCGGTGAAGGTACCCTGCACATGCGCGGCCCCCGCTTCGACGGCGAGCATGGTGGAGGCGACAGCGCAGCCGATGTCGTTGTGACAGTGGATGCCGATGCGTATGCCCGGGTGGCGCTCGCGGGCCTGCCGGGTGGCCTCGCGGATCACCGACGGCGGCGTCCCGCCGTTGGTGTCGCAGAGGCACAGCACATCGGCTCCGGCGGCGGCCGCCGCGTCCAGCACCTGAAGAGCATAGCCCTCGTTAGCGCGGCGGCCGTCGAAGTAGTGTTCGGCGTCAAAGACGACCTCGATCCCCCGCTTCGTAAAGAAGTCGACGGTCTCGAACACCAGGTTTAAGTTCTCCTCGAGCGTTACGCCGAGGATCCGGAGCGCGTGAAGGTCCCAGGATTTGCCGAAGATGGCGACGGTGGGCGCCTCCGCGGTGAGGAGCGACAGAACGTTCGCGTCCTGTTCCACGGGAACGCCCTTTCTGTGGGTACTGCCGAACGCGCACAGCTTCGCCGTTTGCAGGCGCATACCGTTCACACGGCGGAAGAATTCGATATCCTTGGGGTTGGAGCCTGGGTTGCCCGCCTCGATGTAGGCGACGCCGAACTCGTCCAGCGCGCTCACGATGTCCAGCTTGTCCTGCACCGAAAAGGACACGCCCTCGCTCTGCGCGCCGTCGCGCAGCGTACTGTCAAAGATCTCCAGCTTCACGACGGCACCTCCTCATCCTACACGATTTTGTTCATGCCCGCGACGTAGGCCAGAATCGAAGCCTCGATTACGTCGGTGGACAGCCCGCGGCCCACCACCGAGCGGTCGCCGCACTGGATGCGCACCATCGCCTCGCCCTGTGCGTCCTTGCCTTCCGACACGGTGTGGATGGCGTAGTCGTCCAGAGAATGGGGCTGGGTGATCGCCATGATCTTGTCGACGGCGTTAAAGGCGGCGTCGATGGGGCCGTCGCCCAGGCAGACTTCCTCAATCAGCTCGTCGCCACGCCTGAGGCGCACGACCGCCGAGGAGGAGACGTAGTTGCCGGAGTTCACGGTGAACCGGTCCAGTTGGAACGCACCCTGGGACCGCGTAATGTTGTGGCTGACCAGGGCGACCAAGTCCATGTCGTTGATGTTCGACTTCTTGTCGGCCAATACCTTGAAGCGGTCGAACAGGTCGTTCAATTCCTCGGTCGTGAGGCTGTAGCCCAGTTCCGAAAGGCGGCTCTCCACCGCGTGGCGGCCGGAGTGCTTGCCCAACACCATCTTGTTCTGTACGAGACCGACCGACTGCGGCGTCATGATTTCATAGGTCGCGCGGTTGGCGAGAACGCCGTGCTGGTGGATGCCCGCTTCGTGGGCGAAGGCGTTGGCGCCGACGATGGCCTTGTTGATCGGCGCGACCAGACCCAGGACGTTGTAGACCAGGCGGCTGGTGGCATGGATTTGGGTGGTATCGATGCGCGATTCCACCGGGAACCGGTCGGGCCGGGTGTAGAGGGCCATCGCGATCTCTTCCAGCGCCGCGTTACCCGCGCGCTCGCCGATGCCGTTGATGGTGCATTCCACCTGGGTCGCGCCCGCCGCCACCGCGGCCAGGGTATTTGCCACCGCCATGCCCAGGTCGTTGTGGCAGTGAACGGCCAGGGTAACCTCGTCGATGCCCGGCACATGCTCCATCAAGTAGCGGATGAGGCTTTCCATCTCGGCGGGCGAGGTGTAGCCGACGGTATCGGGGATGTTGATGGTGGTCGCGCCCGCCCGGATGGCGGTTTCGACCGCTTTGGCCAGGAATTCCGGCTCGCTTCGGGTGGCGTCTTCAGCGGAGAACTCCACGTCCTCGCACTTGCTCCGGGCGTAGGAGACCATCTCCCGGATGATCTGGAGCACTTCGTCGGGCGTCTTTTTCAGTTTGTACTCCATGTGCACGGGCGACGTGGCGATGAACACGTGGATGCGAGGCGACACGGCGCCCTTCAGCGCCTCCCAGGCGGCGTCGATGTCCTTCTGCGTGGCCCGGGCCAACCCCGCGACGGTGGTGCGCTTCAAAGTGGCGGCGATTTTCTGCACCGATTCGAAGTCGCCCGGCGAGATGACCGGGAAGCCCGCTTCGATCACGTCCACGCCCAGCCTTTCCAGCGCTCGGGCGATTTCCAACTTTTCATTGAGCGACATGCTGCATCCGGGGGCCTGTTCGCCGTCACGCAGCGTGGTATCGAAGAACTTGACCTGCTTTTTCATGGGGGGGTTCACCCTCCTACCGATAATATTCCGCCTTTGTCAGCCGATTGGGCCAGCGCGGCGTAGCGCTTCAGATATCCGGTCAGTTCCGGTTTCGAGAGGGGCTTCCAAGCTTTCAGCCGCTCGGATAGGACTTCCTCCGGCACGTTCAGGCATAGTCGCCTGCCAGGGATGTCAATCTCGATCTCGTCTCCTTCCCGGATCAGCGCAATGGTTCCGCCGCTGGCCGCCTCCGGCGACACGTGGCCAATGGCCGCGCCTCGGGTAGCCCCGGAGAACCTGCCGTCTGTGATCAGCGCCACGCTGTCCCCCAGGCCCATGCCCACGATGGCGGAGGTGGGTGAAAGCATCTCCCGCATGCCGGGGCCGCCCTTGGGGCCTTCGTAGCGGATGACCACCACGTCGCCGGGCCGGATCTGCCCGCTGAAGATCGCCTGAATGGACGCTTCCTCGCCGTCGAATACGCGGGCGGGGCCCTTGTGGGTCAGCATCTTGGGGTCCACCGCGCTCTGCTTCACCACCGAGCCGTTCGGGGCGAGATTCCCGTAGAGCACCGCGAGGCCGCCGGTCTTCTGGTAAGGATCGTCCATGGGGCGGACGACGGCAGGATCCTTGACCGAAACGCCTTCGAGGCTCTCGGCAAACGTCCGGCCGGAGGCGTTCAGCGCGCTGCCGTCGATGAGGCCCGCCTTCAGAAGCTGCGCCATCACCGCGTACACGCCGCCCGCGTTGTACAAATCCTGCATATGGTGGTGGCCTGCCGGGGCCAGGTGGCACAGGTTCGGGGTCTTGGCGCTGGCTTCGTTGATCATCCGGAGGTCGAACGCGACGTCCGCTTCGGAGCAGACAGCCGCCAGATGCAGCGCGGAGTTGGTGGAGCAGCCCAGCGCCATGTCCACCGCCAGCGCGTTCCGGACGGCGGTCTCCGTCAGGATGTCACGGGCACGGATGTTCTTTTTCAGAAGCTCCATCACCTGCTCGCCGCTCTCCTTGGCGAAGCGGATGCGGCGGGCGTAGACGGCGGGGATGGTGCCGTTGCCGGGCAGTGCCAGCCCCAGCGCCTCAGTCAGGCAGTTCATGGAGTTGGCGGTGAACATGCCCGAGCAGGAGCCGCAACCGGGGCAGGCGGATTCTTCGACTTCCAGAAGGTCCGCATCGCAAATGGCGCCGGCCTTCAGCGCGCCGACCGCCTCGAACACAGAGTTCAGGTCCATCGGGCCGTTCTTGCCTTCAAGGGACAGCATTGGGCCGCCGGACACGAACAGGCAGGGCAGGTTCAGCCGCGCCGCCGCCATCAGCATGCCGGGCACGATCTTATCGCAGTTGGGGATGAACACCAGAGCGTCGAAGGCGTGGGCGCGGGCCATGCACTCCACGGAGTCGGCGATCAGCTCGCGGGTGCACAGGGAATACTTCATGCCCTCGTGGCCCATTGCGATGCCGTCGCAAACGCCGATGACGTTGAACTCCAGCGGCGTGCCGCCCGCCGCCAGCACGCCGTCCTTGACGGCGCGGGCGATCTGGTTCAGGTGGGTGTGTCCCGGCACCACTTCATTAAAAGAGTTGGCGATGCCGATGATCGGCCGCGCGATCTGCGCGTCGGTCAGCCCGCAGGCTTTGAGCAGCGATCTGTGGGGCGCGCGCTCGGCGCCAACCTTGATCCTGTCTGAATTCATGCGCTTACGCCCCTTTGTTCTTGTCGGGATTCCAGCTCATCTTGGAACGGAGCGACTTGCCGGTGGCTTCCACCAGGCTCTCGCGGCCCATGCGGCGCATGGCGTTGAAGTTCGGGCGGTTGGCCTGGTTCTCCAGAATCCAGTTTCGGGCGAAGGTGCCGTCCTGAATCTCGGCGAGGACCTTCTTCATTTCCTTCTTGGTTTCGTCGGTGATGATGCGCTTGCCGGTCACGTAGTCGCCGTACTCGGCGGTATCGGAGATGGAGTAGCGCATGAATTCGAGTCCGCCCGCGACCACCAGGTCGATGATCAACTTCATCTCGTGCACGCACTCAAAGTAGGCGCTCTCCGGCTGATAGCCCGCCTCCACCAGCGTGTCGAACCCGGCCTTCATCAGGGCGCTCACGCCACCGCACAGAACCGCCTGCTCACCGAAGAGGTCGGTCTCGGTTTCTTCCTTAAAAGTAGTCTCCAGGATGCCCGCCCGCGCGCCGCCGATGCCCGCCGCGTAGCATAGCGCGAGGCCCTTGGCGCTGCCGCTGGCGTCCTGCTGCACCGCGATCAGGTCGGGCACGCCGCGGCCTTCCAGGTACTGGCTGCGGACGGTGTGGCCGGGGCCCTTGGGCGCGATCATGATCACGTCCACATCAGTGGGGGGCACGATCTGGCCGAAGTGAATGTTGAAGCCGTGGGCAAAGGCCAGCGCCATGCCGGGACGGAGATTGGGGGCGATGTCCTTTTTGTACAGCGCGGCCTGCTTTTCGTCGTTGACCAGGATCATCACCAGATCCGCCATTTTAACCGCTTCGGCCGCAGTCGTGGCCACGAGACCGGCGGCCTGCGCCTTGGCGATGGAAGGGGAGCCTTCGTAGAGGCCGACGACCGCGTCATAGCCGCTGTCATGCAGGTTTAGCGCGTGGGCGTGGCCCTGGCTGCCGTACCCGATCACCGCGATCTTCTTGCCTTTGAGCAGGGATACGTCGCAGTCCGCCTCGTAATACATCTTTGCCATGGTTGAACACTCCTTAAATTTAATCCTGGGTGAGTATGTAATCGCTCCTGCCGATGGCCGTCATACCGGTTCGGCAGAGCTCGGTTACCCGATAAGGCTCCAGGAACTTGAGAAACGCGTCGATCTTGGTCTTTTCGCCGGTCAGCTCCACGATCATCGAATCCTGCGAAAGGTCGATGACCTTGGCCCGGAACACCGTCACAGCCTCTTGAATGTGGCTGCGCTCCTCGTGGTTGGCGCTGATCTTGATGAGCATCAGTTCGCGCACTACGGTGCGCTCCGGGTCCATCACCTGAACCACGATCACGTCGTGCAGTTTCTCCAGCTGCCTAACGATCTGTTCTTTCAGATAATCGTCCCCGGTGGCGGAGATTGTGATGCGGGAAACCTTGGGATCATGGGTTTCGGCGACGGACAGGCTGTCAATGTTGAAACTGCGCCGCGCGAACAGGCCCGACACGCGGGTCAGAACGCCCGCTTCGTTGTTGACCAGAACCGACAGGATAAACTTCTCCACGGCCATAACGCAGCCCTCCTCAACTTAAGATGATGTCGCCGATGGTGCCGCCCGGCGGGATCATCGGAAGCACCCGCTCGTCCGAATCGATCCAGGCGTCTACGACGACCGGTCCGTCCTCCAAAAGGGCTTCGTCCAGCACTCGGTCCAACTGGCCGAACTCCGTCAGCCGTAAGCCCTTGGCGCCAAACGCCTCGGCCAGCTTCACATAGTCGGTTTTGCGGCTCAATGTGGTCTGGGAGTAGCGTTCATTAAAGAACAGCTTCTGCCACTGGCGCACCATGCCCAGGGCGTTGTTGTTGAGAAGGACGACGGTCAGCGGCAGTTTGTTGGTGACGGCGGTAGCCAGCTCGTTCAGGTTCATGTGGAAGGAACCGTCGCTGGTAAAGAGCACCGTTCGTTTCCGGCCGGATCCGATGCACGCGCCGATGGCCGCGCCCATGCCGAAACCCATGGTGCCCAAGCCCCCGGAGGTGATGAAGGTGCGGGGGCGGTTGAATTTGTAGTACTGAGCGGTCCACATCTGATGCTGCCCCACGTCGGTTGCTACGATTGCGTCCTCGGGGGCCTTTTTGCGAATGGTTTCAATGATGACCTGCGGGTTGAGGCGGTCGTGCCCCATGTCCAGATGGCTGTCCGGATCGGCCTGCATTTCCCGGACCCTGTCCAGCCAACCGTCCTCGCGCCGGGAGATGTCCGCCGCCAGCAGCTTCTGGAGCACCTGTTTCACGTCGCCGATCAGGGATGCGTAGGCGGGGATGTTCTTGCCGACCTCGGCGGGATCAATGTCGATGTGCAGCACCTTGCGCCCCTTCGAGAAGGCGGCCTGATTGCCGATAGCGCGATCGGAGAAGCGCGTGCCGATGCCGATGATGAGGTCCGCCTCGTACATGGCGCGGGAAGAGACGTACTTGCCGTGCATGCCGGTCATACCCAGGAACAACGGATAATCCTGCGGAACGGCGGTCAGCCCCATGATGCTGGAGCCGATGGGCGCGTGAAGCCGCTTGGAAAGTTCAACCAGTTCCTCGGAGGCGTTTGAGATGACCACGCCGCCGCCCGCGTAGAGGAAGGGCCGCTGGGATCCGCGGATCAGCTCGACCGCCTGGTCGAAATCCGCCTGCCGGATGGCGGGGCACTCCGGCTGCTTTTGGGGCACCGCGGGTTCGTATTCGCACTTTGCCAATTGCACATCCTTCGGGATGTCCACCAGCACCGGGCCGGGGCGGCCGGATTTTGCGATTTCAAAGGCTTCCCGCACGGTGGCGGCCAGTTTATTGACATCCTTGACGATGTAGTTGTGCTTTGTGATGGGCATTGTGACGCCGGTGATGTCCACCTCCTGGAAGCCGTCGCGGCCGATGGAGGTAGAGGGCACGTTGCCGGTGATGGCGACGATGGGCGTGGAGTCCAGATGCGCCGTGGCGATGCCGGTCACCAGGTTGGTGGCGCCGGGGCCGGATGTGGCGATCACGACGCCAACCTTGCCGGTTGCGCGGGCATAACCGTCGGCGGCATGGGCCGCGCCCTGCTCGTGGCAGGTGATATAGTGGGTGATCCGGTCCGAGTTCTTGTAGAGTTCGTCATAGATGTTCAACACGAAGCCGCCCGGGTATCCAAAGACAGCGTCGACGCCCTGCTCCACCAGCGTCTCAATGAGAATCTGTGCGCCCGTCTTCTGCATGAAAATCCCTCCCGCGTTTTTGTTAACCGTTGCCCCCGGAGCGCCTTAGGGCAACACAGCGGGGCTGCGTACAGCGCATACCGCCCATGTTGATGCCTCCTTTGCGGGGCGCTGTTCGCGCGCCCGTCGAAATCCTGTTTCTCGCTATAAAAAAATCCCCTGCCGGTGCTGTTGCACTCTGGCAGGGGATCAAGCGTTACTGCTTGTATGGCCTTATTGGCCTCCCTGTTCCGCATGTACAACACCCAAATTAACGTCGAAGCCTAGTACCCGTACCAGGCCGACGATAATAATCAGGATGTTGACGATGGCGAACAGGTTCTGCATGTTGTACTCTCCTGAATGAATTTTCATCAATATACCACCGGACCGGAACGCTGTCAAGCGGTTTTCGCACTCTTTACGGGATTTTACCAAAGCAGCGCGGCAGTGTGATGCTTTCCGGCCTGAAGAGGGCATTCCGCGCTACAGGACGCGGTACATCGGCACGATGTCCTCGTACCCGCCGTCCATCCGGAAACCGCCGGGGATCACGCCCAGCCGCTCGAAACCCAGCCGTTCGTATAGGCGCAGCGCGCCCAGGTTAGTTTTCACCACCGCATTGAACTGCATGATGCGAAAGCCCAGTTCCTTCGCCTTTTCCAGCGAATGGACAACCAGCCGTTCGCCGATCCCCATGCCCCGCGCGTCCGCGTCCACCGCGTAGCTGCAGTTGGCGATGTGGCCGCAGCGCCCGATGTTGTTGGGGTGCAGTATGTACAGCCCGACGATCCGCCTTTCGCTTTCCGCGACGCCGGTGAAGCTCTGCGCGGCGAAAAACGCAGCCGCTTCCGGCGCGGTGAGCGCGTTCTCCTGCGGGAACGCGATGCCGTCCTCCACCACCCGGTTCCAGACGCGCGTCATGTCCTCCAGATCTTCCGCCTGATAGCTCCGTACTTGAACGGCCATGTTTATTACGCACCTCGCAGTATAATTTGCCCGCATTGTATCACAACGCAGGCAAGCTGCCAACCCCGGCATGGAGAAAACAGCGTATGGCGGAAATCGACCGCCTTAACGGTTTTTGCCGCGCACTTCTTTCAAATAGTTGTAGACGGTAAAATTGCTGACACCCAGGCACTCCGCCACGTACTCCACGGCGTTTTTAACCGCGAAGATGCCCTTCTGCTCCAGCCTGGCCACAATGCCCAGCTTGTCTTCCTTCTGCATATAGGCCACCGGTTTCTGGAACAGCGATACCTCGGTATCCACCACCGATTCCATGACCTCGCTGATGTCCTGCGCGAAGGTTTCCTTGGGTGGCTCCACATCCGGCGGACCGAAGGAGGTTCCTTCCTCCATCAGATTCCGGGCGACGATGAAGTCCGTCAGATCCTGATTCAGGCAGAGCGAGCCCACAATCTTGCCCGCGTCATCCCGGATGAAGATGGTGGAGGATCGCAGAATCCTTCCGTCCGGCAGCACGGTCTTGTAGTTGGCGCTGTTCGCAGCCTTGTCGCCGCCCTCCCGGAGCAGCTTCAGAAGGTAGTTGGTGGCCGGACCCCCGATCTTCCGGTGGGTTACATCCCCCTCCAGCATGACGATGGAGCTCTCCACATGACTCAGATCGTGCAGGATGACTTCATACCTCGGGCCCAGCATCCGCTGTAGCCCCGGAATCACCTGGGCGACCGCTTCCAGATTGGGGTGCATGGACGGTTCCCCGCTTTCCATTGTAATGCCGCACCAGGACCTGTGCGCCTGGGGTTGTTTTAAAAGGGAGCGCCCGCCCCATTTTCCGGCGGGCTTCAGAACGAAAACAGTACATTCGGGCTTGCCATGAAACCCAAACAAGTATCCAATTCTATTGTATCCATGACAATCCTCCGCGTCAAGCACTCAGCACAAATCGGCCTTGACGAAAGCCTCCCGGTGTCCTACAATCGGCACAAAGGGGGCGGCCGAATTGTGCGAACACATAACGCTCCAGAGATATTGGAACTTTTCTTTCTGGTCGCTGTTTGAAACCCAGAACTGCAACGCCTGTGGCGGCAGGTTTTCCGTTCCGCTCCGGCAGCAGTATCTGGTGTTTGTACTGTCCATTGCCGCCGTCGCCGCGGTGGTATTCGTCGGGAGCTTCCTTGATCTTCCATTTGGCAGGACCGGCGAAATCATCCAAAGAATCATTACGATGCTGCTCGCCATCGAAATCCCACACCGCCTGGCGTATCGCACCTACGCCCGCGAATTCCAGCGCGCCCGCGAGGCGAAAACGTTCCATAACGCTGAAAAATCCGAGTAGCTTATCATGCGTTCCGGCGCACACGGATTGGGAACGCGGAAGGGTTTACCTACATATTAATCCACCGAGTGCCGCGCGTTCAGGCGCGCACAGGCAGCGGAACGCGGGCCATTCGGGCCGTCGGCCGCCCGTCCGGATTGGAATCCCAGGCGACTGCCTGATAATTACCCCATCACGCTTGCAAACGCGGCGCATTTCGGGTATGATGGGTTTCGCTTCAAGGCGCAGCGCATCAGATATAAGGCAGTGAGCACCCCATGAACACGAGACGAGAGAAAAAAACGCCCGCGTATTTGCAGGTTGCCCGGGATATCGCGGGCCGGATCGCATCCGGTGAAATTCAGGAGGGCGCGCGCTTTTCGGGACGCTCGCTGATGAGCTCCCAATACAACGTATCGCCGGAGACCATCCGGCGCGCGCTGGGCATATTAGCGGAAATGGACGTGGTGTCCATGCGCCAGAACGTCGGCGCGGTGGTCAAATCCCGCGACCGGGCCGCGCTATATGTGGATCAGTATGGCGAGGCGGCGGGCATGCGCCTGCTCCGGGAGGAACTTGCCCGGCTGATGGACGAGCGCCGCGCGCTGGACGCCCGCATCGAGGAAACCGTCCTGCGCCTTTCCGACATGGCCGAGCGCTTCCGCTACAGCGACGACATGCAGACCTATGAGTTCCCCGTGCCGAAGGGCGCGCGCATCGCCGGAATGACCATCGCCGAGTCCGCCCTGCGCACAGAAACCGGCGCGACGATCCTGGCCATTCGAAGGGGTACCGCGGTTTCCCTGTCTCCCGGGCCGCATGAACAGATTGAGGCAGGCGACGTTCTGGTGATCGTCTGCGGCGTGCTCTTGGTGCCGGCGGTTTCGGAATTCATCGGCCGCACGGTCTGACAGCCTTTCCCAATAATGTCAATTCCTTCCCCTCAACGGGAAGGTTTTTCATTTTTGGCTGGATTTTCCGGTTGGCTTGACAGAATAACAACTTTATTGTAGCATATAAGTTGTCAGTCGCTTGAAGCATCTGAATAACCATTGCCGAGAGGAGAGGATTCCATGAAGAAAATCTTCACAATGCTGATCGCACTCGCGCTGGCCCTGTCGTTTGGGCTGAGCGCCGGAGCCGAGCCCAAGACGGCCGTCACCTTTGCCGAGGTGGGCTGGGATTCCATCCGCTTCCACAATGCGGTTGCGGGAACGATCGCCGAGACGGTGTTCGGCTACACCTGGGAGGAGCTTTCCGGTTCCACGCCCATCACCTCGGAAGCGCTGATGTCGGGTGACATCGACGTACACATGGAGATGTGGACCGACAACCTGGCCACCTACAAAGACGACATCGCACAGGGCCGGATGCAGGAGCTGTCCGTCAACTTTGACGACAACGCGCAGGGCCTCTACGTGCCCCGGTATGTGATCGAGGGCGACAGCGCCCGTGGCATCGACGCCGTCGCGCCTGATCTTAAGACCGTCGAGGACCTGAAAAAGTACGCGTCTCTCTTTCCCGATCCGGAATCCCACGGCATGGGCCGCATCTTCGGCGGTCTTCCCGGCTGGCAAGTAACCACGATCCTGGAGAAGAAGGTTCAGCACTACGGGCTGGACCAGATGTACAACTATGTGCTTCCCGGCAGCGACGCTGCAATGAGCGCGGCTTTCGTCTCCGCCTGGGACAAGGGCGTGCCCATCGTAGCCTATTACTGGGAACCGACCTGGCTTCTGGGTATGTACGACTGTGTCCTGCTCGAGGACGCGCCCTACAACGCGGATACCTACATGGAGGGCGAGACCGCCTTTCCCGCCACGCGGGTGACCATCTGCGTTTCCAACGAGTTTATGGAATCCAACCCCGAGTACTGCGCCTTTCTATCCAAATACCACACTTCCTCCGCCCTCACCAGCGAAGCGCTGGCCCACATGCAGTCAACCGGAGACGACTACCAGGCGACCGCCCGGTGGTTTTTGAAGCAGCACGGCGAGCTGGTCGACCAGTGGCTGACGACCGAGCAGGGGGCCAAACTGCGCGCGACGCTGTGAAACGTCATGCACGGAATGTGAGGTGAGGTCGTTGGGTGATCCAGGTATTTTTCCCTTTGTGTTCAAGCCCGATGTGACGGCAATCGACCGCACAGTGCGTGGTTTTGCGGCAAGTGCCTCCTGGTTCTTCGAGGACATCGCAGGCCAGGGGCTGATCCGCCTGGTCAATTCCTTCAACTGGCTGCTATCGCACATTCCCTGGTTTCTACTGGTGGCGGCGGTGTTCTTCCTTGGGTGGAAGGCCCGCGGGAAGGTCCGAAGCGGCCTTCTGTACGCGCTTCTTTTGTGCCTGGTCGGGGTGGTTGGACTCTGGCAGATGATGCTCCAGACCCTTGCCATCGTGCTGGCGAGCGTACTGATCGCGCTCCTATTGGGCTTTCCGGTCGGGCTGCTGCTGGCGGCTTCCGACCGGGCAACCCGGTTTATGCGACCGGTTTTGGATACGATGCAGACAATGCCCGTCTTCGTCTACCTGATCCCGGCGCTGCTCTTCTTCGGCATGGGCTCGGCCTCGGCTGTTATCGCCACGGTGATCTATGCCATCGTGCCGGTCATCCGGCTGACCAGTCTGGGCATCCGGCAGGTGGACGAGGATGTGGTGGAGGCTTCCCGCGCCTTCGGGGCGACAAGGTGGCAGACGCTTTTCAAGGTACAGATCCCACAGGCGATGCCCACCATCATGGCTGGCGTCAATCAGACGCTGATGATGGCGATGGCGATGGTGGTCACCTGCTCGATGATCGGCGCCAGGGGCCTTGGAAGCGAGGTGCTCATCGCCGTCAACCGCACCGAAATCGGGCGTGGGCTCGTATCCGGCTTTTCGGTGGTCATTCTGGCGATCCTGCTGGACAGGCTGACGCAGGGCTGGTTCGCAGGTGCTAAAAGGATGGTTCGCGAAGCGGACCCGAAGCCCGGAGGCGATCAAAATGTCTGAACAAAACGGTGAAATCATCCTGGAACTGAAGAACGTATCCAAGCTGTACGGCACCGGCCGTGCGGAAGCCATCCGCATGATGCGTGAAGGCGCGGACAAAGAAACCGTCTATAAGAAAACCGGAGCGACGGTCGCTTTGTGGGATGTGAACCTGAGAATCCGGCGGGGCGAAATCTTCGTGGTCATCGGACTGTCCGGTTCGGGCAAGTCCACGGTGGTACGCTGTATGAACCGGATCAACCGCCCCTCCTCGGGCAGTGTGCTGTTTGAGGGCGAGGACATCACAAAGTTCGGAAACCGCGAGCTTCTGGATCTGCGCCGCCGCAGGATGTCGATGGTGTTCCAGTCTTTCGGGCTGATGAGTCACCGGGACGTTCTGGGCAACGTTTCCTACGGGCTGGAAGTGTGCGGCATGCCCCGCGCCCTGCGGGAGGAAAAGGCGCGGGAGGTCATCCAGATGGTCGGGCTCTCCGGCTGGGAGCGTCAGTCCATCGCCAGTCTGTCGGGCGGCATGCGCCAGCGGGTGGGCATCGCCCGGGCGCTGGCCAGCGATCCGGAGGTGCTTTTAATGGACGAGCCGTTTTCGGCGCTGGACCCGCTGGTGCGCAGCGACATGCAGTTCGAGCTGCTCAAACTGCAGCGCAGGCTGGGCAAGACGGTGGTCTTCATCACCCACGACATCGATGAGGCGTTCAAGCTCGGCGATACCGTCGCCATCATGCGGGATGGCAAGGTGGTTCAGGTGGACACCCCCGAAGACATGAGCGCGCGGCCCGCGGACGATTATGTGCGGCGCTTCGTCCGCAGCGCCGACCGTTCGAAAGTCACTTTTCTACGCAGCGTCATGATGACACCCGCGAGCCTTGCGCGCCTCTCCGACCGGCCCGCTCAGGCCATCGAAGCCATGCGCCGGAACGCTTTGTCCACGGTCTACGTGGTGGATCACAGTCTGAAATTGCGCGGCATTCTGACGATTGCCGACGCGGTGCGCGCCCACCGGGACGGGTTGACCATTGCCGAGGTGCTGGCGCCGGATGTGGAAACCTGCGCCCCGGACGACACCGTCCACAACATCCTGCCGCAGGCCGCGCAGTCCCCCTACCCGCTGGCGGTGGTGGACGAGGTCGGGAGTTTGATGGGCATTGTCACCAAGGCGGCGGTTCTGTCGACGCTCGCGCAGGAGTAGGCGCGCCGAACATGTCTTTTCAGAGTCAAAAATACCTTCGCGCCCGGAGACTTCGCGTAAATTTCCGGGCGTTTTCAGCCTCTTCCGTTTGCGTGTTCCGGGACTGGGTAATATACTCTCCATGTCCGCCTGACGTGGCGGCGGAAGGGAGGCGCACCCATGGACGTTTCAACCGCAATGGCTCAACTTTCCGCCTGGGGCAACGAGGCCCGAAAGAAACACATGAAAAAGCGCGGTGCCGGCGAGATCCTATTCGGCGTGCCGCTGAGCCCGCTGCGCGCTTTCGCGGAGTCGCTGGGCAGGGATCACGCGCTGGCCCTCGCCCTCTGGGAAACCAGGAATTCGGACGCGCGCATGCTGTCCGCGATGACGCTGGACCCCGAAAGGCTCGAAAAAGAGCGGGCGGAGCGGATGGTTCAAAGTGCCGGGTACACAGACCTTCTGGACGAACTGGTTTTTGACACGATCGCGGAGACCTCCTATGCGGCCGAATTGCGCGAAGTATGGATCGCCTCCCCGGAGGATGTGACCGGCCGCGCGGGCTGGATGTTGGTGATCAGCGGCATCATGGGCAAACAATTCCCGCCCGAATCGCTCTCCCGGTATGTTGATTTGGTGGAGCAAGGGCTGGTGAACGCGCCGCCGCTCAAGCAGGAAGCCATGAACCGCGCCCTGTGCGAAACCGGCATACGGTATGAAGCGTTTACCGAACGCTGTCTGGCAATCGGGGCCCGGTTGGGCGTTTACAAGGACCAGAAAGTGCCCAAGGGCTGCACATCCGCCTACGCGCCCAATTGGATCGCGGCAGGCATCAGAAGGCGCAAGCCCATGAAATAGCCAGAAAAGGCGCGCCGCACCCCGGAGCGCCTTTTCTATTTGACGGATGCGACAGCCTGCCGCCAGGGTGGCAAACTGGTTTACTTGTCCCGCGCGGGCGGCGGCGCGTTCCCCATCGTCTCGTTCATCAGGTTCACATACAGCGCCTTCTGGTCGTCGATTTCGGCATAGAACACATCCTCCGGCCGCGCCATGAACTGCGAATGCAGTTGATCCCGGAGCCAGGTCTCGTCCACCTTCGCATAATCCAGCATGTCCCGAAAGATCTGACCGTCCACGATCACCGGCATGGTCAGGCCCTCTTCCGGCTGCTTTAGGGCCAGGTCCTTGACTGTGACCGGCCGGGCGCTGTTTTTGGGGAATACCGAGAGGTTGCCACCCGCCTCAAAGACCGCGAAGTTGACATCCTGCAGCTTGTTGTAGCCCTGCGCCCGCAGCATCGACATCAGGGTAAACGCGCTCATGCGGCACTTTTTCAGTGCGTCCCTGCGCATCACGCCGGAAGACACCAGGATCACCGGCTGAAAATCCATCCGGTAAAAGCGGCGCTTCAGTGTCATCCGGGAGATCAGAATCGCGCCCAGCGCCAGTACGATCACGCCGAAGGAGGTCTTGAAGACATCTTTATTGACCAATGGCTGCGAGATCACATTGGAGATGATCATCAGGATGCCCAGGTCGAACGGCGTCATCTGCAGAAGCGATTTTTTGCCCAGGATCACACCGATAAACCAGATGGCCAGGATCAGAATCAGCGACCGAAGCGCATACACCAAAAACATGACCAAGCGCAATCCCTCCTTACGGCTGCGGCGCGACCGAAGTGATGTTCCCGAAAAGGTACAGGCAGGACAGCCCCTCCCGCTGCGCGGAAGGTTCGCCCTTTTTAATGATGGCCGCCTGAAAGCGCGTCAGACAGAGATTCAGGAGCGTATAGTCCGATTCTGCGTATTTAACCGCCACCAGGAAATTTCCCTGATCCCACAGTTGCTTTGCCCGGTTCGCCGCCCGCTCCGCTTCCGTCCAATCCCCCGTCTCGGCCTGCCGCAGCGCCGTCTCCACTTCCCCGGTAAAATTGCGGTCCCCCCAATTGAACAAGAGCGTCTGCCCCAGCATGGTCGCGCCAAGGAGCAGCGCGATCAGGCCGATGAGCGTCCATCCAATCGCCTTTTGCGGCATGTTTTCACGTCCCTTTCATGCGCCGAAGCGTCTTAAGCAGTATGCCTCAATCCGCATTCCGCCACACATTCGGAAAAAAGTGCACCAGATTGATAGAAAAAGGAACTTTCTTATATTGACATTATTCGTAGAATCCAGTAAAATCTCGGATAATGGCTAATGCGATTTCATAAATCTAAAACGGTTTAGATTGTACGAAATCCATAAATCAAGGAATAAAGCGGATGCAAGCATCCTCTTTATAGATTAAAAAAGGAGTGACCTCCATGAAGAAGATTCTTGCCTTGGTTCTTTCCCTGGTGCTGGTCTTTGGTCTGTGCGCGACCGCGCTGGCCGACGGCGGCAAGATCGGCGTAGCGATGCCGACACAGGACCTCCAGCGGTGGAATCAGGATGGCGACAACATGAAGAAGCAGCTCGAGGCTGCCGGCTATGAAGTGGACCTCCAGTATGCCAAGAACGACGTCGCGCTGCAGGTTTCCCAGCTGGAGAACATGATCCTGGGCGGCTGCAAGGTGCTGGTCATCGCTTCCATCGATGGCAGCGCGCTGGGCACCGTGCTGGCTTCCGCCAAGGAAGAGGGCATTCCGGTCATCGCGTATGACCGCCTGATCATGAAGTCGGACGCCGTCAGCTACTATGCGACGTTTGACAACTACAAGGTCGGCACGATCCAGGGCCAGTTCATCGAAGAAAAGCTCGGGCTGAAGGACGGCAAAGGCCCGTTCAACATCGAGCTGTTCGCCGGCTCGCCGGATGACAACAACGCGCTGTTCTTCTTCCAGGGCGCGTGGGACGTGCTGAAACCCTACATCGACAAGGGTCAGCTGGTTGTGCCCAGCGGCCAGACCGATTTCCAGACCATCGCGATCTCCGGCTGGAAGTCCGAAGGCGCCCAGAACCGTATGGACAACCTGCTGACCGCCAACTATTCCGACGGTAAGCCGCTGGCGGCGGTGCTCTCCCCCAACGACTCGCTGGCCATCGGCATCGCGAACTCGCTGACCAACATGAGCTTTGACCCCTATCCGATCGTGACCGGTCAGGACTGCGACAAAGCCAACATGAAGAACATTCTGGCGGGCAAGCAGGCCATGTCCATCTTCAAGGATACCCGCACGCTGGCCTCCAAGGTTGTGGGCATGGTGGACGCGTTGATGAAGGGCACCGAGCCGGAAGTCAACGACACCAAGACCTATGACAACGGCGAAGGCAAGATCATCCCGTCTTACCTGTGCGACCCGGTGTTTGCCGACAAGGACAACTACAAGGAACTGCTGATCGACAGCGGCTACTATACCGAAGCGGACATCACCGGCTAAGCACAACGGTTTTCCTATCCGGGGATCGGGGACGGGCGGCTTCAACCGTCCGTCCCCGTCTGAGATTGGGGGATTTGCATGGCAAAGGTCCTATTGGAGATGCGCTCCATCACCAAAACCTTCCCTGGCGTCAAGGCGCTGAGTGACGTCAACATCCGGGTGGAAGAAGGCGAGATCCACGCGCTGGTCGGCGAAAACGGCGCCGGCAAATCGACGCTGATGAACGTGCTCAGCGGCATTTACCCATACGGTTCCTATACCGGCGACATCATCTACGACGGGCAGGAGTGCCGCTTCAAGACCATCAAGGATTCGGAACATAAGGGCATCGTCATTATCCATCAGGAACTGGCGCTGGTGCCCTATCTTTCCATAGCGGAAAACATGTTCCTGGGCAACGAATGCGCGCGCCGCGGCGTGGTTGACTGGGATGAAACCAACCATATGGCCGAAAAATATCTGCGCGTCGTCGGCCTTGAGGAGAACCCGAGGACGCTGATCAAAGACATTGGCGTGGGCAAGCAGCAGCTGGTTGAAATCGCGAAGGCGTTGGCCAAAGACGTTCGGCTATTGATCTTGGACGAACCAACTTCCTCGCTGAACGAGTCGGACGCCAAGAAACTTCTGGACCTTCTGCTTTCGCTCCGCAAAGACAAGGGCGTCACGTCGATCATCATCTCCCACAAGCTCAATGAAATCGCCTATGTCGCCGACAAGATCACCATCCTCCGGGATGGCGCGACGATCGAGACGCTGAACAAGACCACCGACGCCATTTCCGAGGAGCGCATCATCCGGGGAATGGTGGGGCGGGAGCTCACCGACCGCTTCCCCAAGCGGGCGTCGCATCCTAGCGAGGTTGCGCTGGAAATCGAACACTGGACGGTCTACCACCCGCTCTACACCGAGCGCAAGGTGGTGGACGATGTTTCGATCAACGTGCGCAGGGGCGAAGTGGTGGGCATCGCCGGACTGATTGGCGCGGGCCGCACAGAGCTTGCGATGAGCGTATTCGGCCGATCCTATGGGACGAAAATCTCCGGCACGGTGAAAAAGAACGGAAGGACGCTCCACCTGCACTCGGTATCCGACGCGATCGAAAACGGTTTCGCCTACATTACCGAGGACCGGAAGGGCAATGGTCTGGTTTTGATCGACTCCGTCAAACGAAATATCACACTCTCGCGGCTGGACTTCGTTTCAAGCCGCGGCGTGCTGGACAAGGACAAGGAGCAGAACGAAGCCGAAACCTACCGCCAGAAGCTGAACATCAAAACCCCAACCGTCGAGCAGCAGGTGGGCAATCTATCCGGCGGCAACCAGCAAAAGGTGCTGGTGGGCAAGTGGATGTTCGCCAAGCCCGATATCATGATCTTGGATGAACCCACCCGCGGCATTGACGTGGGTGCCAAATTTGAGATCTACCAGATCATCAATCAGTTGGTCGCGCAGAACAAGTCCATCCTCATGATCTCCTCGGAACTGCCCGAGATCCTGGGTATGTGCGACCGCATTTATGTGATGAACGAGGGCAAGCTGATCGCGGAGCTTTCGCGAGAGCAGGCCTCCCAGGAAGTCATCATGAACTGCATCCTGCAGGCCAGCAAGAGAGAGGTGGGCGCATGAACAAACTGAAGAACGCGCTGGGCGGCAACCTGAAGCAGTATTCAATGCTTCTGGCGCTGGTGGTCATTGTGCTGTTGTTTTCGCTGATGACAAACGGCATTCTGCTCAAGCCAATGAACGTGTCCAACCTGATCTTTCAGAACGCCTACGTGGTGATTCTGGCGGTTGGCATGCTGATCTGCATTTTGACCGGCGGCAACATCGATCTGTCGGTCGGAGATCGGAAGAGCACACGTCTGAACTCCAGTCACTTAGGCATCTCGTA
>CALGYL010000286.1 GCA_937934775.1 uncultured Clostridia bacterium
ACCACCGAGATCTACACTCTTTCCCTACACGACGCTCTTCCGATCTCGGCGATCACGTCCTGATCCACGTCGCGGACGGTGGTGGCTTTCTGCTTTTGCATCACCTGCTGGACCGCGTAAAGGCGGTCGCGGTAGATGGCGGCCCGTTCGTAGTTCATGGCGGCGGCGGCATCTTTCATCCGCTCCTTCAGGTCGTCCTGCACCTCCTGATACTTTCCAGAGAGGAACGCGATGACCTGCTCGATCAGCTTGTGGTAGTCCTGGCTCGAGATCAGGCTGGCGCAGGGCGCCAGACACTGGCCGATTTCATGGTGTACGCAAGGCCGAAGATGCATTTTTTCGGTCAGCTGCAGTCGGCAGGTGCGGATCGGGAAGATCTGCCTCACCGCGTCCAGCATCTCCCGCACGATCGTCGCGCCCAAGTAAGGCCCGAAGTAGCGCGCGCCGTCATTCAGCTTGCTCCGGCGGATGACCACCTCCGGAAAGGGCTGGGAGAGGTCGATCGCAAGGTAGGGAAACTGCTTGTCGTCTTTTAGCAGGATGTTGTAGTAGGGCCGGTGCAACTTGATCAGGTTGCACTCCAGCATCAGCGCCTCGAGTTCGCCGTCCACCAGCACCGTGTCCAGATCGTCGATCTTCTCCACCATCGCCCGTACCTTGGGGGTATGGTTCTTGGCGCTCTGGAAGTATTGGCGCACACGGTTTTTCAGGTTCTTGGCCTTGCCCACATAGATGATCTGGCCTTCAGACTTCATCAGATAGCAGCCGGGGGAATCCGGCAGGTTTTCCAGCTTGACCTTCATCTCCTCGGTCACGCGCGCGCCTCCTTCCATTGGCAGTAAAAATCCGTTTGCGGCGCACCGCCGCGGAGATATGGCGGTTGAAGCAAAAGAGCCGTCAGCGGCATGATAAACCGCGGGCGGCCCCCAATGCGCCCCCACGGGGCTTTGATCGTTCCCGGCGACAGGCGCACGGGAACGCCGTTTCCGCAACTGGTGCGGACGCCGGCTGCGGAGACATTTGCTTTGGTCAGCGGGTCTGGAATCCCGCAGGGTAAATGGCCCGCGCAGTTTTACCCCTGCAAAGAAAAGGCGCTTGCGGATTTTTCTTAGCGGTTTTTACACCACGACGTTGACCAGACTCCCCGGCACGAAGATCAGCTTGCGGATGGCCTTGCCCCCGATCAGTTTCTGGAAGGTCTCCTCGGCGGCAAAGTAACCGGGCGCGGCTTCGCGGGTGAGGTCGGCGGGCACGTTGACGCGGCCGCGCACTTTGCCGTTGACCTGGAACGCGATTTCCACGGTGTCCTTGATCAGCTTCGCCGGATCGTATACCGGCCAGGGCCTGCGGAAAAGCTCCTCGCCCAGCCCGAGGAGCTGGTTCAGCTCTTCGGTGATGTGGGGAGCCACCGGGTTCAGAAGCTGTAGAAGCGCCGTGGCTTCGCCCTTCGTGATCGAGCCCTTCGTGGACAGCGTGTTGACCAGGGACATCATCGAGGCGATGGCGGTGTTGAACTTCATCCGCTCGTAGTCCTCGGTGACCTTTTTGATGCAGCCGTGGACGTCATAGGCCATATCTTCCGAAATGGCGGGGTCGTCCGTCAGGTTCTCCATCAGCCGCCAGAGGCGGTCAAGGAAGCGGCGGCAGCCGCGCGCGCCGTCGGTGGACCAAGGGATCGCCTGGTCGAAGGCGCCCATGAACATCTCATACAGGCGGAAGGCGTCGGCGCCCAGCTCGTCCACAACCTCGTCCGGGTTGACCACGTTGCCGCGGGACTTCGACATCTTCTCGCCGTTGGAGCCCAGGATCATGCCGTGGGAGGTGCGCTTCTGGTAGGGCTCAGACGTGGGAACCAGGCCGATGTCGTACAGGAAGCGGTGCCAGAACCGGCTGTACAAAAGGTGCAGCGTGGTGTGTTCCATGCCGCCGTTGTACCAGTCCACAGGCAGCCAGTATTTCAGCTCCTCCATCGACGCGAACTCGCTGTCGTTGTGGGGATCGATGTAGCGCAGGAAGTACCAGCTGGAGCCCGCCCACTGGGGCATGGTGTCGGTTTCGCGCTTGGCGGGCGCGCCGCACTTGGGACAGGTGGTGTTGACCCAGTCCCTGATGGCGGCCAGCGGCGATTCGCCGTCGTCGGTGGGCTCGTAGTGAGCCACCTCGGGCAGTTTCAGCGGCAGTTGGTCATAGGGCAGCGGCACCCAGCCGCAATGATCGCACTTGACCAGCGGGATCGGCTCGCCCCAGTAGCGCTGACGGGAGAACACCCAGTCGCGCAGTTTGTAATTGACCTTTTTCTCGCCCAGCCCCTTTTCCACCAGCCATTCGATGATGGTCTTCTTGGCCTGGGCCACCTTGAGACCGTTCAGGAAGCCGGAATTGACCATCACGCCGTCCTCGATGTCCGAGAACGCGGCCTCTTCCACATTGCCGCCCGCCACGACTTCGATGATCGGGAGGTTGAACTTCTTAGCGAACGCCCAGTCGCGCTCGTCGTGGCCGGGGACGGCCATGATCGCGCCGGTGCCGTAACCCATCAGCACGTAGTCGGACACCCATACAGGGATGGCGTTTCCGGTCACGGGGTTGAGGGCGGAAATGCCCCGGATCGCGACGCCGGTCTTGTCCTTGGAAAGCTCTGTGCGCTCAAAGTCGGACTTTCGGGAGGCGGCTTCGCGATAGGCGGCAACTTCTTTGTAATTCTCAATCTTGTCTTTGTGGGCCTCGATCAGCGGATGCTCGGGGGAGAGCACCATGTAGGTCGCGCCGAAGAGCGTGTCCGGCCGGGTGGTATAAACCCGGAGGCAATCGCCGGTGGTGAGCCTGAAGTCCACCTCCGCGCCCTCGCTGCGGCCGATCCAGTTGCGCTGCTGCA
>CALGYL010000287.1 GCA_937934775.1 uncultured Clostridia bacterium
CGAGATGCCTAAGTGACTGGAGTTCAGACGTGTGCTCTTCCGATCTTGTCAGGAAGCGGGGATGGTCAAGACCAGCTACGGCACCGGCTCCTCCATCATGATGAACGTCGGCCCGGCGCCCGTGCGCTCCTCCAAGGGGCTTTCCTCGTCGGTGGGCTACGGCTTCCACGGCAAGGTCTGCTATGTGCTGGAGGGCAACATTACAAGCTCTGCGGATACGCTCATCTGGCTTCGGGATCAGCTGGAACTGTTCCCGGACCTTCAAACCCTCGACCGCCTGGCCGAGATGGTACCCGATGCGGGCGGCGTATCGCTGGTCCCCGCCTTCTCGGGACTTGGCGCGCCCTATTTCGATACCGCCGCGCGCGCGATCCTCTACGGCATGAGCCGCGGCACCACCCGCGCCCACGTAGCGAGGGCGGCGCTGGAGTCCATCGCGCAGCAAAACGCGGATGTGCTGGACGCGATGGCCGGCGACCTTGGAAAGCCGGTGGCGGTGATCTCCGCCGACGGCGGCGGCACAGTCAATAAGCTATTGATGCAACTGCAGGCGGACCTCGTCCCCTGCCGCGTCAAGGTCGCCGCCCACCCGGACCTCACCGCGATGGGCGCGGCAATGATGAGCGGCCAGTCGACCGGACTCTTTGACCGTTTCATTCCCGCAGGCCTTGCCGCGGAATATGCGCCCGCCATGCCGGATTCGGCGCGCATGTCCCTGCGACAGGGCTGGGCCGACGCGGTGCGCAGAACAAGATAAGGATGAACCGGGCATTCACGCGCAGCAGGACGTGGCTGCCTTCCACCTGTACACGAGGAGGACAAAACTATGGCGACCTTTGGCGTTCTGATCTCAAACCGCTCGTTCTTTCCGGATCATCTGGTGCTGACCGCCCGGAAACAGCTTCTCAGTTGCCTTGAATCCTGGGGACACAAGGCGATTACCTTATCGACTGAAGAGTCCAACATGGGCGAGACCATGAGTTATGAAGAAGCCGAGAAATGCGCCAGGCTCTTCCGCGCCCATTCGGATGAAATCGACGGCGTGATTATCTGCCTGCCCAACTTCGGCGAAGAAGCAGGCATTGCCGACGCGATGCGCATGTCAAAACTGGACTGCCCGATCCTGATTCAAGCCTGCGACGACGACTTTGACAAGCTGCAGCTGGAAAACCGCCGCGACGCGTTCTGCGGTAAATTGTCGCTGTGCAACAACCTCTACCAGTACGGCATCAAGTACACGCTGACCCGCCGCCACACCTGCGCCATCCTGTCCGACGAATTCAAGGCGGACGTGGAATTCTTTGCGGGCGTCTGCCGCGTGGTCAAGGCGCTCAGGACCGCGCGCATCGGCCAGATCGGCGCCCGCGTGACGCCCTTCCGCACTGTGCGCTACTCCGAGAAACTTCTGCAGGCCAGCGGCATCACCGTCGAGACCGAGGATTTCTCCGAAATCCTGGCCGACGCTAACCAGATGAACGACCGCGACCGGATCCACGCGAAGGTCGCAGAGATTCGCGCCTACGGAAACGTCGCCCCCTGCGGAACCGAGGAAAAGCTGGAGCGGCAGGCAAAACTGATCCTGGCCGTCGAGGACTGGATGTCCGCCCACCGCTGCGCCGCCAGCGCCATCCAGTGCTGGGACAGCGTGGAGGCAAACTACGGCTGCGCGATGTGCCTGGGCATGAGCATGATGGGCGAAAAAGGCCGCCCCAGCGCCTGTGAGACCGACGTAATGGGCGCGCTTTCGATGCTGGCGCTTCTAAATGCCTCCGGTGTCCCGCCGATTTATCAGGACTGGAACAACAACTATAAAAACGAGCCGGACAAGTGCATCAACGTCCACTGCTCCAACTATCCCGCCTGCGCGTTTGAGGACAAGCCGGAGATCGCAAACCTCGATATCCTGGCAACCACGCTGGGCGAGGATGTATCCTTCGGCGCGCTGAAAGGCCGCGTCCGCCCGTCGAAGATGACCTATCTGAAGTTGTCCACCGACGACCGCCGCGGCGTAGTCAAGGGCTATCTGGGCGAAGGCAGCTTCACCGCCGACCCCCTCCCCACCTTCGGCGGCGTAGCGGTGTGCGAGGTGAAGGACCTGAACGGCCTGATGCGTTACCTTTCCAAAAACGGCTACGAACACCACGTGGCCCTGACGCAGGCCGTGTGCGCGGATGTTCTGGAAGAAGCCCTCGGCAACTACATGGGCTGGGAAATCTACAGACACAGCTGACGCGGCGCGCATGCCGCCGGGCCGCGAGCCTCCGGTACCCAGCTTGTCAATAGCAGAACGCGGGGCGAAATGCCCCGCGTTCTGCTATTGAATATTGGTTCCAATTCCATATATGAGTTTGATCAGAAGTTCGTCGTATCCGGATTGGCGGCGAAGCCGCAAACGCCCGTCATGCTGGCGAGCAGTTCCACGTCTTCCTCGTCCAGCTCAAAATCGAACACCTTCGCGTTCTCCGCGATGCGCTCCGGCGTGACGGACTTGGGCAGCGGCAGGTAACCGCGCTCCAGGCTCCAGCGGATGCAGACCTGCGCGACGGACTTGCCGTACTTGTCCGCAAGCGCCCGGACCTCCGGCACCTCGAAGATTTTGCCCACGCCCAGCGGGCTGTAGGCCTCCAGGATCATACCGTGCTCGCGGCTGGCCGCCACCACGTCGTCCTGAGTATCGCCGGGGCACAGACGGATCTGGTTGACCATGGGCTGCACCTTCGCGGTCTTCTTGAGCGCCTCGATGTGGTGACGGTGGAAGTTTGAAATGCCGATGGCGCGCACCTTGCCGGACGCATACAATTCCTCCATCGCCTTCCAGGTCCCGGCATTGGCCTCCTGCCAATGATCCCGGAACATCGGCGGGTTGGGCCAGTGGATCAGGTACAGGTCTAGGTACTCCAGACCCAGCTTGTTCATCGATTCGTCGAAGGCTTTGAACACCTTGTCGTAGCTGTGGGCGTCGTTCCACAGCTTGGTGGTGACGAAAAGCTCGGAGCGCTTCACGCCGCTCTCCCGGATGCCCTTGCCGACACCTTCTTCGTTGTCGTAGACGGCGGCGGTATCAATGTGGCGGTAACCTGCCTCGATGGCCGCTTTGACGGACGAAGTCGCTACGGCGCCGTCGGGCGTCTGCCATGTGCCAAAGCCTATACAGGGAATCTTGATCCCGTTGGGCAGAATGTAGCTATCGGTCAAGGATTTCATGGTTTTCCCTCCTCGTTCGAGATCAGATTCATCTTGACGGCGCATCCGTGCGCCTGATACAATGCCATTATAAAGCTTCATGTTGACTTTAAGTCAATAGTTCGGCTTGTTAAAGAGGTGTTAACCATGGAGTATTCCATCCAGCAGGTTTCCGAGAAGATGCATCTTCGCCCGACAGTGCTGCGTTTTTACGAAAAAGAGGGACTTCTGCCCAGCGTGCACCGCACGAAGAGCGGCATTCGTCGCTACGACCAGGAGGACATGGAGTGGATCGGGCTGATCGTATGCCTGAAAAATACCGGCATGTCGATTAAGCAGATCAAAGACTTCGTGGATTTGAGCGCACAGGGCGAAGGGACGCTGAAAGAGCGTTGCGACATGCTCTATGCGCATAAAAAGAACGTGGAGGCGCAGATCGCCGAAATGCACCGGCACCTGGATAAAGTCGCCTGCAAGATCGACTGCTATTCCCGTCAGTACGAGGAGTACGTAAAGTCCGTCGGCGGCCAGGCCATAGCCAGCAGGGGCTGATTGCTTCAGCAAAATAAAACGCCGCCGCTTTAAACGGTAGCGCTTGTATTTAATTTTCTATAGGGTGCCGCAGCGCCCCTCACCCCTTGAGCGCGCCCGCTGTGAGACCGGAAATCAGCGATTTCTGGCCGATCAGGAACACCAGAACCGAGGGAATCAGCACCAGCGTGACGCCCGCCATGATGGGGCCGTAGGCGTTGCCATCGCTGCTTTGCAGCATGCCGATGCCAATCTGCACCGTGCGCGTCTCTGTCCTGTTGGTGACAAGGAGCGGCCATAGGTATTGGTTCCAGACCGCCAGAAACGTGTACACGCCCAGGGAACCCAACTGCGGCTTCACCAGCGGAAGCCCGATGCTGAGGAAAAACCGCGTGGAGCCACAGCCGTCCAGCGCCGCCGATTCGTACAGCTCGCCCGGCAGTTTTAAAAATGCCTGCCGCATGCTGAACAGGCAGAACGCGCTGGTCAGGTACGGCAGTATCAGCGCGGGATAGCTGTCGGTCAGATGCAGGTTTGCGATCGTCAGGTAGTTGGCCAAGATGATCGCCTGCCCTGGGATCATCATCGTCGACAGCATCAAAAGGAAAAGCGCTTTCTTCCACGGGAATTCGTGCATCGCAAACGCGTATCCCGCCAGCGCGCCGAAGAACAACTGCCCCGCCGTGCAGACGGCCGCGACCACCAGTGAATTCAGGATAAAGCGGAAGATCGGCGCGAACGCCAGTGCAGAGAGGTAATTGCCCAACTGCAGCCGCTGCGGGAGAAAGGCGGGCGGAAAGGAGAACAGCTCCGGCTCGGTCATGAAGCTGACGCTGACGCAATACGCCAGCGGCGCCAGAATCAGAAACGCCATCGCAAGGTTGACGGCAAGGAACGCGCCCTTGCCCGCGTATTTCCGCAGCATCAGTAGGACACCTTCCTCTCCACCCGGAACTGTAAGAGCGTCAAGATGAGCATAATCACAAACAGGACCACGGACTGCGCCGCCGCCGCGCCGAACCGGTTGTACTGGAACGCCTCCAGGTAGATC
>CALGYL010000288.1 GCA_937934775.1 uncultured Clostridia bacterium
TCCGCCCCCACTTGTGTCGCCCACCCGGTCGCCGTAGCGCTGCATTTCACGCCGAAGGCGTATCCCGCAGGGTCGGCTTCCTTCTGGCTCCTTGTGGGGACAAAAAACCGCCTCGGCAATCCACCACCTCATTAAATCAACAGCTACCTGGCTGGGGGTCCGGGGGACGGCGTCCCCCGGCGTCTCTCACGTCCCCGCTACTTCGCCGCGTTGGCGGCGATGTGCACCGCGTCCCACACGGTGGCGAACGGCGGCGCGTAGGCCAGGTCCACCATGCCCAGATCGGGGGTGGTCAGTCCGGCGTGGATGGCGGTCGCGAAGATGTCGCCCCGCAGCACCGCGCCCTTCGCGCCCGCGATGTTCGCGCCCAGGAGGCGCAGCGTGCGCTTTTCGTAGATCAGCTTGATCGTGAGCTTCGTGGGCTCGGGGTAGTAGGCGGGGTGGTCGCCGGCCGTCACCAGCTTGACAGCGAAGTCAAGGCCCAACCGCGCCGCGTCCGGAGTGCTCAGCCCGGTCCGGGCCATCTCCAAGCCGCACACCTTGATGGCCGCCGTGCCCAGCGCGCCTTCGAAAACCTCGTGCGCCCCGGCCATGTTGGCCCCCGCGACGCGGCCGCACTTGTTGGCGACGGTGCCCAGCGGCAGGAAGTAGTTCTCCTTTGCGACCCGGTGCCAGCAGACCGCGCAGTCCCCGGCGGAAAACACATCCGGAATGCTGGTGCGCTGCTCCCGGTCCACGATCAGCGCGCCGTTTCGCGCCATTTCAATGCCGGTGTCCTTCAGAAAGCCGGTGGCGGGCACGACGCCGAACGCCGCCAGCACCACGTCGGCCCGGTAATCCCCGCGGTCGGTGCGCACCAGACGGTGGTCGCCCGCCTCCTGAAACGCGGTCACCCGCTCGCCCAGCCGGATGGAAACGCCGTTTCGCTCCAGCTCCTGGGCGGCCAGTTCGGACATCTCCGGCTCAAACGGGGTCAAAAGCCGCTCGGCGGCTTCTACCAGCGTTACTTTCTTACCCAGCGACAGCATCGCCTCGGCCATCTCCACGCCGATGTACCCACCGCCGACGATCACGACATCGTTGACGCCCTTGAGCCGCGCGATCTTCTCGAACAGCAGCCCGTCCTCCATGGTCTTGACGTAGAACACGGAGGGGAGATTCGCGCCCTCGATCCGGGGCATCACGCTGTCGCAGCCCACGGCGATCATCAATACGTCGTACTCGTCCCAGAAAACCTCGCCGGTGTCGTGGTTTTTGACCTGCACCTTTTTGTTTGCCGGATCGGCCCTGAGCGCCTCGTGGCGCAATAGGGTGCGAATGCCCGCCGCCTCGAACTGCGCCCGGGTACGGGCGATCAGCTTCGCGGGGTCGGGATTCTGGCCGCCGATGAAATAGGGCAGGCCGCAAGCGCCGTATGAGAGGAAATTCCCCCGCTCGTAGACCGTCACGGACGCATCCGGCCGCTCCCGCTTGAACTTGGACGCGGCGCTCATGCCAGCTGCCACGCCGCCCAGGATCACTGCTTTCATCGCTCAACCTCGCTTGCGGAACGGCCGGTCCGCGGCCGTTCCCTCCGTTTGACCCCGAGAAACCCGCGCCGGGAATGCGGACTCTGGAAACCAGATCGGACGCTGTTAATTTGGAAACATTTCCTTCGGACAGTACGCCGTCCGGGGGGAACGCATGCTGTCCCACGCGATGCGCTGCCGCGCGGGGAATATCGGCGGCCTGACCGTCGCCCAGCGCGTTACCATCCGGCGCGGTGCGCTCCCGAGCGGGATGAGATTCCCGGCGTTTTCAGCGCAGGCCCTGCAGCCGCGCGATCACCGCCTGGGTAATCGCCTGCACATCCAGATCGCTCTGCGCCTGACCCGAACAGCCGCAGCCCTGATTCGTCACGGGCGCGGCCCCCACGGGCGAATGCCCGGCCAGCACATCCTCCGTGTTGGTGGCGCGGGCGGAGCAGGGCGGAATGCCGCCGGAGGTGATGCCGAGCTTGTTCCGGATCTCGATCAGCTCGCTCACCTGTTCGCAGCTGAGCACGTTCGCCTTGCCGATGATGTTGCCGGTATACATCAGGATCATCGCGTAGTGCTCGGTGGCTTCCAGCCGGTACCAGGCCTCCATCAGGGACGATCCCCAAGCGACCGCGCCGTGGTTGGCCAAGAGCAGCGCGTTGTAGTCCTTGGCGTAGGGGGCGACGGAGTCGGGGATGCCCTGAGAGCCGGGGGCTTCGTAGTGTACGCAGGGCACGGTGCCCAGGTTCACCAGTGCCTCCGGGTAGATCGCCCGGTCCAGCCCGATGCCGGCGATGGCGAAGGAGGTGCTGATGGGCGGGTGCGCGTGGCACACACCGCGCACCTCGGGATTTTCCTTATAAATGCGCAGGTGCATCTTGACCTCGCTGGAGGGGCCGCGCTCGCCCTTGGAAAGCACGGTGCCGTCAATGCGCATCTTGACCATTTCGTCTTCCGACATATAGCCCTTGGAGACGCCGGTGGGCGTGGTCCAGATCAGGTCGTCGTCCACCTTGCAACTGATGTTGCCGTCATTGGCGGCCACAAAGTTCTTCGCATACATGCGCCTGCCGATTTCGACGATCAGCCTCTTGGCTTCGCTGTCCGTGGGATACCTCTGGTTGTTTGGCATCTTGTTCACCTGCGCGCTTTCCATAGAATGGGGGATGCGCCCCGCGGCTGTTTAGTCGTGTTTACAAGCGGATTGTTCATGAAGATTATTGGAGAATATTTAGCTGTGTTTACGTCCTGATTCGTTTATCTGTTTACCCTTGTATTATAGCCGCGGCATGGGCCAATGTCAACAAAATCTTTCGATATTTAGGGAATTTTGGGGCTAAATGATAAACGATTTTGACTGTTTTCAGAGCTAAACTGCCGAATATGCTTGATTCGAACAACTAATCAATAACTGCTAATGTGACTAAAAAAATATTGACTTTTCACTTGCATTTAGACAGGGAAGGTGCTATACTGCGCTTAACAAGGAGTCAATCTGCGCAAGGACTCCTAAACAACCCGATAGGAGGTTGACCATGAAAAAGATCGTATCCCTGGTTCTGGTTCTCCTGATGGTCTTTGCGCTCTGCACCTCGTCCGTCGCCGAGACCGCCAACCCCGTCTCCGGCAAGAAGGTCGCCTACATTATGGAACTGACTTCTGCCACCATCTTCCAGATGTGGAAGGATTCCTGCGCGAACCTGTGCAACAAGCTGGGCGTACAGTTCGACTTCTTCTTCTGCGACAACGACTTCAACAAGTGGCAGGACACCATCTCCAGCTGCGCGGCCGCCGGTTATGACGGAATCCTCGTCAGCCACGGCAACAAGGATGGCTCCTATGTGTTCCTCAAGGGCATCACGGAGCAGTACCCGAACCTGAAGATCGTCTGCTTCGACACCCAGTTCTATGCCGACGGCGCGTATCAGAAGCTGCCCGGCGTCACCCAGCTGTTCCAGCAGGACAAGAGCCTTGTGACGGTTCTGCTCGACAACTTCATCAAGAAGTACGGCGAAGGCGTCCGCCTGGTCAAGGTGTGGCGCGGCCCGAACTACAACAGCCCCTTCGATCGTCGTGAGGTTGGCTGGGAAGAGTACGAAGCGGCCGGCAAGATCAAGACCGTCGGCGAAATCCAGCCGTTGCAGGACACCGTGGACTCCGCCAACGCCGTGACCGCCGCGTACCTGCAGGGCCTTGACCGGTCCAGCGTGGACGGCCTGGTTGCCTACTATGACTGCTACGGCCAGGGCGTGTACAACGCGATCCTGGAGAACGACAACTTCAACGGCAAGTCCGGCGACGCGCTGCCGATGGCCTCCGTGGACATCGACCCCGTGGACGTCACCAACATGCTGACCCGCCCGGACCTCTGGACCGCAGCCGGCACCACCGACTGGACGCTGAACGGTGAAATCGCGATGCGCCTGCTGATGCTCGAACTGGCCGGCGAATACGACAAGATCTACGACCCCGCCTCCCAGAAGTCCGGCGTGGACGTGGTTGAAGTCCCCGGCTCCGCGATCCTGGCCTCCGATCTGAAGACCGATTCCACCGTGGAGAACCTGGGCAACGTGGCGCCCGATACCTACGGCAATCTCTCCTACCTGTCCGTCGCCGACTGGATGCCCAAGGACCTGATCCACTAAGCGAGGGCCAAGTTCCGTCCACTTGAGCAATGTTTCTTGACAAAGAGGCGTCGGAGTCTTGCTCCGACGCTTCTTTGTCAAGGCATGTGCGCACCTTGAGAGAGAAGAGGGAAGTCCATGGATAAGCTCACGCTTGGAACACGCAATGTCTCCATCGAATTTCCCGGCGTCAAAGCGCTGACGAACGTCAGCTTTGAAGTCAGCACCGGCGAGATCCGCGCGGTCGTCGGCGCCAACGGAGCCGGAAAATCCACGCTGATGAAGATACTCGCGGGCGCCAATCCCGGCTATACGGGCGAAGTGTACCTGAACGATGCGGTGATCGACCTCTCCACCACCATGGCCGCCAAGAAACACGGCATCCAGATCGTGTATCAGGAGGTTGACACCGCGCTGATCCCCACGCTCTCCGTGGCGGAGAACGTCATGCTGGGCAACATGGTCATGGACTCCCGGGACCCCATGGTCCACTGGAACAGGACGCGCCGCCAGGCGAAAGAAATTCTGGAACGCCTGCACATTGACGTCAACGTCCGAAAGCTCGTGCAAAACCTGTCCCTGGCCCAGAAGCAGATGGTGCTCATCGCCAAGGCCATCGCTTCCAAGTGCAATTTCCTCATTCTGGACGAACCCACCGCGCCCTTGAGCGACACCGAAACAGCCGAACTGTTCCGGCTGGTCGCGCACCTGAAAGAGACTGAGAACATCGCCATTATTTTCATCTCCCACCGCATCAACGAAGTGCTTCAGATCTGCGAGAAGTATACCGTCATGCGCAACGGCGAGATCGTGGGCACCGCCCCCGTGAACAGTTCCACCACCGCCCGGGAGATCGTGGAAAAAATGCTGGGCCGCACCTTCGAGGAAATCTTCACCAAGGAGAAGGTGCCCGTCGGGGAAACGGTGTTCGAAGTGGAGCACCTCTCCGGCGCCGAAGGCAAGGTGAACGACGTCTCCTTCCACGTCCGGAAGGGCGAGATCGTCGGCATCGCCGGGCTGGTGGGCGCGGGCAAATCCGAACTGTGCAAGACCATCTTCGGAGCCTACAAAAAGACCGGCGGCTCCGTCCGCCTCAACGGGCGGGAGCTCAGAATCGATATTCCCACCCACGCCGTGAAAAACCGGATCGCCCTGGTGCCCGAAGAGCGGCGCAAGGAGGGCGTGCTGGTCAACGAGAGCGTGACGTTCAACCTATCGGCCGCGTGCCTCGGGAAATTCTGCACGCTGTCGTTCATCAACAAGCGCAAGACCGACCAAAACGCCCGGCAATACGTCGGGGATCTGGGGATCGCCACGCCCAACATCCGGCAGCTCGTCAAAAACCTTTCCGGCGGGAACCAGCAAAAGGTTGCCGTCGGAAAATGGCTGGCCGCGGATTGCGACGTGTACATCTTCGACGAGCCCACCAAGGGCGTGGACGTCGGCGCCAAGCAGGACATCTTCCGCCTGATCAACGATATCACTAAGCAGGGCAACAGCGTGATCTACGCCTCCTGTGAAAACGCGGAGCTTTTGTCCATCACCGACCGCATCTACGTGCTCTACGACGGCAGCGTGATGGCGGAGTTGGAGACCAGGAAGACCAACGAGGACGAGATCATGCACTACGCCGTGGGCAGCAAGTCCCAGTACGCCTGATCCTTCAGATTAGAAAGACACGACGGGAGGAGAACCACCATGCAAGCCACGTTGAAGCCCAATGCGTTGTATCCGGGAAGAAACAAGCGCTTTTTACGCTTTCTGCTGGACTGGGCGGCCATCATCACGCTGGTTTTGTGTTTTGTCATTTTTACGCTGCTCAAGGGCAGCAGCTTCATGTCGGAAAACAACATGATCAACATCCTGCGCGCTATGTCCATCACCACGGTGTTCGGCATCGCGGCCACCGTGACCATGGCGCCGGATGGCTTTGACATGTCCGCCTGTACGCTGGCCAGCTGCTCCGCCTACGTTTTTGTGAGCGCGTACCTCTGGTATGGCCTGCCGCTGTGGATGTGCGTGGTGGTGACCATCTTCGTGACGCTGATCATGTATCAGCTGACGATGTTCCTGATCCTCGTGTGCAAGATCCCGGATATGCTCGCCACCTGCGCCCTCATGTTCGTGCACCAGGGCTTGGGCCAGTGGTACATCGGCGGCGGCGCCGTCTCCACCGGCATGCGCCTGCCCAACGGGTCGGCCCCGGCCCGGACGGCGCTGTCCGATTCATTCTCCGCCATCGGCCGCGCCCCGTGGATCATCATCATCATGCT
>CALGYL010000289.1 GCA_937934775.1 uncultured Clostridia bacterium
CGCAGTTCCTGTATCTTCACGTACATCGTTGTCCCTACCATTCCGGCCACCTCGGCTGTATACTCTCTCTCTTCAAAGTATAATCCGTGGCCTTTTATTTGGAATATTGTAGAGATTTTTGTTTGCCACGTACCCGCCATTTTAGTTTACCAGTTACACCAATCCAAAGTATGAATTCCTCGTTGGCCTGAATCTTTTCGCGCAGAACTTTGTCGCCCTCCACTTTGGCGTAGCGCTGCATTTCACGCCGAAGGCGTATCCCGAAGGGTCGCCTCATTCCGGCTCCTTGTTCTGCATCAAAAATCTTTCAGTCCTTTGGAGTAATTCATATTTTTACTTGGTATTACAGAAGGATACAACGGATAAAAATTCGGCAGAGAAAAGGGCGGCAAACGACGCGTTGCCGAGGATGATTGTCAAAAATATGCTGTCGGATTATGCGTGCGCTAAAATAAAATGTCATATAACAGTCGCGATCCATTCTGAGGAAGGTAATAATTGGCGCGACACATTGACAAATTACAAATACTATATTAGTGGTTATAGAGCGGATGGGCGCGATGTCAACGTAAACCCATAGGCGCATTGCGCCACGGATACTGGAAAGCTTGCGCCAATGCTTTTTGCCAAGAGACAAAACATGACAACACTAGGGCAACACCGCGCAAAGGAAGCTGGAGAAAAGCATTGGCAACCGGATACCGGACGGCGATACCATCGGACGGTTCCGTGCGATGCTGGTCGGACACGATTTGCAGGAGAAGCTGTTCCAGCAAGTGGTGGACTTGCTGTCCGCCCAAGGCCTGCTTCCAGTACCGGAGGATTCGGTACCGGGGCTTGCGAAAACAGGCCGCCAAACTGAATATCCTGTTCGCGCTGGCGAACCTGTATCCGGCCGACAAGCGGGGCTTGCTGGCCTGATCGGCTTCCCGGCGCGGCGGAAAACGGAACAAAGTTATGCGGTTTTATGGATATTTGTGTCGCATCGTCTGCGATTCTTGCAACGTGCGGCGTTGCCCTGGTTATGAATATTCGGAAGGGGAGGAAAAGAATGATAATCGGGAGACAACAGGCCGGCCGGTGGATGAATGAGTTGAAGTTGGGCGGCATGTTTGAAAAGGTCTCTAGGCTATGTCAGGTCCGTAATCTGGCGATGAGCGATTTCTACGAGCAAAATCGGTCATTTTTAAGAAGTGCCTTCGCGGAACAGAACCAGCCTGATGTTGGGAATACATTTCCCCAGGCTACGCCGTTGGAAGTGGAACGGCGCGTTGTGGAGCTTAGCGATCGGGATCCGCTGAGCAGCTGCGGCCAGATAGAGCAACAACTGAAACTGGAAGGGTTGCGCTGTTCAAAGCCGACGATTCAAAGAATCCTGGAGCGAAATGGCCGGCAAACACAATACGACCGCCTCCTGCTGCTGGAATCGCGGTATTTGGAAAACAAAGTCGAATTGACTCGGAAACAGATGGATCTGATTGAGAAAATCAACCCGTGCTTCCGTGAACGCAGCATCGAGAGCCAAAGGCCGGGAGAAATTCTATGTCAGGATGAATTTCCTCTCAATGTGTATGGGAACATCGGCAAAGTATACCTTCATACAGTAGTAGATACCTTTTGTTCTTACGCGTTTGCTTTCCTGCATGCCAATGAGCCGGCCTTCAACGCGTTGAGCTTGGTGCGGAATAGAGTACTGCCATTTTATTTGATGATTGGGTTGGATGTATCGGAGATACGGACAGGTGGCAGCCGAATATTCACAAAACAGGAGAAAATCCCTTATCAGGAGTTCTTGCAGAGAAGCGGGATCAAGCATGTGCATGAACATCGGGCGACGCGAAAGAACGGATTTGGGGAGCGATTTCAGGATACAGTCAGAGAAGAGTTTTTCAAGGGCATCCCGCGCACTCCCGGGTATAACTCGGTTGCGGAGTTGCAGAAGGATCTGGATACATGGCTGTATCATTACAATCACAGCAGGCCCAACCGGGGTTATCGGAACATGGGCCAGAAGCCCTATGAGTCCATTCTCGAATACCTGGCCCATTCCTGCGGGAAGGGCGGAGCCAGCGCGCGGCGCTGAAGCCCGCGGACGTCCGCCTGTTCGTCCGCCTTTTCAATACCAGGCCCTAAACTGGAATACTCTCGCTGAAAATTTCTTCGGGAATCTGTTGCGCTTGACTTGACAATCCGATACAAAGAGGATGCTGGATATGAAATATTTACAGAAAATCGTGGCGCTTATTTTTGCGGTGTTGATGCTCTCCGGCGCTTACGGCGCGCTCGCCGCTACCTACGTCAGCGAGCAGATTACGCCGGACGTCGCGGGGTCATCGTCGGATGCGTCTGTGCCGGACGAAGCGACGCCTGAGGTCAGCCTCGAGCCCGAGCCTTTGGAGACCAAGACGGTCGTCACGACCGATAGCGAGAGCAGCAGCGTCAATATTCGCGCCGCTGCCGGTATGTCCGCGGAAATTATCGGAAAGCTGAGTTCCGATACGAGTGTCACGGTTCTGAGCGTGGTGGGCGACTGGTCCTTGATCCGCGCGGACGGCGTCGTGGGATACGTATTCTCCGAGTATTTAAAGGGGGCCGCATCTGAGGGCGAAGCCCTGACGCAGGTGGAATCCGACATCCCCCCCGAAGAACAGACCGAAGTCGATGCCGATCTCTCCGGGTTGACGGTGGAAATCTTCTCAACGCTTGACAACCGCGTCAAGCCCGGCGAAACGATCCGGCTGACCAGCCGTCTGACCGGTTTCGAAGGGATCGCGTACGCTCTCCAGTGGCAGTACAACGACGGCAGCGGCTGGAAGGATGTCACTGGTGCGATCGGGAGCACGTATGAATTTGAAGCGACGCTGGAGACCGTCCAGTATATGTGGCGGCTGGCTGTGACGGTCTAAAGGGGTCGGCGCGCCCGATACGTCGGAAAGTCCCTGTGGTTTGCCGGACAAAAGATGACGCTCGGTGGCCGTTCACCATCTCGCACGGCGCGGCGTGACGGACGCTCGATTCGTAGGAGGGTTTTTCCGTGGAATGGAAGATCAGGAGATTCACGGCGCTGTTTCTGTCTTTTCTGGTAATGCTTCAGATGACGCCCTCCGCGCTCGCGGCGACGCTATTGTCAAAAGCGGCCGGCGGCGGAACGTATTACGAAGTCGTCTTCAGTGTTGGAGAAACAACGGTTGCCACGCAGTTGGTGGCGGAAGGGGAACCCTTGGAGCTTCCCGAGACGCCAACCCAATCGGGAAGCGAATTCATCGGATGGGCTGACGCCGATGGAACGCTGTATACCCAAAGCATGCCGGTGAGCGGAAATCTGTCGCTCACCGCGCAGTTTAGAAAGGTTGATACATACACCGTCACGATCCGCTATCTGGACGCGTCCGGCCATCAGGTGGCCAGCGATGTCGTCGGTCTGTATCGGAAAGCGGACACGGCCGAAACCATCGTTTCTCCATCGCCAGTGTTGTACGGCGGCAAGACGTTGTATCCCGAGCAGGCGTCCGTTGCCATCACCCCGTCGGAACTGACGGCGGACACGACGGTCATCGTCCGGTATATTGAGTCCAACGCCACCTATACCGTCCTGTACATGGGCGAGAAGCTGGACGGCAGCGGCTATGATGAGATCAGCCGCAACACAACCATGAAGGGCGTCGTCGGCAACGAAGTTACGCCCGTGCCGATCACCATCCCCGACTATTCCTTTGAAAAAGCGGACAGCGCCGTCCTTCAGGCCTCCGGCACGCAGATCAAAGTCTATTACACGCGCAACGTGTACACGGTGAACTTCAATACAAACGGCGGGACGTACGTGGCCAGCCAGACCAAACAGTATAACGATACGCTGGGCTTGGCCGGGATGACCCCCGCGAAGACCGGCTATACCTTCGGCGGCTGGTACACGAGCGAGGATCTTTCCGGCAGCGCCGTCACTTCTGTGACGGTGAAGCGGGATACCACGCTTTACGCGAAGTGGAATCCTACCAGCGTCCGCTACACCATCGTCTACATGATCGAAAACGCGAATGATTCCAATTTCTCCTATCTGGCCAGCAATACCACGCAGACCGCCCTGGTGGGATCTTCCGTCACGGTGGCCAGCGGTTCCTCCCTGGCCAAGCCGTCCGCGCTGGACAGCGCGCATTTCACCTATAAGGAAGCCTCCGTTGAGACGGTCGCCGCGGACGGCAGCACGGTGGTGACGGTGAAATACTCCAGGAACGTTTATACGCTCAAGGCCTATCAGTACTCAACGGATTATGGTAACAGTTTTGTGTGGTTCAAGAGCGATCATTCTGCGGCCTACACCCTGAGCGCAAAATACGGCGCGACGATTACAACGGCCATGAACGCCTGGAATACGGCGTCCAGCGACACCTATGCCTGGGCGGTAACAAAAAATAACAATGACAAGGTCGCCGTCTTCGACACCATGTCCGACACCTACGTCAGCCAGGCCGACGCCAACCGCAACATCATGGTGTATGGCTTTACCTATTCCACGTCGAACAAACAGACCCTCTACTACTGGCTGGAAAACTATCAGGGGGCGACGACCAAGGTCGTGAACGGCGTGACCTACGGCCTGTATAAATCCGTCGTCGTTAAGTTCAGCCGTCTTTACTATAGCAGCGACTTCTATGAGATCGCCGGCTATACAAGGGGCAGCTATGATGGCATAAAAAACAAAACCAATTTCGAGGGCAGCAGCGGCGAATCAACCACCAACGGCCAGGTGGTCAACTTCTATTACCTCGCGAAGGCCTATTCCCTTTCCCTGTACAACTATGATGGAACGCTGATTTCCACAACCAGCGTAAAACTGAACGCTTCCATCACCAACTACCTGGGCACACCGGCCGCGTCGTATAAACCCGAAGGCGCGACGGGCTTCGCCGGATGGTACGTTGACCCGTCCCGGTTGACACTGAACACATTGACCAATATGCCCACCGGCCTTGCGCTCTACGCCGGGTGGAACTTCCCTTCCTACAGCGTTGCCTTTGTCCTGAACGGCGGCGCGGGCGCGCAGGGCGATTATGATCCGCAGACCATCCAATACAAGAAAATGGTGCGGATGCCCGCCGATCCCGTGAAGGACGGCTACGACTTCACCGGCTGGTATTTGGACGCGGCCTGCACCACGCCCTTTGACACGCTGACACAGGTCACCGCGTCCTTTTCGCTGTACGCCGGTTGGACGGCGTCCAAAGCCGGCTATACGGTCCAGTATCTGGATAAGAACACGCTGCTGAAGATTGCCGATGATAAAGTGGTCGGCGCCGCCCTGTATCACGTCGGTGATACGGTCACCGAAGCCGCGCCCATTATCGCCGGTTATGATTACGATTCCGCGGATCCGGCAAACGGTCTGACATTGAAGTCCGCAGCCGCCCAAAACATCCTAAAGCTGTACTATGTGGTGAGCGGCGCGTATCCCTACAAAGTGAAGCATGTCTATTACGACGCGAACGGCGACATGCAGGAATTTGCGGGCACCGAAGAGATTTATACCACCAACGGCGCGAAAAAGGTCGTCGCGTATTCAAAGTCCGGCCTTACGGCGAACGGCGTGGAATATTACGCGGAGGAAGCCAGCAAGACTTTGACGCTGAACGCATCCGCCGATGCCACCATCCCCGAAAACAACGTGATCACCTTTGTCTACCGTTCCTATCTCACAAGATCGATCACCATCCGCTACTACTATGCCGATGCGGACGGCGGTTATACTGACTTTGACCCCTCCATGACCGAGACGGTGACGGGCGTTAAGATTGGCCGCTCCGTTAGAGCCTCCGATCATCTGGACGGCAAGGACAAAACAGGCTTCACCTTCGACAGCGAAGCTACGATTCCATCCTATGTGACGGCCGTCAAGGGCACCGACGAGCTGATCCTGAAGGTTTATTTCAAGAGAAACAGGCACACGATCTTCTACGCAATCGACGGGGATTATTTTGCCGGCGAATATAAGAAAATCGAAAACGTGCGCTACGGTACCGCGCTGTCTCTGATAACCGACGACATGACGAAAGAGGGCTACACCTTCCAGGGCTGGAATGGTCTTCCTGACACCATGCCCGATACCGATGTGACTGTGACCGGACACTATACCATCAACCGCTACGATGTGACCTATGAATACACCGGCGCTATTCCCGCCGGAGCAACCGCGCCCGGCACACAAACCTATAATTATAACGCGGGCGTGGTTGTCGCGCCACTGCCGCCGACTGTGGCGCATTACACCTTCCATGGCTGGACGAAAAATGGAATCGCGGTCGATGCGGGCAGCGAAATCACCATGCCGGCTGGTTCTGTGACAATCAAGGGCAACTGGACGAAAAACGGCATGTTGACCATCAATTGGGACAGCGCTGAAAGAACCTACACCGGCAGCGCCCAGTCCCTGATCACCGTCAAAACCCCGTCCGGCGCCGCGGACGACGGGGCAACCTTCACTTGGCAGCAGCTTCAGAGCGCCGGGTATTCTGTGGACCTGACCAAGAACGGAACGGGCACCCATGCGGGAGCCTACGAAGGCTTGGTGACCGGTCCTTCCACCGTGACCATCGGCGGAGTGGTCTACGACGTTATCTATACCTATGATGGTCAGACCATCGCCGGCGGAGCCAAGCTGACGGTGACGCCGGTGGAACTGAAGGTGACGACGCCGAACGCGAGCAAGGTATACGA
>CALGYL010000290.1 GCA_937934775.1 uncultured Clostridia bacterium
GGCTTTCTCCACCTCGCTCTTCAGCGCTGCCTGTTTCGTCCGGGCAGACTCCAGAGAGGCGCTGAACTTGCCGTGGTTCGCAACAGAGGACTGCAGCTTCACATCCGCCGCAGTCAGCGCGCGCTGGTACTGTTCGACCGCTTGGCGCTGGCTTACGAGCTTCTGCCGGAGTGAGCCGATCTGCGAGCCCAGCACGCTCGCGGACTTCTCAAAACCCTCGACCCCGGCGGCCGCGAGCTTGAACTTGCTCTCCGCTTCGGCGATCTGCTTGTTGACGGTCTTGATGTTCCGCGTGAAGTTGTCCGTGCTCAAGGACAGCGAAACAACCAGATCTCGAAGCGTCTCGCTCATGGATTCCACCTCAAATTCCACCAGAATTGTCCAAATAAGTTCACGACACGTTCATGAGCGGTTCAAAACCATGCGGTATACTCGTAGCATCAAGGGCGGCAACGCCCGTTCACATAGAGACAGCCACCGTAGAGCACACAGTGTGCGCGGTGGCTGTGTTGTGGGGAGAACCCATACATCAGATCTCATTGGCTTTCCGGCCACACTTCGTCGATGAACCTGCGTTTGGGCGCTTTCGCGGCATTCGATCGGTTAGCGTCCCATGCCCGGACCCGGAAGAAGCCCAGCATATCCATGCCATCAATGTCGTTCATGCGCCAGCCCGCGCCCAGCAGTTCGTTATAAGTGGCGTAGATGTAGTCCGGCAGCGTCAGAAGGCCGTCTCCCCCTGCGCTGCCGGCGTAGGGAATTCGCTGAGAACTTCGGTAGTCTGGGTCTGCACCGCCAGCAGCGCCAGCACGACGTCATGCATGAGCCGGTCGACGGGGTAGTGGTCGTACACATCGTCGGGGCTGAACTGGTTTCCGAACACCAAGCAGAACCACCTTACCAGGACATCCAGCGCCGCTGTTACGGAGGGCTGATCGGCACCGTCTTTCGCTTGCTTGGCGGCCTTTCCCGCCACGGCATCCGCGGCAACCGCGGAGAGCTTAGCGTACATGTCCCAGGCCGGGCCCATCTCCCTGAGTGCGCGACCGGAGATGAAGTCCACAGAATACCTCTTTTCACCCAGGGTGCAGGTGATCATGATGGGCGCTCCCTTCTATATGAATTCAGGTACCGGAAGTGACCACCGGCGTATACACGCTGGTCAGGAAAGAGGCAGCCTTCTCCGGAGTGAAGCCGTTCTGGCCCTCGTCGGCAATCGCCTGATAGCGCTTGTCGAAGGTCCGCTTGATGAAGGTCCACTCAAGCTTGCCGGTCTGACGCGTCAGCGTGGTGCCTTCCTTCGTATGGTACTGCTCGGTCATGGGCGCGGCGCGGCCCTTGAAGAGCCAGACGAAGCGGTACGAGCCGTCCGCTTTCTCGCTCTTGAAGCCCAGCGCGAAGTAGCCGGGGGTATCGCCCGCGGCGCGGATCAAGACGCCATTGTCGTCAATGATGTTGCTTAAGATCATCTCCTGGATGAGCAGCGGGATGTCCGCCATCTCCATCGTGAGCTTGATCTCTGGGTCGGGGTACACGACGTCGAACTCCTGATCGTCCGCATATTGAACTTCAGGGTCGGCGTTCTCGGGTGCGATCTGCGCGTCAATGGCGCCCGCAAAGTCCTGCAACGTGCCGTAGCTGACGCCTGCGTCGGTATCAGAAACGACTGGCGCGATGACGACGTTCTTGAGGCCTACCGTGCTGGTCACGGCGGGGGAAGCGGTATTCGGCATAGGGATTACCTCCTGTTACTACTGATTTCTGCTAACAGCATCACGAAGCCCGGCACGGATGATGTGGTAGGATTCATCGGCTTTGGCATCGTAGGCGGGCCGGACAAACGGATGCGCGGGGGCCGGAGCCGGGCCACCGTGCCCGAACTCCAGTGGATTTGCATAAAATGCGCCCTCATCAGAATGATGTACGCCGATGGTGATGCTCCTGCCAGACTTACGTTTTTTAGCGCGCCCGACCTTGATCGATCGGTGCAGCGCGCCGGTGATGATTTTGGGGTCTGACGACGCATTGGCTTTCATCTGCTGGTGGATGGGGGCTGCCGCCGCCTCCAAGATGCCGTTGCAGGTGGGGCTATCCTCGTCCAGCCGCGCGGCCATGGCGGCGAAATCGTCGATCAGCTGATCAACGCCGTCGAGCTTCATGCTCATGGGCTTACCCTCGTGCGCAAACACCAGGTCCAGTGCACGTTGTACTGCCGGGTCGCGCTGTCGTAGGCGGGCTGGTTGTACCCCATGTCTGTCTCCTCGACCATGACGAACCCTGCGTTGTACATAGCGATGCGAATCCGCGTGGCGGTGTCGGTCGGATCCCCGTCACTCCAGAGGTTCAGGTACACGAAGGTCTTTAGAGAGACGACAGCGTCGTCCAGATGGACATCTTCGGTGGTGGTGGTGGCGTACACGGCATATTGGGCGGGCGGGTTCTGCCCTGAAGCGGTGGGCCGCCAGATGCCGGCGTATACGGGGATGTCCAGACTGGAGAGGGCCTGCTGCACCTGCTTCATCAGCTGACCCCCTTGACGATGGACGCCTTTAGGCCCAGATACCTTCGCTTGAACTCGTACTCGCCGAGCGTGGAGATGATCCAGCGCGCGCCCCGGAACTTCACCCACATGCCCGGCTGGATGTCCTCGCGGAAACGGATCGTGAAGTTGATGACAGCCTCGGCGTTGAGGGTGTCCGCCGCGCGGAAGTGCTGGTTGCCGGCGTCCGTTGCAGCGGCCCACACCTTGCAGACTACAACCTCGGTGGGCTCCGGATATCCATTTTCATTGATGGTGTTCTCGGTGTATCCGATCTCCACCAGATGCTTCAGATCCCCAGGATGTGGGTCGCTTTCAAAATTTTTGTAGCCGCGCAAGGTGTATCACCTCCGATCAAAAGAACTTTGTCACATCGCGGTGAGGGTAGAGTAGGTTCTCAAACGCCATCCGCATCGCCAGGTACACCTGCTTGTCTGGGTTGTCCCTGTTCTCGAAGTAATGCCCGATCATGAGCAGGATGGCCAGCCGTACAGGCGGCGGTACATCCTCCGAGAACGGAACACGGCAGAAATCCTCTGCCGCCGACTGCGCCTGCTCGATCAGGCTCCCGATAAAAGAGTCCTCATCATCGTGCTGGATGCGCAGGTGCGCTTTGACCTCAGGGATCGTTACGATCATTCCCACGGTTTATTCCTCCGGCGCTTCCGATGCCATCAGACCCGAGGCTTTCAGGCCCAAGATCAGGGCGTTGAATTCTTCCCGCAGTGCGGCCATCGTGGTGGCAGTGCTGGCAGGAATACTGGGTATCTGGGCGCTGATAGGAACGTCGAACAGCCCTTCAGCGCCCTCGATAGTAGCGCCAGGCAGGAAGGTAAGCTTGCCGCCGACCACCCACTCACTGCCCCCATGCGCATGATAATTACGCGTATTGGTTTCCATTTCCATTCCCCTTCAAGAAATCGGGGACTGCCCACGAAGGAACAGTCCCCAATCAATTAGGCCGACTTCATCTGCAGGCACTTGACCGCTTCCGGCAGAATCAACTTGCCGTCCACGCGCTGAGAGGCGAGGAAACCCACCTGGCCGGTCGGCGCGTACAGCTCGTTCAGCCTTTGGAACGTACGACCTTCGCGATCCGCTACCCAGTAGTAGCCCAGATCGCCGAACAGGATCGGCTTCGCCGCGGCCACGAGCGTCGGCACGAAAGACGAGGTGTACACCGGGCGATTCAGAATCGTGTCCGGCGTACCGGCCGTCACCGAAGGCTGCCACATGTAGTCACCGGAGCCGTTCTTCAGTTTCCTGAGCGCCTTTACCGTGGTGTCGTTCATGATGAATACGGAATTCCTGCGGTACGGCGCGCGTAGCG
>CALGYL010000291.1 GCA_937934775.1 uncultured Clostridia bacterium
GGGAGGCCGTGGACGAGCGCGCGGCCCGGATCGTCCGGGAAGGGCTGACGGTAGCCATCGCGGGCGCGCCCAACGCGGGCAAATCCTCTTTGATGAACGCGCTCCTTAAGACCGACCGTTCCATCGTGACCAGCGTGCCCGGCACCACGCGGGACGTTCTCTCTGAAAAACTGCGGGTAGGCGGTCTGGACATCACATTGCTCGACACCGCCGGGCTTCGGGAGACGTCGGATGAGATCGAGCGGGAGGGCGTCGAGCGCGCGAAGCGGGCCATCGACTCCGCCGATGTGGTTCTGATGGTGGTGGACGCGTCCGCCCCGGAGGGCGAAGCGGAGCGGGAACTATTTGGTCGCGCCGACGGGCGAACATTGGTCGCGCTCAACAAGTGCGATCTCGGCGTTACGGGCGCGCGGCCGGGCATTCGGGTCTCCGCAAAAACCGGAGAAGGCGTGGATGCGCTGCTGGAGGAACTGAAAAAACGCGCCGGCGCCCCGGACGCTTCCGAGGAGCGGCTCACCCAGCCCCGTCACATCGACTGCGCGAAGCGCGCCATGGAGGCGCTGGAGCGCGCGCTATCCGGCCTTTCGGAGGAGATGCCGCTGGATCTGATCTCGGTCGATCTGATGGAGGCCCTCTCCGCGCTGGGTGAGATCACCGGCCGCAGCGCCTCCGACGATGTGATCGATGCTGTGTTCAAAAACTTCTGCGTCGGGAAGTAGGCGGCTAAGAGGCGACGCCGGAGGGCTCCGCCCTCCGGGCCACCTACCGGGGGGATGATCCCCCCGGACTCCGCGCAAGGGGTTGAACAAGGTTTATTCAAGCGGTGGACGTACGACGAAGGGTTCGCAGGCGGGCGGAGAAGCGCGGTGGCACAAGGAATGTTCAGAATTATTTGTGCCTACCCGAAAAAAATTCACAAAAACCTTATATGGATATGGTATACTTACAGGAAATCCACATAAAGAAGCCGAGGTGTTCCGGGTGCCTAAAGTGACCATCCGGGAGGACGATTGCAAGGGCTGCAGCCTGTGCGTCGTCTCCTGCCCCAAGAAGATCCTGAAGCTGTCGGACAAGCTCAATCAAAAGGGCTATCATCCCTCGGAGTGCGTCAGCCCCGAGGCCTGCATCGGTTGCGCGTTCTGCGCCCGCATGTGCCCCGACTGCGTCATCACCGTTGAGAAGTGAGGAGGGGGCATAATGCGCGTTCGTCAGATGTACAAGGGCAACGAAGCCATCGCCGAGGCGGCGGTGCGCGCCGGCTGCCGCTATTTCTTCGGCTATCCCATCACCCCGCAAAATGAAATCCCTGAATATATGAGTAAAAGGCTGCCCCAGGTGGGCGGCGCTTTCCTGCAGGCGGAGAGCGAAGTCAGCGCCATCAACATGGTCTACGGCGCGGCGGGCGCAGGCGCGCGGGTCATGACTTCCTCGTCCAGCCCGGGCATCTCCCTGAAGCAGGAGGGCATCAGCTATCTGGTGGGCGCGGAACTGCCCTGCGTGATCGTCAACATCGTGCGCGGCGGTCCGGGCCTGGGTTCCATTCAGCCCGCCCAGAGCGACTACTATCAGGCGACCCGGGGCGGCGGCCACGGGGATTACCGCATGCTGGTGTACGCGCCCTCCACGGTGCAGGAGGCTGTTACGCTGACGGCGAAGGCCTTCGACGCGGCCGATAAATATCTGAACCCCGTCATGGTGCTGGGCGACGGCGTCATCGGCCAGATGATGGAGCCGGTCGTCATGCCCGAGACTTTTGAAACCGAAAAGATTGAAAAACCCTGGGCGGCAACTGGCTGGGATGGGTCGCGCCCCCGCGCGGTCATCAATTCTTTGTACATCAAGCCGGAGGTTCTCGAGCAGCACAACCTGCGCCTTGAGGCCAAGTACCGCGTGATGCGGGACGAAGAGGTCATGGTGGACCTTCAGTACATGGACGACGCCGAGTACGCCGTCTGCGCTTACGGAACCACCGCCCGAATCGCCCTGACCGCGGTGCGCAAGGCCCGCGCGGCGGGCATGAAGGTGGGGCTGATCCGGCCCATCACCGTCTGGCCGTTCCCAGAGAAGGAGATCGCGGCGATCGCGAAGCGCGTCAAAGCCATACTGACCGTCGAAATGTCGATGGGGCAGATGGTGGACGATGTGAAGCTCGCGGCAAACGGCGCGTGCCCCATCCTGTTCCACGGCCGCACCGGCGGCATGATCCCGGGCGTGAGCGAGATTCTGAACAAAATTTTCCAGATGAAGGAGGCCGCGGGCGATGGCGATCGTGTTTGAAAAACCCAAGATGTTGACCGACCTCCCGATGCACTATTGCCCCGGCTGCACTCACGGCATCATCCACAGGCTGGTGGCCGAGGCGCTGGATGAGCTGGACGTTGGGGACAAGACCATCGGCGTCGCGCCGGTGGGCTGCGCGGTGTTCGCCTACGATTACTTCAACTGCGACATGTACGAAGCCGCCCACGGCCGCGCGCCGGCGGTGGCCACCGGCTGCAAGCGCGTGCACCCCGACAAAGTGGTCTTTACCTACCAAGGAGACGGCGACCTGGCCTCCATCGGCGCGGCGGAGATCGTCCACGCGGCGGCGCGGGGCGAGAACATCACCGTCATCTTCGTCAACAACGCCATCTACGGCATGACCGGCGGCCAGATGGCGCCCACCACCCTCCTGGGCCAGAAGACCACCACCTCCCCCCTCGGGCGGGACGCGAAAGTGGCGGGCAACCCCATCCGCGTCAGCGAAATGCTGGCCACGCTGGACGGCCCGGCGCTGATTCAGCGGGTCAGCACGCACGATGTG
>CALGYL010000292.1 GCA_937934775.1 uncultured Clostridia bacterium
ACGGGGATGGTCAGTACCTCTGGCGTCCGGGCATCACGGAAAACGCGCCGGATACCATCCTTGGCCATCGGATCGTAACCAGTGAGTTCATGCCTTCCGTCGCGGCGGGGAACAAGTCCATCGCGTTCGGCGACTTCTCCTATTACTGGATCGCCGACCGTCAGGGCCGCACCTTTAAGCGCTTGAACGAACTGTACGCAACGACCGGTCAGGTCGGATTCCTTGCTTCTCAGCGCCTCGACGGCAAGCTGATTCTGCCAGAGGCGATCAAGGTCCTGCAACAGAAAGCGTAACGGTGGTTCTATATGGAGATCATGGAAACCCCGGGTGGCGACGTGACCCGCAACTGTAAGAACTACATGGCCGATGGCGGTGACCGGCTAGTGATTGGCGGTACTCTGGAGGTTCTGGATACCGCCACCGTCACCGGCCTGCAATCCGGATACGCGACTGAACAAGCGGCTGGCAGCGTATATCAGGCGATCAATCAAGCAGAGAGCGCCGCAACGACAATCGCCGATCTCAAGAGCGATTTCAACGCGCTTCTTCTAAAGCTCAAGAACGCCGGAATCATGGCGGCAGACCAGCCGGGTTCGATGTGAGATGGCAACGCTGTTGAGTAAGGCCAAGGCGAACCTGATCCTGACGCACGACGCTGATGATGAATTCCTTCAGCGGCTGATCGATGCCGCTGTGTCCTACGCCGAAAGCTACCAACACCTGACTGCCGGGACTTACGAAGTGGCGGCCATGCCGCCAACGACCGAAGCAGCGGTGATTATGCTAGCATCTCATTTCTATGAAAGCCGGGATGGAAGTACGGGCGGATTCTTCGCAGATAATGTTCAGGCGGGGCAGCAGGTATGGAACACTGTGAACACGCTGCTCCGTCTTGACCGCGACTGGAAGGTGGGTTCATGAGCTACGGCAGAATGAACACGCTGATCTCGATCACGCGGGAAGTCGTGATAAAGGATGCGGAGGGATTCGCGACAAAGACCGATCAGGTATTGGCATTGGTGTTTGCATATAGGGAAGGGCGGCACGGTTCTCAGAAATGGGTCAACCGTGCCACTTTTTCGGAAGCGACAGACTTGTTCCGATTTCGAGTTATCCCGGGGTTGTCTGTAACCACGGCGCATGTCATCCGCTTCGGTGTTGATCGCTTCGAGATCACGTCCGTGGAGGATGTGAAGGGCAGAGGGATGTACCTTGAAGCTTTGGCAAAGAAGGTGACGCCGGATGGCTAAGGTGAAGATCGAAATGCCGGATGAGTTTCTGAATCAAATCGCCGGCATGGGCAACGCGCTCGATGCGGCGATTCCCAAAGCGCTCGCTGCGGGCGGCAAAGTCGTACTGGACAAGATGATGTCCAACCTTCGCGCGGTGATCGGGAGTGGCACAAAGCTGAAATCCCGTTCGACCGGTAAGCTTGCAGCGTCGCTCGGTCTTTCGCCCGCAAAGCTGGATCGCGATGGAAACCTCGATGTGAAGGTCGGTTTTTCGGAAGGACGCGGCGATGTGAGCAATGCTATGCTCGCTAATGTACTGGAATACGGAAAGCATGGTCAACCACCGAAGCCGTTTTTCAAGCGGACGAAATCGTCGAGCCGAAAACCGTGCATCGAGGCAATGCAGCAGGCGCTGAAGGAGGAACTGGATCTCCCGTGAGTATGCTGGAAGAACTGAATACGATCGTCGAGAGCGCCGGACTTCCTGTGGAGACCGGCGTTTTCTCTGCCA
>CALGYL010000293.1 GCA_937934775.1 uncultured Clostridia bacterium
TCTGCGCGAAAAGAACCAGCGCAACGAGTGATTAATGTTTGGAGTTAGTATAAATGGCCAATACAGCGGAGTGGGCGGGGGGGAGATGGATCCGAAGCAAACGGGACCGAAGCGACCCATATCCTCTGGGGCTGTGGCAAAAAAAGGCAGGCCGATTCATACGAAAATTTTTGTTGTGGGCAAATATATGCTGTAAACATGCGCAAATTGGTCAAAACAAGGAATAAGAACTGAAATTATTTTGTTTATAAATAGCTGTTATATAACATCGGTTCGCGTGTGGGAAACGACGTTCTATCCATCCTTCAATCGCATGGGATCAGAACGGAAAAGCGCTTAAGGCATGGCGCAGGGCGATGAGAGTTCAAGGATTGCCATGAGTAACTGCTCGTAGAAAAACCCAGCAAGAATCATTTGGCAAAACAGACGAAAGGTTGCGTCGCAAAGCTATAGGGCCTTAAATGGCAGCCAGTTGCATCGGTAAAGTGGACTGCCCTTTTTTAATAGGGAGCTGGGGTAACGCGACCGTCGAGCTGCGATCCAATCTGGCGTTCTAACGCAGATGAAAAGAATACGAACAGAAATCACAGGGGGAATGGAAATGAACCACAGGAATGGAGCGCCAAACAGATTCTTGGCACTTTTGCTCGCGATCACGATGCTTCTGACATCAGGATTCGATTCGATGTACCTGGCGTCTGCTGAGAGTGGAAACCAGGTTGTCGAGGAGACCGTCACGGATCAGGAGAGCCAGCAATCGCCTGCCGTGGAAGCGTCCACCGGGACGGAGAAACCATCCGAGCCCGCCCAAGCGCCCACCGAGACGCAGGCGCCTGTCGAAACGACGGCGCCCATTGTGACGGCGCAGCCAGCACAGACCGATGTGTCCGCCATTACGGCCGCGCCAGCCGAGACTGTGCCAGCAGAGACGTCCGCCCCCACGTTTACAAGCGGATATGCCGAGATTGCCCGCAAGACGAAAATATACTCCGAACGTAATACCGCGTCGGAGCCTTTGGGCGTTGTGACAGGCAAACATGCCGTCGTCTATGTCACCACACGCTACGGCAGCGGCGAGAGTGACAAAGAGTGGATTCAGATTGCCTTTTACGCAAAGGGCGAAGAAGCGTACGCGATCGGCTATACGCGCGTCCGCGCCGTCCGTCCCTTGACGGAGGAGAAGTGCGCGGCGTACGTCTCGGCGCACGATACGGATTCCAACGCCGTACTTTTTCAGAACGACAGAAATTACCCCCTGGCGGGTATCGATTTTGAATCGGCCACGTCGGAAGAGACCTTCGCCCCGGAAGTGACTCTTGCTCCGGAAGTGACTCTTGCTCCGGAAGTGACTCTTGCCCCGGAAGTGACTCTTGCCCCGGAAGTGACGCTTGCTCCGGAAGTGACTCTTGCTCCGGAAGTGACTCTTGCTCCGGAAGAGACAACCGCCCCGGAAGAGACAGCCGCGCCGGAAGAGACAACCACGCCGGAAGAGACAGCCGCGCCGGAAGAGACCCTCTTGCCGGAGGAGACCCTTGTGCCGGAAGAGACCCTCTTGCCGGAGGAGACCCTTGTGCCGGAAGAGATCGCAGCGGCTTCTCTCTTGAGCGCCGATGTGACGGCGCAAGATGCGCAGGTCGCAAGTATCTATGCCAATGTGGTGTGGGAGAGTAATGGGAAGAAAGACGACGTTGATAAGGTCACCATCCGCCTTCTTGCAAACGGTGTCGAGACACAGTCGCAAGCGGCGAGCAACGATTCGGGCTGGTTTGTCACTTTTGATTCCCTGCCCGTCGAAGATGAAGATGGCAACCCCATTGTCTATACAGCTACGCAGGATCCGGTGCCGGGGTATACATCAACATTGATCACCTACAAGAGCGACCCAAGCTATCTGCGCTTTGTCAACACGAAGCTGGCTCTGAGGGACATCACGGCGAAGATTCAGTGGGTCAACGACGATCCCGCGACCCGCCCGGCGAGCGTGGAACTTACGCTTTTGCTTGGCGATGTGCTTTCCCCATCCATCGTCAAAACTGTGACGGTCACCGAAGCGGACGACTGGGCATATGTCTTCAATGATTTGCCCACGATGGTTTCGGGAAACACGGCAACGTATTCCGTCATACAAACCGCGCTGGACGGCTACACGACATCAACAAACACGGATGCGTCCACTGGACAGGCGATCATCACCAATACGCTTGGGGACACGCATGACATCACGGTCACCCTGGTTTGGGATGATGGGAACAATCCGAATCGCCCAACCACTGTTTCCGGCTATCTATTTGGAAGCGATTATTCGTATCAGAACCTTGGTTTTAGTGCCGCCGACAACTGGACGAAAACTGTTACCCTGCGCAAGTATTCCGCCAATGGGGGCGTGGCAGTCATTTATCAGGTCTTTCAGTATGCCCCGGATGGTTATGCCGTGTTTTACGAGACGGACAGCAGCGGAAATATCACCATCAGGAACGTGCTGCGAGAGACGGTGAAACTGACTGTCAACAAGATCTGGGACGACGACAACAATCCCAATCGGCCAAACGGCATCAATGTGTATCTCAACAATGGCTTTACCCAATCAAACTGGATCTGGCTCGGCGCCGAGAATGACTGGACATACACCTACACTCTGCCCAAGTCCAATGAGACCGGCACGATAGATTATACCTACACCGCTCATGAATATGCGGTGGATGGCTATCGACCGATCTATTTCACCGACCCGGATACCGGAGATGTGACCATCACAAACATACTGCGTGAGCAGACCATCATACCGGTAACCAAGGTATGGAACGATGGCGCTGGTCTCAACCGTCCGAGCCAAGTGCTCGTAAACCTGCTATGCGATGGTCAGATTACCCAAAGCGCCTACCTCACTGAGAGCAACCAATGGAAGTACGCTTTCACGGCATACAAGTACTCGTACGATGGGGCCGAGAATAAGTACTCCGTCGAGGAAGAGTCGCCGGAGGCATACGAGCCGGTCTATTCGAAGGACGCGGCAAATGGCGGCTGGAGCATTGTTAACCAACCGCGTGAGCGGACAAGCGTCACCGTGACCAAGGTCTGGGATGACGAAAACAGCCCGGATCGTCCGGCCAGCGTCACCGTCAACCTCATGAAAGGCGCTGAGGTGATCGATTCCACCGTACTCAATCAGGCTAGCGGTTGGACGCACACGTTCACACCCTATAAGTACGAGAAGGGACAGACGACCGAGATTGCCTACACGGTTTCGGAGGAGCGTCCCGACGCGTACACAGCCAGCTATGCCCAGGACGCCTCCGGCAACTGGACCATCACCAACACGTTGCGCGAACGCACGCCGGTCACCGTACGCAAGGTCTGGGAGGACAGCGACAGTCCCGATCGCCCCGCGAGCGTCACCGTCCGCCTGCTGGGGGACGGCTTGGTCGCGGACAGCGCCGTGCTCGATGCGGCGCACGGCTGGTCGCACACCTTCATGGCTTACAAGTATCAGATCGACAACACGACCGAGATCGTGCATGCCGTTGAGGAGGACAGACCCACGGCGTACACCGTCGCCTACTCAAAAGACGCGGCGACAGGCGATTTAGTGATCACCAACACCCTGCGCGAAACGACGCCTGTCACGGTTCGAAAGGTATGGGAGGACAGTGACAGCGCGGATCGGCCTGCGGGCGTCTCGGTGAACCTGCTGGGCGACGGCGCGCTGGAGAACAGCGCCGTGCTCGATGCGGCGAATGGCTGGGAGCATACCTTCATGGCCTATAAGTACCAGCTCGACGGCACGACCGAAATCGTTCATACCATCGCGGAGGATCCCGTGCAGGGCTATCTGCGCGCCTATTCGCAGGACGACGCGACGGGCGATCTCATCGTGAAAAATCAGTTGCTCCCGGACGGCATTCTCGATCTTGAGCTCGCCGCCGGGCAATACTTCCGCGTCCGCAATAACGGCGCCACGGATGCGACGACGTTTGTCCTGACCTACAAGCCCTATCTCGTCGGTCAGGCCTGGACGGTGACAGTCTACCTGCCGCCCTTCTTCGCGTTGGGCGCGGTTCCCCCCTCTTCGGAGGATTACACCGTGTCTGTCTCGACGGTTCCGCTGCCCGCCCAGTATTATGGCGAGGCGTCTGCGGAGATTCTGAAAGGGTATGATCCGTCGGCGACCCAGGTCACCGCGCTCACCTTTTCCTACAACGCGCAGGCCAACGGCCAGTCGACCATCAGCTTCCCTGCCTATGTGAACGATTTCGCGGGTTTGAGCGATCTGATGGTTGCCTATGGCGCGGATGCGGGCAACATTCCGCTCAAGGTCGTCGCGGATGTCAAGGACGCGACGGGAAGCGTCATCGACTGGGACGTCGTGGCCGGCACCTCCAAGATTACCAACGCCAACGGCTCCGCTGCCTTTAGCGAGCTTCTGACGCGCCCCAATGTCCCGCAGTCGCTCACCTGGAACCCCGCTAATGATCACTTCTTCGATTCCCAGACGCCCACAACCTATACGGACAGCCTGCGGGGATACACGATCAACCAGTGGCATTATCCGGTCAGCGACGTGCAGATTCTTGTGCCCTGGCCGGAGGGGGTCACGCTGCAGAGCACGATGTATCTCACGCTTTCTTCGCCCGTTCAGGCGGTGTATCTCGATCCGGACGGAGATGGCGTGGCGGATACGCGATATGCTGTGTCAACAGTTGCGCAGAACCGACTGATCAACGCCTATTTTGATAACGGCCAAGACATTTTGGGCTATTATGGGTATAGCTACCTGCGAGCGATGCTTCCGGATATGGACACCATTTACCCGGGCGATGTGTTCAAGTACGGCGACGTGTATGTGCGGTATACCCACCTTGGCACGACGCAGGATCAGAAGATTTTCTCCATCCCCGACTATACGGTGCCCCAGTATGCCGATCCATCCTACTTTTACAATTTCCTGACGGCAAGCGGCAGCTACGAGAATACGGTGACGAGCCGGCGACGCTTGCAGGGCCTCGACGGTGACCAGTATTATATCACCCTCAGCAACATAAACTCGAGCAACCCCACCTATGTCTATGAGGATGCGACGGTCACCATTGGGTTCCCCTACGAGGTCTCGCCCCGGTCCATCAATTATTTCTCAGACGCTCTATATTTCCCGACTTCCGTATCTTACTATGTCTTCGGAGATCCCACGGAGCATACGATCGCCCTCTCATACGGGGAGTCGGCCGTCAGCTTCCCGGAGTCTGCGCAGCACATTGAGAAGGTCGCCTTTCACTACGAGGTGATCAACTCGACGAGTTCCCGCGACTACTACATCACCGCGGACAACGACGATCACGACGCGGAGGGCAACCAACTGCCGGAGGAGTACCCGGTCGCCTTCACGACGACGCTGACCACCCAGAGCGGCAACCGCACCGCACTGTATGAGGGCTTAAACGAGGCGAAGGCGGTCGAAACGCGCGATCCGATCTATCTGCCGTTTACATCGACAAGCGTGCAGCCGTTCTACCTGATTACACTTCCGGATGTGCTTCGCTTTGGCACACAATACGTCGGAAGCATTAACGGGCGGTACTCCTCTATCATCTATGCCAGGGGACAGACGGATGGGTTGAATAACCAGGGCGGAATCAACAACCCGTGGACGATCGTTCTAATGAAGTCGGACTCGCAGATGAAAAACTACGAGGACGTCAAAATAACCATTGCTCCGGTCAACGCGGAGGACTACAAGGCGCTGAGCATGATGCGTGGCTTGGATATCAATAACCTGGTTGCCGGCAAGAACGTCGAGAAGGTGGAGATTACCTATCCCACCAACAAGAACCCCGGCGGCAAGACCGTCTCCGGATCGGACTACGTATACTTTGATCTCGACGAGGACGAGTACGTTTCCGGCCCGGTTGTGATCTCGCTCGGCACCATCTATGGCGATGAGTGGTATAACACGCCGACCAACTCGTTCGGAAAGACAGGTGCCGCCAGCGGAGAAGTCTGGAATGACACATCGAGTGCGTATCTCGTTACGCCCTTGTTTACCGGCGATCGTTACTATTATTATACGGGCGTGCCGAACTCGACGCCGGTTCTCTCCACCGATACGCATCTTTTGCGCGCGACGCTCACCACCGCATCGAGCGCCAAGTTTATCAACGGCGCCACGGGGCTTACGAACAGCACGTCGACCGGAACGATCACCTACGAGACGAAGTGGGATGCGACAATCAACAACAGCTACACCGCCTCGGTTTTCGGCTGGAACAACGCCTCGCGGCAGTACTACCAGGGAAGCGTTGCCACATTCAATATGAATGACGTGGTCTGGGCAAGCCAAATAATCTACGGCGTTTCGCCGTCAGGCGGGCTCAACTACTACGAGTTCAACCACGTGAACCTGCTTTTGTACCTTGAGGTGGCGAAGGATTTCTCGCTCCAGAGTGTTGAGATGCATACCCTGATGGAGATTCGCCCGCTGGCCAATGGGAACAAGCTCTATGTCTACAAGCGGGACCCCTTCGTCGGTCTGTATGCGAATTCGACCACTTACGGGACATTCCAGGTGCAGGCGTACGTCCATCCGGACGCGCAGCCGAATACCGTCGGCACCCCGGTGATCGTCTACGGCGGTTATTCCTGGGATGGCTTCGCGGATGAGTACATGACGCCGCTCTCAGGGACCGACGCGCACTACACACGGGAGCCGTACTATGAGATCGGCATCAATGAGCGCGCGTTCCCGTCCTACTGGGGGATCGCGGATCAGCCCGTCGCGGGCGATTCCTACGGCGGCGTTAGGTACAAGCTGGGCTTTTCGACGCCCACAGATGTGCAGATCCAGATGGCGCTTCAGGATAAGGTCATCATCCAGCCGATGGTGGGTGGCATCCTCTACACCAAGCAGGCACAGTTCTACGATTACAACAAGGATGCGTTGGCAGCGCGCGCCTTTATGTCCAACACGTCGGTCACGCCGCTGACGGAGTACGAGGCGGTCTATACGCTGCCGCGTGAAAACGGGCAGACGACCGGCATCACGGATGGCGGCGGTACCGGCGCGTTCGACGACCAGTTCAGCCTCTACCTGACGGGGCCGGTCACCTTCAATGGAGCGCCCACCGGGCTTGCGATCACCTACCTTGACGCGGATGGAAACACGATCGACATCACATCGTCCTCCACCCAAGCGCAGCTCAGAAGCGTTGCGGAGATCAAGGTCTACTTCCAAAACTTCGCGTCCAAGGGCAGCTACAGCCTCGACATGCCGCTTGAGACGGACTATGTGAAGCGTGGCGCACTGACGGAGGACATTGCTTCCTACGTAGGGGTTCGGCGTCGCTACACGAACAGCTCGCTGATCCCGATCAGTTCGGCACCCTACGTCTATTCAACGCCCGCCAAATACGTGTTCTCAAGTTACGCGCTCACGTCGTATGTGCGGCTGGATCAGAATGAGACGGGGTACGCGAGTTTGGATCTTCAAGACGCGGCGACCATCTCTGTCTATTATGAGGATGCGGACGGAGCGGAGCAGGAACTCTATTCCTCCACTTCGGGCAATGTGCACGTCGTCCGGGTGAACGCGGATGTGACGCGCTTGACGGCTGCACTCGCGCCCGGCAATACAACCGCTGGCTTTACCATTCAGAACGCGGCGGGCGTTACGGAGACCTATGATTCCGACTTTCCGCGCGTGAACCCGAACGAAGTCAGTTCGCTCGCAATCAACATCAACGACCTTATCAACAAAACCGCGGATAAGTACAACGTCGGTCTTTACATGCTGCCGACGGTCAGGGGATCAAACCATGTGCTGCGCGTCGGTCAGACGGCGCAGGCAACCGCCATCGTGACGGGTGCGGATTCCGCCGCCGTCCGCGCGAAGTACCTGAATGCGTTTGATCCTGCGAGCACTGACGCCAGTATCGCGACCCTCTCGGGGACCGGCCTTGCCACCGGCATCTCGGTTGGAACGACGACCTACAAAGTCACAACGACCAACACCATCGGACAGACGACAAACGCCCTGGCCAGCGACAGCGCGGAGGGCACGGGAACCATCCGAGTCATCCCGGATATCGAGGTCGCGGTGCGGTTGTTCTACGACGCGAACTACAACGGTGTCTACGACGTGGGCGAAACCGTTGTGCAAAATCCTGATGTGTTCATCGCGCAGGGCACCGCCGCATCCAGACTCGCGACCGGCGCCTACAATGCGGGCGATGGCTATTCCTACATGGATGTGCCGGACGCAGCCACTTATTACATCCACGCGGTGAACCCGGGCAGCACGAACATCTTCAGTGCCAGTGCGCAACATTTCGCGGCGGCGCTCGCGGGTGTGACGGGGAAGGGCGTCGCGATGGGATACAGTAACATCCAGTCATCGTACGGGCGCGCTTACCAGGCGTACGACTTCGCCGCCTACTTCGACGACTACTATGACCCCGGCTTCGATCAGGAGGACCTCACGGTCTACATGGATTTCGCGCTGCAGGCGCCGCATACGGTGACGTTTACGGCGAAGAACGGGGACGTGAGCGCGACTTCCACCGCCACCGCTTCCAACGGTGTGGTTCTGGTCAACGGAAACGCGGTCCAGACCGCCCCCGACGGGAGCACGTTCATCCAGCAGAAGTACTGGCACGGGGCGCCGTTGGTCAGCACGCTCAGCGCGCCGGCCTCCCGGCGGTACTTTGACTACATCACGACGGTGACGGCGGACGAGCACTATCATTGGGACACCGACCGGAACATGAGAGCCTGGCTGCACGAAGAGAGCGGTACGACCCAGTCGGAGCAGGCCTGGTACTCGGCAGCCCAGAAGGTGAACGCTGATATGACGCTGATTGCGCAGCCGGTGCGTTCACAGTATCAGGTGACATACGATGCGAACGCGGCAGGAGCCACCGGAACGGTGACGGATGACACCTGGTATGCCTCTGGCGCAAACGTGACGGTGAAAGACAATGGTTATACATACCCCTACCACCAGTTCACGGGTTGGAACACGAGCGCAGATGGCAGCGGAACTGCCTACAATTCTGCCGACACATTCTCCGTCGTCGCAGACACGACCCTGTACGCGCAATGGAATACGCAGTACCGTGTAGAATACTACCTTGAGCGTAGCGACCGAACAGGCTATGACATCGATGCGGCTTCAACGCAACTGCTGTTCGACAAGGTGGGTGCGAATGTGACGGCGGCAGTGCGGACGTACGCCGGCTACAGCTACAATCCGGATATTTCGAACGCGTCCGGAACGGTGATTGAGGCCACCGTGGGCGAAGCGGGCGTGACGCAACTGGTTCTCAAGCTGTACTACAACGCCATGCCTGCGCTCTCGATCACCAAGACGACGGAGCAGACGGAAGTGCGGGCGGGCGAGGACATCCGCTACACCATCACGGTGACGAACAGCGGCCTGGGCGATGCGAAGGCCGTGAAGGTGACCGAGACGCTGCCGACGAACGCGACGTTCAAGAGCGCGACGC
>CALGYL010000294.1 GCA_937934775.1 uncultured Clostridia bacterium
GCGCTGAAATCCCACCTCTCCCCCCGCGCAGGCTGCCGGAACCGGCTGAATCCGGAATTGCTTCGTTAATATACCGAGCAGGCGGACTTCACGCTTTCCCCCGAGCGTGAAGTCCGCCTGCCTTTTCGTTTTGGTTTTGGTTTTGTTTTCGGATCAGGCCGAAGTTTTTGCCAGCGCCAGCGGCACCACCGTTTCGCTGAAGAACGCCGCCGCCGATTCGGGCCGGACGCTGTACACCTGGTCGTCCACTGAGACGCAGACGCCCTCCTGGCAGTGCTTCATGCAGAAGGCAAGCTGCATATCGACCCGGCTGTGCAGGCCGTACTGCTCGATCAACTGCTGAAAGCTGGTCAGGACGTTGTAGGAACCCTTCAGGTGACAGGAGGTGCCGACGCAGATTTTGAGCATGATCATTTTCTATTCCTCCGCATGGTTCGTATAGTGGACGTGCAGCATTTCGTGCACGCGTCCCTTGAGCTGTCCGGCGTACAGGGAGAGCATCAGCGGGTTTTCCTCCGAGCGCTTGAGGCTCAGCTGGCGGTCGGCCGCGTAGAGCATGTTGCCGCGGGCTTTTTTTTCAGCGGAGCCCGCGAAGGGCTGTCCCGCGCCGGATACGCAGCCGCCCGGGCAAGCCATGACCTCCACGAAATCAAAATGCTCCCCTTCCCGGATCCGCTGGATCAATGTTTCGGCATTGTTCAGACCGCTGACGATGGCGATGCGCAGGATGCGGTCGCCATAGGCAACGGAGGTCTCCTTGATGCCCTTCATGCCCCGGACATCCCGGAACTCGATCTCGCTCAGTGCCCGCGCGGATTTGTCGGACATGAGTCTGCGGATCACCGCCTCGGTCACGCCGCCGGTAACGCCGAAGATCACGCCCGCGCCGGTCATACTGGAATAGGGCGCGTCGATGGCTTCCGGCTGCAGCTCCGGGTACACAATGCCCGATTCGCGGATCATCTGGATGAATTCCTGGGTGGTCAAAACCGCGTCCACCATCGGCACGCCGTTCAGCCGGAACTCCTCGCGGGCAGCCTCGTACTTCTTGGCGGTGCAGGGCATGACGGCCACGTGCACCACACGGCGACTGGAGGCGGCGTGCTGATCCTTGATGACGGAAGCGAACATCTGCATGGGCGAGCGGCAGGTGGAGACCTGTCCCAGAAGTTCCGGATGGAGCTTCTCCGCGTACTGCACCCAGGCGGGGCAGCAGGAGGTGAACAGCGGCAGCTTCTCTCCGGACTTCAGCCGCTCAAGCAGCTCCTCGGATTCTTCCAGCACCGTCAGATCCGCACCGGTCGCGGTATCAAACACCTCGTCAAAGCCCATACGCCGAAGCGCGGCCGCGATGCGGCCCATGGCGTTGGGATCATTGGCCATCCCGAAAGCCTTGCCCACCGCGGCGCGCACCGCGGGCGCAATCTGAGCGACTACCCGGACGTTCCGGTCGCTGAGAGCTTCCCACACCAGGCGGCGGTCGTCCCGGATCACGATGGCCCCGGTGGGGCAGACCGCGGCGCACTGGCCGCAGCCCACGCAGGGGGAATCGGCGATGGGCTTGTCAAAGGCGGTGGCGATCACCATATTGGAGCCGCGGTGGGCGAAGTTGATCGCGCCAACGGACTGCACTTCGTTGCACATGCGCACGCAGTCGCCGCACAGGATGCATTTGCTGCGGTCCCGCACGATGCAGCGGGAGGATTCGTCCAACTGAGGCTCCGGCGCGGCGTTTTCAAACCGCACGCGCTCGATGCCAAAGCGCATGGCCAGCTCCTGCAGTTTACAGCTGCCGTTCTTCTGGCAGGTGGTGCAGTCCCGGCAGTGGTTGGCCAGCAGCAGTTCCAGAATGTTTTTACGGTGCTTCCGCAGCCTTTGGGTGTTCGTATAGATCTCCATGCCCGCCTTGGGCGGCGTGGAGCAGGCGGCCTCGATGCCGCCCCACTTGTTTTCCACCATGCACATGCGGCACGCGCCGTACACCGACAGTTCCGAATAATAGCAGAACGTGGGCAGGTCGATGCCCGCCTTGCGGATCAGCTCCAGAAGGTTTTTCTCGCCCTCGATGGCCACCGGCATGCCGTCGATAAACATGTAGTTTGGGTTGTCCATCGCTCAGACCTCCTTGATCGCGTGGAATGGGCAGGCGGTCAGGCATGCGCCGCACTTGATGCACTTCCCGGCGGAAATCTGGAAGGGATTGCGCACCACGCCGGTGATCGCGCCCACCGGACAGACCTTTTGGCACTTGGAGCAGCCCTTGCAGGCGGCGGGGTCGATCTGGATGCGTTTCAGCTTCTGGCAGGCCCCGGCAGGGCAGCGCTTTTCGAATATGTGTGCCTCGTATTCGCTGCGGAACTGACGGATGGTGCTCATTACCGGAAACGCGGCGGTCTTGCCCAGGCCGCACAGCGCTGTCTGGGAGATGGTGTCGGCCAGGTCCAGGAGCATCTCAATGTCGCCCTCCCGGCCCTCGCCCTCCACGATGCGGTTCAATATCTCCAGCATGCGCCGCGTGCCTTCGCGGCAGGGCACGCACTTGCCGCAGGACTCGTTCTGGGTGAAGTTCATGAAAAAGCGCGCCACTTCCACCATGCAAGTGTTCTCGTCCATGACCACCATGCCGCCCGAGCCAATCATCGCGCCCGCTTTTTTGAGGGAATCAAAGTCCAGCGGCAGGTTCAGATGCTCCTCTGTCAGGCAGCCGCCCGAAGGGCCGCCGATCTGCACCGCCTTGAACTTCGCGCCGCCGCGCATGCCGCCGCCCACGTCGAAGATCACCTCGCCCAGCGGGGTACCCATCGGCACTTCGATGAGGCCGGTGTTTTCGATGTTGCCGGTCAGCGCGAACGCCTTGGTGCCGGGGCTGTTTTCGGGGCCGATTTCCCTGTACCAGGCCGCGCCGCGCTCAATGATCAGCGGCACGTTGGCGAAAGTCTCGACGTTGTTGAGCACGGTGGGCATGTCGTAAAGGCCGTGTTCCACGGTCCGGGGCGGCTTGACGCGGGGCATACCCCGCTTGCCCTCGATGGAGGCCGTCAGCGCGCTGCCCTCGCCGCAGACAAACGCCCCGGCGCCCCGGTTGATGTGCAGCCGGAAGGAAAACCCACTGCCCAGGATGTCCTCCCCCAGAAGCCCGGTCTCCTCCGCCTGCGAAATGGCCGTGCGCAGCCGGGCCACCGCCATCGGGTACTCGGCCCGGACGTAGATGTAGCCTTCGGACGCACCCGTGGCCAGCGCCGCGATCATCATGCCTTCCAGCATGCGGTGCGGGTCACCCTCCATGATGCTCCGGTCCATAAACGCGCCCGGGTCGCCCTCATCGCCGTTGCAGACCACATACTTCTGCGGCGCGTTCTGCCGCTTGACCTGGCTCCACTTGCGCCCGGCGGGGAAGCCTCCGCCCCCGCGCCCCCGGAGGTTGGATTCTGAAATCTCCTGGATGATCTCTTCCGAGGTCATGCCCAGCGCTTTCTCAAACGCCCTGTAGCCGCCAAAGGCGATGTACTCCCGGATGGAGTCGGCGTCGATGTGGCCGCAGTGAGACAGCACCTGCCGGGTCTGCTTCCTGTAAAAGGGGATGTCGTCCTGGCGTGGATAGGCGGTGCCTTCCTTCACGTAAGCCAGCCGCTCGATCCATTCGCCGCGCTCGACGGTTTTTTTAATAATCTCCTCGCAGTCGCCGAGCTGCACGCGGGTGTACAGCCAGCCCTCGGGCTCGATTCGGATCAGCGGCCCCATTTCGCAGAAGCCGTGGCAGCCGCACTTTTTCAGGCCCACCGAATCGCCGTGAGGCTCGGCTTCCAGTTCCACCGAGCAATCGATGCCGCGTTCCAGCATTAGCCCCCGCAGCGCCTCGTACACCTTCAGCGAGCCGCTGGAGACGCAGCCCGTCCCCGCGCAGACCAGAATCCGGCGGCGCTCATGCCGCAGCGCCTGTTCGCACGCCGCGCGGAGCGCGTCAAGAGAACGCATCAGCCCACCTCCTTCAGATTTCGGAGCAGCTCGACCGCCTTGTCCGGAGTCATCGCCGCGTACACCTGGTCGTTGACGGTGATCACCGGGGCCAGCCCGCAGGCGCCCAGGCAGGAAACCGTCTCCACGGTGAACAAAAGGTCCTCCGTGGTGGGGCGGTCCTCGGTCACGTTCAGCTCCTTGCGAAGCCTCTCCAGAATGGGGATCGATTTTCGCACATGGCAGGCCGTGCCGTCGCACACGCGCAGCACATACTTTCCTTTGGGCTCCAGCGAGAAGTTTTCATAGAACGTGGCCACCGAGTAGATCGCCGCCTCGTTCATACCCAGTTTTTCAGCAAGGTACGGGAACACATCGGGCGGCAGATAGCGGAAATGCTCCTGAATATCCTGCAACACCGCGATGATCGCGCTGGGCGTGGCGCCGTGGGCCGACACAATCCGGTCGGCGACGGACAAATCAATCGGCGTATGCATCCGGATTCCTCCTGTCGCTTTATTTTGTCTTTCGGGAAAGGCCAGGGGGCGCGAAAGGGTCCCGCCCGCATATCCGCAGGAGCCTGGCCGCCGGACGGCGCGACCGGCTGCCAAAGGCGTCTGCCATGGCCGCGCCGCACCGGGTCCAGACTGGGCTTCGCCACCGGTTTCCACCGATACACCGGCAAAAAACCGCCCGGGCGCATCACGCGCATCCCCGATGATTTCATTATAGGGTCCGCCATCCGCATGCGGAAATATGAATGCGGAATAGCGATATGCGCGTATCGATATATATTTACTTATTGTTCGGCACCGTATGGAAGTCCCCGGAACACCCGTCCGAAGACCGCGGCGGCGCAAATCCGCCAAAAAATTACCGTCCGCGGCGGAAATGCGGGCGCGCGCCTCCAAAAATTGGACCAAACGGACGGATTGGCATGAAGTGCGGGTATATGGCGCGAGGGGCTTGCCATATGACTCCGGCAGCCCGCGCGCAAACATAACAAGCGCAAAAAACAGCGTTCCCGACGATCTTGCTGATCGCCGGGAACGAAAAAAGACTATGCGGATGGTCCGATGGGAATACGGCGGATTTCCGCCTATCGTACCCCACTTACGCATTCTAGAAATAATTCAACGTGACCCGCTTGCCCATCTTTTTCAGGTTTTCCGCCAGTTTTTCAACCAGCTGGATCTTGACGCCCAGCGCGAGGGGCGTTTCCGGGTCCTGATAGGAAGGGTTGATCGCCCGGCCCACGAAAAAGCATACGTCGGTGGCCTGCTCCAGAAGTTCCTGCGCAATCAGCGAGGCGCCATCCTTGCCGCGGGCCCAGTCCTGGGCCATATCGCGGCCGTTCAGGCGGCTTTCGGCAAGCGCCACCACCTTGGTCAGGGTCACGACGCCCTCGGTCACCAGGTCCACGCCCTCCAGCCGACTGATGGGCGGGATCTCCGGATCGGAATAGGTGGTGGACGGAATCAGAGGCTTATTCAGGTGCCTTGCGGCGATCTCCGCGGAGGTGCCGCCGCAGATGACGCGCGCGCCGTCGCGGGCAAAAAACAGGTTCATCATCGTGCCATCCTGATCGCGGCTTGCGGGCGGGCCGATCATCACGTTCACCGAATGGCGCGCCCGGATGCGCACCGCGGCCACGGTGGTATCGTCGCCCGGCTCGCCCTCGTAGAGCTTGTCACACGCGTCGGCGACGATCCCGGCGTAGTACTGGGCGGAGTGCTCCGGCGAATGGTTGCCCTCCAGAAACTCGATGATGTTCTCCCTGCGCCAACCATAGTTGAATTCATGGCCTACGCCCGCGTAGATCGCGCCGTCGCTCATGGCGAGCAGCAGGTCGCCCTCCTCCAGCGGAAAGCTGCTCTCCATGATCTGCTTGCCGGAGATCTCCCGCACAGACACCGGGTATTCGCAGTTTTTCCCGTTCCGGATCAGCACAACCTTGGGGTTGTCGAACTGGATCAGGTCCACCTGCCGGTTGCCGTCGACTTTGATGATGGTGAAGGTGGAATAGGCGATCCCCCGCACCTTGCAGACCGGGAGCGTCTTCATCATGGTCTCCACGCAGCTGTCAATGGACATGCCGCCCGACACCATCGTGGTCAGGATTTTCGCCGTCAGCGTGGACAGGATGCACGCCTTGACGCCGCTGCCCAGCCCGTCCGCCAGCGCCAGAAGCGCGCCGTTCTCATCCACCCGGTATTCCACCCGGTCGCCGCACAGCTGCTCCCCCACCTTGTTCAGGCAGTTGAATCCCACTTCGGTACAGAGGTTGTTCATGGTTTGCGCCTCCTGAGGTTGCGTTGATGAAAGATGCCGCAGGCAGATTTCATCCGCGCGTGGCGGCACGCCGCCACGCTAGGCATAATACGCCTTCTTGTAGATCTCTGTCAACTCGGCAATCAGCGGGTAGCGCGGGTTGGCCGTAGTGCACTGGTCCTCAAACGCGCGCTCGGACAGATCCGGCAGCGCCTTCAGGAAGGCTTCCTCGTCCACGCCGCAGGCCCGGATGCTCATGGGCATGTTCAGACGCATCATCAGCGCCTTGACCGCCTCGATCAGCGCCTCCACCTGCTGCGCCTGGGTTTCGTCCTTGCCCGCAAGCCCCAGCTGGCGCGCGATCTGCGCGTAGCGCTCGTCGGCGACAAACTCGCCGTACTTGGGGAAGATGGCGAACTTGGTGGGCTTCTCCGCGTTGTAGGCGATCACATGGGGCAAAAGCACCGCGTTGGCGCGGCCGTGGGGAATGTGGAATTCGCCGCCCAGCTTGTGCGCCAGCGAGTGGTTGACGCCCAGGAACGCGTTGGAGAACGCCATGCCCGCAATGCAGGATGCGTTGTGCATCTTCTCCCGGGCGACCTCGTCCTTCGGGTCGTCCCAGCTTCTGGGCAAGTACTTGAACACCAGCTCGATGGCCTTGATGGCGAGGCCGTTGGTGTAGTCGCTGGCCATGACCGACACATACGCCTCGATGGCGTGGGTCAAAACGTCCAGGCCCGTGTCCGCGACGATGGACCTCGGCATGGTGGCCACGAACTGCGGGTCGATGATGGCCACGTCCGGCGTCAGCTCATAGTCGGCCAGCGGGTACTTGATGTTGCCGTTGGCCTTGTCGGTGATGACGGAGAAGCTGGTCACCTCCGAACCGGTGCCGGAAGTGGTGGGGATGGCGACCAACTGTGCCTTCTTGCCCAGATTCGGAAAGTGGAAGGCGCGCTTTCTGATGTCGATGAACTTGAGCTTCAGCCCGTCGAAGCTGGTGTCCGGGTGCTCGTAGAACAGCCACATGCCCTTGGCCGCGTCGATGGCGCTTCCGCCGCCCAGCGCGATGATCAC
>CALGYL010000295.1 GCA_937934775.1 uncultured Clostridia bacterium
CGTCCTCCTCCGTATAACCCTCTTTCCAGCCCAGCATGCGCGCATAGAAGCCGGAAAGCGCCTTGACATCCCGGCAGTCGAGCACCACTGTGCTCAGCCGGATCGGAAGCAGATCGCCCATGGACATCCTCCTTCGGATCGGTCTATTCCTGCGTCTTGAACGGATTCGGGTAGTTGATGGAGATCAGCTGCGCGGGCTTGTTGGTCAGGTTGACCCAGTTGTGGGGCAGGTTGGAGCGGATCTGGATGCTGTCGCCGGGGTAGAGCGTGTGGCGCGCGCCGTCCAGATAGACGGTGACGATGCCCTCCAGCACGTAAGTGAACTCCTCGCCCTCGTGGCTGTACATCTCAATTTGCTCCTCCTCCAGCGAGGACTGGGGCATCAAAAGGAACAGCCTGGGCAGCATTTCAAAACCGGCGGGATCGTTGGACAGCATGTACTGGATGATCTGCGGGGAAACGGGCGTGGCGCGCAGGTCAAACCCGTGCACCACCGGCTCCGGGCCGGGGCCTTGCACCACGTTGAAGAAACTGGACAGATCCGCGCCCAGGATGTGGGCGAGCCTGGCCAGCGTGTCGATGGCGATGGACGACATGCCCCGCTCCAGCTGGGACAGAAAGCCAACCGACAGACCGGATTCGTCCGAGAGCTGCTTGAGCGTCAGTTTTTTGGCCATTCTGAGGCTTCGAATGTGCGCGCCGATCATCGCATTCTGGTTCATCCGCCGTACCCCCCCGCCAGACGATTGACCTCCGGTCGCCTACGCCCAGTGAAAAGGCGCGAGCGGATTTCATCGTTTTGTCCCACTATAGCCCATTTGCCGCGGCCTGTCAAGGCAAAATGCGGGCTTTGGCCTCATCCATTTCATCTGCGTGAATTTTTTCCGGAATTGATTGACAGCGCGTCTCGTATAGTAGTAAAATTCTCCGTAGAAGATCGGCGTATCCGCCGACAATATTCACGAATATGAATTCCGGAGGTTGGGACATTGCACACGGCGCTGGTCGTCAATGTACAGCGGTTTTCCCTGCACGACGGGCCGGGTGTCCGCACCATCATCTTCTTCAAGGGATGCCCGCTGAAGTGCCTGTGGTGCCACAATCCGGAGAGCCAGTCCCATCGGCCCGAGGTCATGTTCTTTCCCGACAGGTGCGTGGACTGCGGGCGCTGCCGGGTGGCTTGCCCGGCGAAGGACGGTGTATGCCGGGCCTGTGGCGCGTGCTGCGAGGCCTGCGCGTTTGACGCGAAGGTGCTGGTGGGCCAACCGTATACGGCGGAGGCACTTCTGAAAATCGCGCTCCGGGATCAGGGGCTGTACGACCAGACGTCGGGCGGCGTCACGCTCTCGGGCGGCGAGGTCATGGCCCAGGACGGGGATTTCCTTGTGGAGCTTCTGACGCTGCTGCACAAGCGGGGCGTCGATGTGGCGATCGACACCTGCGGGTACGCGCCTTGGGAGAAATTTGCGCGGGTGCTGCCGCTGACCGAACGGTTCCTCTACGACCTCAAGGCGCTGGACCCGGCGCTGCACCGAGAATTGACCGGCGCGGACAACGCGCTGATTCTGGAAAACCTGAAAAAGCTGGCCACGGCTGGCGCGAACCTGAACCTGCGCGTCCCGGTGGTGCCGGGGGCCAACATGATCGATTCGGAAATGCGCGATCTGGCGGCGTTCGCGTTTCAAACCTGCGGACCGGTGGTAGTAAACCTCTTGGCATACCATAAGGTGGGCAGCGACAAGGCGGAACGCCTGGGCAAAGCTTGCAGGGTTTTCGAGCCGCCGACGGCGGAGCAGATGGAAGGGATACGGGCAATATGGCGGGATGCGGGCTTTGACCGCGTCCTGATCGGCGGATGAGGAGGGTGTAAAATGGAAGCAGCGATCAAAAAACGCGGCATGAACGACCGCATCCGGGCGCTTCGGGTGGGCAGTATGGAAACCGAACCCGCGATTTGCATGGAGCGGGCGCTGATTGAGACCGAAACCTACAAACAGTACGACGGGCGGGTTTCGATCCCGGAGATGCGCGCGCTTTCTCTCTACCGCTATATGGAAAACCGCTCGCTCTACCTGGGCGAGGGGGAATTGATCGTCGGCGAAAAGGCCAGCGGCCCGCAGAAGGCCCCCACCTTCCCGGAACTGTGCTGCCATACGCTGGACGACATGCGCATCATGGACGCCCGGGAACTGATCTCCTTCAAAGTCACAGAGGACGCGCTGAAAAAGCAGGAGGAGACCGTCATCCCGTTCTGGTCGGGCCGGTCGATCCGGGAGAAGCTGCTCGCCTCGATGACGCAGGAGTGGCGGGACTGCTACGCGGCGGGCATCTTCACCGAGTTTATGGAGCAGCGCGGCCCCGGCCATACCGTCGGCTCCAACAAGATCTATGAAAAGGGCTTTCTGGACTACAAAGCCGAGATCCAGGAGTCGCTGGACGCCCTCGACCCGCTGAATGACCTTGACGCCCAGCGCAAGGCCGAGCAGCTTCGGGCCATGTCCGTCGCCTGCGATGCCATCATGCTGCTGGGCAGGCGCTACGCGGCCCTTGCCCGCGAGATGGCCGCGGCCGAAAAGAACCCCGTGCGCCGGGCTGAGCTCCTGCAGATCGCGGAAAACTGCGATGTCGTCCCCGCCCACGCGCCCAAGACCTACTGGCAGGCGATCCAGATGTACTGGTTTGTGCACCTGGGTGTGACCACCGAACTCAACCCCTGGGACGCTTACAGCCCCGGCCGGCTGGACCAGCACCTGTACCCCTTCTATAAAAAAGATGTGGAAGAAGGCGCGCTGAACGACGAGCGGGCGCTGGAGCTTCTCGAATGCCTGTGGGTCAAGTTCAACAACCAGCCCGCGCCGCCCAAGGTGGGCGTCACCCTGAAGGAGAGCGGCACCTACACCGACTTTGCCAACATCAACACCGGCGGCATCGCGCCCGACGGTTCTGACGGCGTGAACCCGGTCAGCTACCTGATTCTGGACTGCATGGACGAGATGCAGCTCCTGCAGCCATCCTCAAACGTCCAGATTTCAAGGAAGACGCCGCGCCATTTCCTCAAGCGCGCCTGCGAAGTCTCGCGGGAGGGCTGGGGCCAGCCCGCATTCTACAACACCGAGGCCATCGTGCAGGAGCTTCTGAACGCGGGCAAGACGCTGGAGGACGCGCGCAAGGGCGGTACCAGCGGCTGCGTGGAGACCGGCGCCTTCGGCAACGAGGCCTACATCCTGACCGGCTACTTCAACATCCCCAAGGTGCTGGAACTGACGCTGAACAACGGCGTCGATCCGAGGACCGGCAAGCAGCTGGGCCTCCCGCTGGGCTCCTGCGAGGATTTTGAAACCTACGAGGCACTCTATCAGGCGTTTGAAAAGCAGATGAAGCACCTGATCGACGTGAAGGTGCGCGGCTCCAACGTGATCGAGCAGATCTACGCCCGCTATATGCCCGCGCCGTTCCTCTCGGTCATCACCAACGACTGCATCGTAAAGGGGATGGACTACAACGCCGGCGGCGCGCGCTACAACACCAGCTACATTCAGGGCGTGGGCATCGGCACCATCACGGACAGCCTTTCGGCCATCAAGATGCACGTCTACGAGAAGAAAACCTTCACCATGGCGCAATTGGCCGAAGCGCTGAAAAAGAACTTCGAGGGCAGCGACTGGATCCTGGCCCAGGTCACCAACCGCGCGCCGAAATACGGCAACGACGACGACTACGCCGACGACATCATGCGGCGCGTGTTCAAGAGCTATCTGAATGAAGTGACCGGCCGCAAAAACACCCGCGGCGGCGAGTACCGGGTCAACATGCTGCCCACCACCTGCCACGTGTACTTCGGCGAAGTCATGGGCGCGTCGCCCAACGGCCGGAAGGCCGGGCGGCCGCTGTCGGAGGGCATCTCGCCCACCCAGGGCGCGGACACCCACGGCCCCACCGCGGCCATCCGCTCCGCCGCCAAGATGGACCACCTGATGACCGGCGGAACACTGCTCAACCAGAAGTTCACGCCGCCGGTGGTTCAGGGCGAGGCGGGCCTCAACCATATGGCGGACCTGGTGCGCGCCTACTTTGACCTGGACGGCCACCACATCCAGTTCAATGTCATCGACCGGCAGACGCTTAGGGAGGCGCAGGCCAATCCCGACGAGTACCGGGATCTGATCGTTCGCGTGGCGGGCTATTCCGACTACTTCCGCAACCTCAGCCGCGCGCTGCAGGACGAGATCATCGACCGGACGGAACAGACATTCTAGGCGGAACGGGGGTCCGGGGGAGCATCCTGCTCCTCTGGACCCCGTCAATACATAAATGCCCGGATACAGACGGGCTTTTTCGTCTGCAAAGAAAAGCGGACGCGCAAACGCCGGGTTCAGAGTCCTACAGGACTTTAAAAAAGCGATTTTCATGGAAGGTGGGTTTGGTTTGAACAACGCATTCTACACCATGGAGCAGCCCAAGAACGAACCGGTCAAGGGGTATGTGCCGGGCAGCGCGGAGCGCGCCTCTCTGAAAGCGGAACTCAGCCGTCAGGCGGCGGTGGAACTTTCGATCCCGCTCATTATCGGCGGGCGTGAGGTCAAAACCGGAACGCTGGGCAAGATCGTGATGCCCCACAACCACAAGCATACGCTGGCGACCTATTGCAACGCCGGCGAGGCCGAACTGAAGGAAGCCATTCAGGCCGCGAAAGCCGCCAAGGCCGCCTGGGCCGAAATGCCTTGGGAGCACCGCGCGGCCATCTTCCTCAAGGCCGCGGACCTTCTGGCCGGGCCTTGGCGCGACCGCGTCAACGCCGCCACCATGCTGGGACAGAGCAAGACCGCCTATCAGGCCGAGATCGACTCCGCCTGCGAACTGGCGGACTTTTTGCGCTTCAACGTCTATTACGCCCAGGAGATTATGAAGCAGCAGCCCGGCAGCATGCCCGCCATCTGGAACCGGATGGAATACCGGCCGCTGGACGGCTTTGTCGTGTCGGTATCGCCGTTCAACTTCACCTCCATCGGCGGCAATCTCTGCACCGCCCCGGCCATCATGGGCAACACCGTGCTCTGGAAGCCCTCGTCCACGGCGGTTCTGTCCAATTACTACTTTATGAAGCTTCTGGAGGAGGCGGGTCTGCCCGCGGGCGTGATCAATTTCATCCCCTGCCGCGGCACCGACCTTTCCAAGTACGTATTGAACGATCCCGACATGGCGGGCTTCCACTTCACCGGCTCCACGGAAGTGTTCAGCGGCGTGTGGTCGCTGGTGGGCCAGAACATCCGCGCCTACCACAACTACCCGCGCCTGGTGGGTGAGACCGGCGGCAAGGACTTCGTGTTCGCGCACCCGTCCGCCGATGTGGATGCGCTGGTTTCGGCGCTGGCCCGCGGCGCGTTTGAGTACCAAGGGCAGAAGTGCTCCGCGGCCTCCCGCGCCTACATCCCGGAAAGCCTGTGGGGCGGCGTGAAGGAAAAGCTGCTGGGCGAGCTTTCGAAGCTGAAGGTCGGCGACATTCAGGACTTCACCAGCTTCATGGGCGCGGTGATCGACAGGAATTCCTTTAACAACATCAAGTCCTACATTGATTACGCCGCGGCTTCCCCGGACGCCGAGGTGCTATGCGGCTCCTACGACGATTCCGTGGGCTACTTTGTGACCCCCACCGTCATTCTGGCCAAGAAGCCGGACTTCAAGAGCATGGTGGAGGAGATTTTCGGGCCTGTTTTGACCATTTACGTCTATCCGGACGAGGATTTGGACGGCGCGTTGAAGGCCTGCGACACCGCCTCGCCCTACGCGCTGACCGGCGCGGTCTTTGCCCAGGACCGCGGCGCCATCGTCAAGATGGAGAAGGCGCTTACCGGCACCGCAGGCAACTTCTACATCAACGACAAGCCCACCGGCGCGGTGATCGGCCAGCAGCCCTTCGGCGGCGCGCGGGCCTCTGGCACCAACGACAAGGCGGGCTCCCTGCTCAACCTCTACCGCTGGATCAGCCCGCGCGTGATCAAGGAGAACTTCCTGCCCGCCAAGGAGATCGTCTATCCCTTCATGAAGGAATCCTGAGGAGGCGCGGCATGGACAAGTCCTTTTATGTGGAAAACCGGCGCGCGCTGTACGCACGCATCCCGGGCGACGCGCTGATTCTCTCTTTCTCCGGCTCCGCGCTCCGGCGCACCGCCGACGCCTTCCACGGCTTCTTCGCCAACCGGAATTTTGCCTACCTGACGGGCGTTGGGCTGCCCAACGCCCAGCGCTTCATCTTCATGGCTGAAAAGCGCGGCGAGACGGTGGAGGAAACGCTGTTTCTATTGCTGCCGGACGCGCATCTGGAGCGCTGGAACGGCCGCAGGGTCAAGGCAGACGAAGCCCGCGCGCTGTCGGGCATCGATTCGATCGCCTGGGTGGACGATTTTTCCGCCCGCTTCCACAAGGCGGCGGTTTCCGGCCTGTACGAGCAGTTGTATCTGGACATCGACCGCCTGAAGCCGGGCGATCCCGAGAACGACGCGGACCGCTTTGCCGCTCTCGCCGCGAAGGAGTACCCGTTCCTCACGGTTCGCAACATGCTGCCCCACCTCCGGGCGCTGCGCACCCTCAAGAAGCCCTGCGAGATTGAGGCCATGGGCAAGGCCATGACCATCACCCGGGAGGGCATTCTGGACATGATGCGCCTGGTTCAGCCCGGCATGGTGGAATACGAGCTCAAGGCGGTTTACGACGCGGCGCTGACCCGGAACGGCGTCATTACGCCCGCCTTCCCGCCGATCATCTCCTCCGGCGTCAACAACTTCTGCATCCATTACGACGCCTACACCGGCCCGGTGAATGACGGCGACATGATCCTGAACGACGTGGGCGCGATCTGGGACAACGAGTGCAACGACGTGTCCCGCGGCTGGCCGGTGAACGGCAGGTTCTCCAAGGAGCAGCGGCTTCTCTATACCTGCGCCTACAACACCTCCCAGTACATGTTTTCTATCCTCAAGCCCGGCATGCCCATGGCCGATGTGGACCTGACCGCCCGCAAGTTCAACTTCGAGCAGCTCAAGGCCATCGGGCTCGTCAAGGAGTACGAGGAAGTGGGCCGTTACATGTGGCACGGCGGCGCGCACCACGTGGGCTTTGACGTGCACGACGTGGTGGACATGACCCGCCCGGTCGCCGCCGGCATGGTGTTCTGCGTGGACATCGGCATCTACAACGAGGACTGGGGCATCGGCTTCCGGCTGGAGGACAACTGCCTCGTCACCGAGACCGGCTAGATCGGAAGAGCACACGTCTGAACTCCAGTCACTTAGGCATCTCGT
>CALGYL010000296.1 GCA_937934775.1 uncultured Clostridia bacterium
GCCCACGCCGCTGACGGGAAGGAGGAGACAGAATGAAGGATCTGAATGAACAGCTCCTTGATTTCAAAGCCCGGCAACTGGCCGGAGAGCGCATGTCCTGTCCCCGCTGCGGTAGCGGCGTGATGAACACCCATGTGACGCGCAATGCGCTCAGCCGCCATGCGGATGTCTTCATCTGCGACGATTGCGGCACCGCCGAGGCGATGCTGGATCTGATGCAAAACCCGCTACCACTTAACCAGTGGGCGCTCTTTCATGACGGCCGGCTAATCTCCAATTTCAAGTCGATGCCCGGCCCACTGGTGTGGGAGCGGCTCCAGAAGGAGCAGGTTCCTTACCTGATGGATCTTTACGAGCGGTGGCTCGGCGCTCAAGGCCTAGAAGATTTCGAAGCATATCGCGCCGAAGCATACCAGCACTGCCCAGGGCTGACGCACCTGTGGCTCCAGCCTTTCCAGGCGGTCTACCGGGTGTGTGAAGGCCAACTGCTGGTGCGATTCAGAAAGAACGAAACCGGTGTCGAGACCGCCCACGACGTGATCCCGCTCTGACGATTCGCGGCGTGGCCGCACAGGAGCCCTTGACGCCGGACGGGTGCGGTTGACTCGGATTGTTCCTCCAACTCCGCCGTCGGCGCTTGCGTGGCGCGACTGGCACAAGATTTCGAAGCTCCATAAACGACAGAAGCCGCCCTCGATTTGAGAGCGGCTTCTGTCGTTGGACAACCCCCTATATTAAACATCTTGGCAGAAGGGTGGATGGAAAGAGGGCGAAAGGTGCGGGAAAGATAAGAGGCGATTGACACCCAGACCGCCGGGTGATAGTATATTGCGTGTGGATCTGTGAAAAGAAAGACGGGGATGTTGCATGAACACGGAAACCATCATGGCCATCCGGGCCAGCAAGCGACGCGAAGTTGCGGACGCTCTTCAAGGTGTGTTGACAGAATTCGGATGCAACATCAAGATGCGGCTTGGGTTGCACCAGGCCGGCGACGTTTGCTCCGAAGAAGGTCTGATTCTGCTGCAGCTGGTGGACGCGGAGGAAGTCGGCGCGATTAAGGCGCTGGAGGACGCGCTCGCAAAGATCGACGGGATTCGCTTCAAGACCATTCAGTTCTGATTCTCCAGCCACCAAAGGTTTTTGGCGCAAGAGAAACGCTACTACCTCCTCATTGCTCCCCCAGGGTTTTCAAAGCTTAAGGCCGCTCAATTTGAGAGCGGCTTTTGTTGTGCACAACGCGGCCGAGTACATCAGGCTTTTCGCACCAGGCTGCGCAGCAGCGCGGGCTCCAGTACCTTCTCGATTTCGGAGCGGAAGCCCAGCGCCAGGTATGCCCGCCGGATGCCCTCGTAGTAATCCCGGGTTGGCGGCGCGACGCGCTTCTGGTTCATCAGGTAGATCATGCCCGTGATTTCAGAGCCGTCCGTCATGTACACCGTGCGCTCCGCCTTGATGTAGTAGCCGGGGTAGCCTTCATAGCGATCCAGCCGCTGTTCGTCCGCCTCGCAGATCTCCCAGACGGCGACCGGCACCCGGGTGGGCGCTGACTTGATTTGAGAGCGCTCCACAGTGGCGTGGAGATAGAACTCCAACTGTGCGCCGGGCAGGTATCCCATCCCGATGAGCCGGGCGCCCGGGCAGCGGTACGCCATCTGTTCCTGGACCA
>CALGYL010000297.1 GCA_937934775.1 uncultured Clostridia bacterium
AGTCGTCCAGCGATGAATACCTGATGCCCACCATGAAGTCCTTCCGGACATACTGTACCGTTCGCTCCACTTTGCCTTTGGTTTGGCCCCGGTACGGCCGACAGAGAACGGGCTTGAAGCCGTGGAACCCCGCGAAATCCTCAAATTGCCGGTTCAGCTCGCTGTCCTCCTGCTTGATTAGACGCTTGACAACGACCTGCTTCATGTTGTCGTAGAGGATCTCCTCTGGGTAGCCCCCGAAGTACCGGAACGCGTTCTGGTGGCACCGGATCAGCGTCCCCGTGGTCATGTCCGTCACGAATTCGATGTAGCGCATCCGGGAGAATCCCAGCACCATGAGGAAGCAGTACAGCTTCTTCAGCTGCCCGCCGTCCCGCACCAGATGGTCTTCGAAGAATGCCCAGTCCACCTGACCCTGAAGCCCCGGCATGGTCTCGAACCGCACCGTCGCCTTCTCGTCCAGGTCGCCCTTCATCCGCCTCACATACTGCCGCACCACGGTGTATTTCCCCTGATAACCCTGCTCTTTCAGCTTCTCCAGGATCTTTACTGCGCTGTACGGCGCTTCCTCCAGCCATTGGTCGATCTGATGCTTGTACGGGTCCAGTATGGACGGCTTCGGCCCAGACAATTGGTAGGCCGGCTTCGTTTCTGACAGCGCGTATCGCTTTGCCGTGCGCGGGTCGAGGTGATACTTCTTCCCGATTTCCGTGTAGTTCAATCCCTTCTGGCGGTCGTTGCGGATGTCCATCCATTTTGCTCCTTCCATTCCTTCAGCCCTTTCTGCCACACCTTCTTGTGTAACAGAAAGAGTCTACCATCCGCCCGGCCCCAGCCGCCACTTTATGACATTTTTTCCGCGCCGTTATCTATCATTTTATCACCGCCACTGACATTTACAAACTATTCCGAATATGCCTATGAAGGATATTACGTTAGCGCGCTTCGCTACCTACGCAAACCGGTGCATCCCGATCAGATTTCTGAATGTTTAGACATTGCATTTAACCAATGGAAATACGCGCAAGGTGAGAGTATAATATTTGAGGATAGTGGCGGAAAGACCGTTCTGAGATATAGCAGTATATTGTATATCGAATCAAGCGGACATACCGTGCAAATCCACTGTACGCATGAGAAAAAGACTGTTGAAATTCGTCAGCAGCTATCACGTCTATATGATGAATTACCACACGCCATATTTGTTATGTGCAATAGGAGTTATATAGTTAATATAATGTATGTCCGGAAGATAACTTATGATAGAGTCATCATGGCTAATGGGTTAGATATTGCTGTGGGAAAGCAGTATAGGGATGGGCTCAGGGCGTCATTCAGCAAGTACTACCAGGGGTTACAGTTATGATTGCTTGGACGGTTTTTGAAATAGGAATAAACCTCTTTCAAGCTGTGCTTATCACATACTTTTTGAACAAGCAGCTTATTTCTTCGCGCAGCCACAGGGCAGCAGACGCTATGTGTATTGCTCTGATTGCGGTTTTTTTAACCGCTCACTTGTTTTTTGATATGCCAATCGCTTCTGATACAGTCATGTTCATAATCCCAATTGTATATGGGCTAATTGTTTTTGATGATAAATGGCGGATGGTTTTATTGTGGAACATAATAGCGTTGCTGATTTTTACTGTCGTCGTTAATTTAACCAGCTCTTTTTATGTCGGGATCCTAAATGTCGGATGGGAGCAGCTACTGAATACAACGCCAGAGAGAGTAGGTTTTGTCGTTTCGACAAACCTTCTGACATTGATATTCATAACAACGACAATTGAACTTAGTAGTAAACGAAGGAATGTCAAATTGTCTTGGCATTCGTTTTCAATTCTGCTTGGATTGAACGTGTTGTGTTTGGTGGCAATAGAATTATTGTTTGCGATAGGTATGGATTCTGATCTTGGTGAACGTTTTACAAGTGTCTGTTTATGCCTATTTGTAATATCTATATTGTCTATTGTTCTCTATGAAATAATGCTAAGAAGTGCGTATAAACAACGGCAGTATGAATTAGATATTCACCGGCTTGAATTGACACAGAAATACAACGGCGAAATGCAAAGCGTATATGAAGACATAGCTGTATTCCGTCATGACATCAAGCACCATATGCAGATTATAGAGCAGATGAGTACAACACAAGGTTCGAGAGAAATTCATAACCATATAGATAAACTGAACGAAAGATTCAATGTAATCCAGCCATACTCAACCGGTAATGTCGCGGTAGATGCCCTCCTCACAGCAAAATCATCAATCATCAGGCGTCGAAATATACAATTTGATTTCCAAGGGTGTCCATTGGTTCAATTACCCATGCAATAAGATGATTTTTGCTCGTTGCTCGGTAATATATTGTACAACGCGACGGAGGGAGTTGACAGGCTAGAAGACAATAACGGATCATACAT
>CALGYL010000298.1 GCA_937934775.1 uncultured Clostridia bacterium
GCTGCCCGGGCGATGGCAATCAGCTGCCGCTGACCCTGCGAGAGGTTCGCGCCGTTGCCGTACAGAACGGTGTTGTAGCCGTCCGGCAGCCTCGTAATGAAGTCGGCCGCGCCGGCCAGCCTCGCGGCCTCAACGCACTCCGGATCGGTGGCGTCCAGCCTTCCATAGCGGATGTTGTCCATGACGGAACCTGTGAACAGGTTGGTTTCCTGCAGCACCACGCCCAGCGACCGCCTGAGGTCAGCCTTTTTGATCTTATTGATGTTGATCCCATCGTAGCGAATCTTGCCGTCGGCGATGTCGTAGAAGCGATTGATGAGGTTTGTGATGGTGGTTTTGCCCGCGCCGGTGGCGCCAACAAAGGCCACCTTCTGCCGCGGCTCCGCGTACAGCGTCACGTCCGACAGAACGGGTTTTCCTTCCTCATAGGCAAAGTCCACGTCGGTCAGCCGCACATCGCCGGATAGCTTGGTGTAGGTCAGCGTTCCGTCTGTGTGGGGATGCTTCCAGGCCCACTGTCCGGTGCGCTTTTCGCTCTCGGTAATGGCGCCGTCGGGCGCGATTTCAGCGTTGACCAGCGTCACATAGCCGCCGTCCACCTCGCTCTGCTCATCCATAAGCTCAAATACGCGGCTGGCGCCCGCCAGGCCCATGACCACCGCGTTGATCTGCTGGGACAGCTGGCCCACGTTGCCCGCCAGCTGTTTGGTCATATTGAGGAAAGGAACCACGATGCTGATGCTCAGCGCCATCCCGGACAAGCTGAAATTGGGCGCGCCCACCAGCAAAAGGAACCCGCCCGCCAGCGCCAACAGCACATACAAAAGGTTTCCGATATTGCCCAGGATGGGCATCAGCATGTTGGCGAAGCGGTTGGCCAAACGCGCGTCCTCAAAAAGCGCTTCGTTGATCTGGTCGAACTGCCTTTGGCTTTCCGCCTCATGGCAGAAGACTTTCACGACCTTCTGGCCGTTCATCATCTCCTCCACAAAGCCCTCGGTCTTGCCCAGCGCCATCTGCTGCCGGACAAAGTATTTTGCGGAGTTGCCACCCACCTTTCGGGTGACCAGCACCATGACGCCAAGGCCCAGAAGCACCAGCGCCGCCAGCCAGAAGCTGAAGTACAGCATGACGGAGAACACCGTAATCACGATCACAACCGACTGTATCAGCTGCGGCAGCGACTGGGAAACCAGCTGCCGGAGTGCGTCGATGTCGTTGGTGTAGTAGCTCATCACGTCGCCGAACTTGTGGGTGTCAAAGAATTTGACCGGCAGCTTCTGCATGCCGTCAAACATCGCGCGGCGTAGCTTGTAGAGGAAGCCCTGGGTGATGTAGGCCATCATCTGGGTATAGACGATTACCGAGACGATCGAAATCACGTAAAACAGGCCCAACTGCATCACTTGGGGCACAATGGCAGCTCGAGCGGAAGTCCAGTCCCCGGTCTTGTACCACTGTTCGATGATCTCGATGATTTTTTGCATGTAGAGCGTCGGGATCGAGCTGACCACCGCAGAGAAGATGATGCACACCGCCACCACCGGCACCAGTACCGGGAAGAACTTGAAGAGCGTCGCAATCAGCCGCTTGAATGTGCCGCGCTTGGCCCTGGGCCGCTTTCCGGTAAACTTTTTTTCAGCCATTGCGCTCTCCTCCCCTCACCTGGGAAGAATAGACCTCGCGGTAGATTTCGTTGGCCTTCAGAAGCGCCTCATGCGTGCCTACGGCGGAAATCCTGCCGCCATCCATTACCACGACGCCGTCCGCGTCCTGCACGGAGGCCACGCGCTGGGCGATAATGATCTTGGTGGTGTCGGGGATAAACTCCCGGAAGCCCTTCCGGATCAGCGCGTCGGTCCGGGTATCCACGGCACTTGTGGAATCGTCCAGAATCAGGATCTTCGGTTTCTTCAGAAGCGCCCGGGCGATGCACAGCCGCTGCTTCTGTCCGCCGGACACGTTGACGCCGCCCTGCTCGATCCAGGTATCGTATCCCTTCGGGAAGGACATGACAAAGTCGTGGGCCTGTGCCAGCTTGCAGGCCTCAATCAGCTCCTCGTCGCTCGCGCTCTGGTTGCCCCAGCGCAGGTTGTCCCGGATGGTGCCGGAGAACAGCTCGTTCTTTTGCAATACCACCGCCACCTGATCGCGCAGCGCCGAAAGGTCATAGCGCCTCACGTCGATGCCGCCAACCTTGACCACGCCCTCTGGCGCGTCGTACAGGCGGGGGATCAGCTGCACCAAAGTGGACTTCGATGAGCCTGTGCCGCCCAGTATGCCTATCGTCTGGCCGGACTTGATGCTTAGGTCGATGTTCGACAGCGCGAACCGCTCCGCGCGCATGGAATACTTGAAGCTGACGTTTTCAAAGTCGATCGAGCCGTCCGGAACCGTCTCCACCGCGTTTTCGGGGCTTGCGAGCGACGGCGTTTCGTCCAGCACTTCCACAATCCGCCGGGCGGATTCGTCCGCGATGGTGATCATCACGTAGACCATCGAAAGCATCATCAGGGACATCAGGATTTGGAAGCCGTAGGTCAGCATCGCGGAAAACTGGCCCACGTCCAGCTCCAGACCCGTCGAGCGGACGATCAGTTCCGAACCGAAGAAGAGCACGATCACCATGTTGGCGTACAGGCAAAATTGCATCAGCGGCGCGTTGAACGCCACGATGCGCTCGGCGTGGGTGAAGTCCACGCGGATGCTCTCCGCCGCCGCGCCGAACTTCTCCTTTTCATAGTCTTCCCGGACGAAGGACTTGACCGCGCGGATGCCCCGCACGTTTTCGGCGATGGATTCGTTCAGCTTGTCGTACCGCCGGAACACCCGCTTGAAGGTGGGCAGGGCCTTTTTGACGATCATGATGAGGCCAAATGCCAGAATGGGCACCACCGCCACAAACATCAGCGCCAGCTTTCCGCCCATGATGTAGGCCATGATGATCGCAAACAGAAACATCAGGGGGCTGCGGACCGCGACGCGGATGATCATCATGTAGGCGTTCTGCACGTTGAATACATCGGTGGTCATGCGGGTGACCAGCGATGAGGGCGAGAACTTGTCAATGTTCTCAAACGCGAAGGCCTGGACGCGATTGTACAGGTCCTTGCGGAGGTTTTTGCCAAAGCCGCAGGACGCGGTGGCGCTGGTCGCGCCCGCCGCCGCGCCAAAGGCCAGCGACAGGCAGGCCATCAGAAACAGGATGCCGCCGTAAATGGCGATCACCCGGAATTCACAGCCCGCCTTGATCTGGTTGACCAGCATAGCGATAATGAAGGGGATCAGGCATTCCATGATGACTTCGCCCGTGATCAGGATGGGCGTCAGGATTGAGACTCTTTTGTACTCCCGGATGCTTTGCGCAAGCTTTTTGAGCATGCCGCCGTTTCCTCCCGTTATAAACTTTCTTTGTCCTGGCGGATCGTTTCCCCGCCGCGAAATTTGCGCTTCACCGCCCGCAGCATTCCTGCTCGCCCAGGTTCTTCTTCATGCGGTCGATGTAGTCGAACAGGTTCTCGATCTCCTGGGGCGTGAACCCCGTCAGGATTTCCTTTTCCACACCCTCGGCGTAGGCGCGCATCTTCTGGGACAGCTCCATCGCCTTGGGCAGCAGCACCAGTTTTTTCAGGCGCGCGTCGTGCGCCACGCTCTGGCGCTCGATCAGTCCCTTTTGGACCATCAGGTCCAGCACCTTGGATACGGTGGACCGGGTGACGCCAAACGCCTCCTCCAGATCCCGCTGATAGACCGTCTTCCCCGCCCGCTGCTGATCGACCATGAAGCCGATGACCCAACGGTTGGTGCCGGTGATGCGCTCCAACACTTCCTTGTCGGGCCTGTTTGAATCAAAACGGCGCATGATCATATTGTTCAGCGAGCGGATCGCCTTGCCGACCGACCGGTTTTTTTCCAAGCGCATCCCCCTCTCCGGATTTGTTGGATGTAAAACAAACACCCTGTATTGTACCGCGGAAAATTTTAATGTCAAGCGGATTTACAGGGATATTACCCGTCGTTCGAAGCATAAACCGCGCTGCGGGTTTTCGGCTGAACCCTTGGGCGGAAGGCGAGAATTGGCGCCGGACCGTATGCGTCCGGTTGTTCCCGCGCATGAAAGCGCATCGGTCAAACGCCGTCCATGGCAGGGCGGATGCGGTCCCACCCGCCAATGCCTTGACAACTTCCGGCAGGATGTTATAATAATATTATCTTACGCCGTTCTGCTTTCTGGGTTGGCTGAATTGACGCCGGATCACAACGCGCCGCAGTCTGAACGGATTCCTGCGCATCTCATTCACCCCAACATTAGGAGCAAAGCCGTATGGATACGCAAGATAACGCCCCGTTATGCGGCAATCCGCCCCAGCACTTACCGGACGCGGAATTGCGTCTGCTCTTTGACAACATGATCAGCCAGTTTTCCTATTACAAAATGATCTATGATGATAACGGTCGGCCGGTTGATTATGTGTTTGTGGCCGTCAACAAAGCCTTCGAAGCGGAAACCGGCCAGAAAAGAGAGCAAATCATCGGGAAGCGGGCGCTCGAATTGTACCCGGCGACAGAACAATACTGGATTGATTTCTTCGGCAATGTTGCAAAAACCGGCATCGCCGGACACTTCAGCAACTATTCCACCGTGTTCAACAAGTGGTATGATGTCCATGCCTATTCCCCTAAGCCAGATCACGTCGCCATCACGCTGGTCAACATCACCAATTCGGTGCGCAAACAGGAAATCATCCAACAAAAGGCAAACGAACTCAACGAAAAGCGCAAGGAAATCTACAGGCTGGCCTATCAGGATCCGATCACGAAGCTGCCCAACCGAAACCTGCTCATGGAGACCGCCGGGGGAATCATCAGCGGCGATATGAATCGGACCGAGCAGCTCGCCTTTGTTTCCATTGTGCTCGACGATTTTCCTGAAATCGACGCTTCTTACGGCAGCCTGCTCAGCGATCAGGTTTTACGGGCGATCTCCAAGCGCATGGTGGCGTGCGAATGCGAAATCTGCACCCTGTACTGCTTCAGCAGGGCCGGCTTCATCCTGTTCGTTCGGAAATATGAGGGAACCAAGCAGATCTCCACCACGGTAAACAAACTCTTAGACACCGTCAGCCAACCCATCGACATCGATGGCAATTACTTTCGTCTTTCAGCACACTGCGGGATTTCCCTCTACCCCAAACACGGCGTCAGCCTGGATCAATTGCTCACACAGGCAAACATCGCGCTGCACCGGGCAAAGCGGAGCAGCGGCAGTGCCTACGCTTTCTACAACAATTCCATGGGTCAGGATCTGCTGAACAGAAGCCGGGTGCGCAGCTACCTACGAAAGGCGCTGGACCAAAAGGAGTTTTATCTGCACTATCAGCCGCAGATATCCGGATCCACCCGGGAGATCACCGGTTTTGAGGCGCTGATCCGCTGGAACAGCCCCGAACTGGGCCAGGTCATGCCCGGTACATTCATCCCCATCGCCGAAGAAAGCCGTTCCATCATCCCCATCGGCGAATAGGTGCTCTTCACGGCCTGCAGCGCCATCCGGGAACTGAACGAGCGCTTCCATACGCGCTATACCGTCTCCGTCAACATCTCCGCCGTCCAGCTGCTTCAGGGTGAATTTGTGGATAGCGTTCTGGACACAGTCGAAAGGTCCGGTCTTTCGCCTGATCTTTTGGAGTTGGAAATCACGGAATCCGTTTTCATGAGCCGGGACAATCCGCTGATCCACAAGATGAACGCGTTGAGGAACCATGGCGTCAAGTTCTCGCTGGACGATTTTGGCACCGGGTATTCGTCATTAAGCTCGCTGTATGAACTTGCCGTTTCCGTGCTCAAGATCGACAGATCCTTCATCGCGCGAAGCGACGCAAAATCCCTGACACGCCTGATTATTGAAATGGGACACTGCCTAAACGTCGAAGTCGTCGCGGAGGGCGTCGAGACGCAGGAACAGCTGGAATTCCTGACGGATTCAAACTGCGACAAGCTGCAGGGCTACTTCATCAGCCGGCCGCTGACGTTGCCCGGCGTCGTCCAATTCATCGAAAGCTATCGCGGCCTGCCGCGTTCCCGGTAAACTTCGCGCACGGTGCCGGCGACCGGACAACCTCTGCCGGAATTTTCGGAAAGCCTTTGCCTCTGTACTTTCGGCGCCTCCCGCCATTCGTGAGCCGATCCTTCCGAAGGATCGGCTTGTTTTGCGACAAAAAATCGAAGGGGCGGCCTGTTGACAGCCCTCGCCGCGCGTGAATTATTCATCCGCTCCCAAAGGGGTTCAGCGCGAATACGCGCCGCCCCGGTTTCCGCAAACGGGAAACCGGGGCGGCGCACGGGAAGATTCCTATTTCTCCGCAAGTTTGAATTTTGAAACCTGGGTCTGCAGGGTATCGGCCTGACGGTTGAGCTCCTCGCTGGTGGAGGCGCTCTGCTGGGCTGTAGCGGAGTTCATCTGCACCACCTGAGAAACCTGAATGATGCCCTGATTGATCTGGGAGATGCCCACCGACTGTTCGCCGGACGCGGTGTTGATGTCGTGGATCAACTGCGCGACCTGGCCGATTTCCTCTCCAATGGAGGCCATCGCTTTGGCAGTCTCCTCGGCGATCTTGCGACCGTCGTTCACCTTGCGGATGGACGCTTCGATCATCTGGGTGGTCTCCTGCGCGGCGCTGGCCGAGCGCCCGGCCAGGTTGCGAACCTCCTGCGCGACGACCGCGAACCCCTTGCCGTGCTCTCCGGCGCGGGCCGCTTCCACGGCGGCGTTGAGGGCCAGAATGTTCGTCTGGAAGGCGATGTCGTCGATGATCTTGATGATTTTGGAAATGTTGGCGGAGGATTCATTGATCTGCTCCATGGCGAGGAGCATCTGCTGCATCTGCTGGTTGCCATTTTCCGCGCTGGAGCGGGTATGGTCTGCCAGCTGATTGGCCTGACTGGCATTCGTGGCGTTCTGCTTGGTCTGCGCCGCGATCTCCTCAATGGAGGAACTGAGTTCCTCGATGGCGCTGGCCTGCTCGGTGGCGCCCTGGGCCAGTTCCTCGCTGGAGGAGGAAATCAGCTTGGCCCCGGCGGAGACTTCGTGAGACGCGGCCTTGATGCTGGCCATCAGTTCGTTCATGCTGCCATAGAGGGTGTCGAACGCCTGCGCCAGCGTTCCGATCTCATCTCCTCTGCGGACAAATGCCTCCGGAACCGGGTTGGAGAAGTCTCCGACCGCGAACTCGTTTCCTTTCGCCGCAGCCAGCCGGACCGGGAAGCTGACGGTGCGGTTGACAAGTATGGCTGTGAGGAGAATTGTAACCAGCAGCACCGCAATCAGCGTCAACACCAGCATCCAGGTGATGCGCATCGTGGTCTCAAGGACTTCGCTTACCTCAACGGCAAGGCATAGATACCAAGGCGTCCCTGTGTTCCCGATCGTGATGGGTGTCAGCATGCGCCGGACCACCTTCCCGGTCTTGACGGACGTGCTGTCGTAGGTGTACGCGATGCCCTGCGCGATGGCGCCCAGAATCTGTTCCACGTTAGTGGTTTCTCTATCTTTCAGGAACGTGCCGATCGCCGAGGTATCCGAGTGCATGAAGTAGATGCCGCCGTGGGAAATGGCGTAGTAATACGCGCTGCCGTAACTCCCTTGATCCAGTTGCATCGTCTCAAGAGACGCCAGCGTGATGTCCACACCGACGACGCCGACGACCGTTCCGGCCGCATCCTTCACGGGAACGGAGAGCGTTGTAAGCAGCACGTCCTTGCCGTCGATTTTATATAGGTAGGGCTCCAGAATACTCTCCTTTCCGGAATCCTTCGCGAGCAGGTAGTAATCCCCGGCGCCCGGCGTGTCATAATCCACGCAGGGTTCCAGCACGGCTTTACCCTCCGACCAGTGCCAGTAAGGAACGAAACGGCCCGTCTGATCCGTTCCTTCAGTGTTTATGTACTGCGCGTCCATGGCGTCAAACGCGTTGGGCTCAAAGATGGCCCACACCCCCAAATACTGGGGATTATTGTTCAGAACGCCCTGCATGATGGTGCTGTACACCGCCCGGCGGTTTTGAGCGTCCAGGTTTGCGTAGTTCTGAAAGCTGTTCGCAAGCGTTCTCGCCGTCAAAAGCGGCGCATTCAACTCGGCCTGTATTGTGAATGCGTTCTTCTCCGCCAACGCTTTCAGGTTGACATTGGCATCCTGCTCCGTGGTTTGCGAAACAGTGGAAATGATCAGAACAAACGACGCCGCGAGGACAAGCACCATCGCAATGGCTACGGACAGGGTTAGCTTGACCCCCAGGTTGAGTTTCCGTTGACGCTTCATCGTTGCCACCTCATACATATGAATAATTGCGTACGTAAGTTGGTTCAGGAGGAGCCGTCGATTCGGCCTCCCCGGCGCAGGCGCGCGAAACGGGCAGGCAAGAGTACGGATTCATTCTGCGCAGGTACTCGGTGTCGGCCATGTGGATGGGAAGCCTGAGCCGAGGTGACATTCCAAGCCACATTCAGGACATTACAAGAAACCAGAAAGACAACATGAACCAAATCTTAAAACACCAAAGCCGCTTCCGAACATTATATCGGGATAATTCTCACGGATTTTAGACAAAACTAAACAACGAAACGCAAAGATTTGATTTTTACGATCGGAACGCTTTAGTCCTTTAACCTGAAAAAGTTTTAGCGCCGAAGGCTGTGTAACAATTTCGGGTGTCCTTTAACCCTCCGCGCGACTCTATCCGGGCGGAGAACCACATTATAGCCTCCGGATTTCAGCCCCGCCGGAACAGAGAAACCGCACAGATATGAATCGACTCCGGCACAAGCGCGCCGGAGTCGATTAAAAACGTGCCGTCCGCCCTTTCGCTACTTGTACAGGGCCTCAAAAACATTCTGGTCCGCAACGCCGTCGGCTTCCATGCCACAGGCAGTCTGGAAAGCTTTCAGGGCGGCCTGCGTCTGACTGCCAAATTTCCCGTCCGCCGCGCCGCTCAGGTATCCCGCCGTGACGAGGGCTTCCTGCAGCTGCACCACGGCCTCTCCCCTGTCGCCCTTTTTCAGCGCGATGTACGGCCGGAACAGCGCCTCCGGCGGAAGCGCATCCGTTGGATCGCCGCGTTTCAGCGTCAGAAGCGTCTCCGCTCCGCTACGCAGCGTGAGGCTTTTTGCATCCATGCCATAGGTTAGCTTCCAGGTCTTTCCGTTCTCCCCTTCCGCCTCCGGCCACAGAGAGGGCGCGCTCTCGGCGGCGCCGTCTGCCAGCGGAACGAGAACCAGCGTATCCCCGGACACCGTCAGCCGCACGCCAAAGGCCTGAACGCCCTCCGCCTGACCGTTTGCCGCTTCCTGGTCCAAAGGCGTCTCCGACCAGTACAGAAAACCATTCTTGTACAGGCTGACCTCGTAGGTAAGTCCGTTTGACTCCGCTGTCCATCTGGCGTATACGCTCTGCGCCGTCCCGGAATCCGCATCTTCATTCGAGCTGGAACTCCCGCCGACCCGTTTCAGATGCATGCTGCCCGAATATTTGCCCTTCCTGCCTCTGATGGTCATGCTATTCCCGCTGCAGGAATAGGACAACGACATGCTGTAGCCGTATGCGGATACATGGATGCTCCCGCCGCCATAGCTTCCGGAGGCGGAAAAGCCCAACGCATGCAGGGTACAACTGCCGTCCTTGCGAAAAGTGGCGGATGCGGAACCGCTCTTCCCCGATCCTCCGAACGAACCGGACCACCGCCCGACCGGGCTTGACGCGAGCGCGGAGTTCGCGCCAAGCATCAAAACGCAAACCGCACACAGGAGCGCAAATCGTAGCGCCATGGTTTTTCTCATGTCCGCACCTCACCAATTGTTCGGTCGCCAAGCTTGCGCCTGCCATCCGAAGTTCCTTCGCGCGGCCTTAGCCGCTTCGCGGCGAGGCGCCCGCGGCGCGAATCCATCCTGTTCATTGTAGCATATCGTGTCAGCTTTTGCCACATTTCAGCGCAAAAACGCGTGGACCGATTCTGTCGTTTGAAGTTCCGGTCCTGTCAAAGCCGGCACGAATGGCGGCGCTGTTTCGCCAAAACCTTCAAAAAGATGGCACGAACTGCCTGAGACCGCCTCAGAAGCCGTAACCACGCAGTTCCCGAACGGAACTCTTTCCCACAACCGCTTTCTGCAATATCAGAAACCCCGATCCCGATGGGCAGACCGAGGAGCGCGGCCTTCCACCTGAACCCATAGAACCGGTGAATTGTGAAGTTCAGGAACGCGCCAAGCGCCGGCTCGAGGATCGCCTGCGGCATGAAATACGCCGCGTTCTTCAGCCGGATCATGTCCAGCATCTCTCCCGGCGCAACTCCGATCCTGTAAAGGCCGTTCAGCACCCGCTGTCCGTCCTCGGCCTCCGCCTGAATCTTGAAGAAGACGGTGATGTCCGCGACCGCGAAAAACAGGACCGCGATGAAGGACATCAGGAAGATCATAAACTGCGCGGACTGCTTTGCGGTTGCATACGCATCAGTTCTGGGCGAAGCCCTGTAGTACCTGTGCCGTTCCGCGGGATCGATGTGATTGCGCAGCCACTGAACGGCGTCCACCCCTGCTGCGGAATTCTCCCAGTGCGCAAACGTAAAGAGCTTGATCGTGCCCTGCGAATAATCACCGGATCCCGAAGAAATTCTGGCAAAGTCGGCGTCGCTCACGATCAGCGTGCGGTCGGCAAAGGCCGGGTTGTCGTTAAACAGAACGCTGACGTCGCTTCCTACGGACCATTAAGATAGATCCGCCCCCCCCCCGCCGCAGCGAAACGAGAGGAAATCCGGCGCGGACAGATCGTGGTCATAGTCGTCGTCGCGGTCATACTGCAATACCGGCAGGAACTCTCCATCCGCAACCCTGTACCCGCAGTGAAAGAGTCGGTTCACCCGCGACACAGAGAACACGCTGAACGTACCGTTTCGCAGATAGTCCGCCTGATTCACCGCGGCGACCGCCACGCCTTCCCGCTCGAGCGCCGCCCGAACATCGGCATCCTCCACCTGATTCATGCCGAAAATTTGCGAATACATAAGATCATAGGGGCTGTAGCGCAGGCTGTTTTGCAGAAGGCTCTCCTTAAGCGCCGCGGCAAGGTCCACAAAGAGCACGGCAATGGCGATCATCCAGACCCCAATCAAGCAAAGCCGCTTTGCCGATCCGCCATGCTGGCGAAGAAACAAGACGCCCAGGATATGATCCCGCCGGAAGATGCGCACCGCTCTTCCCACCCGTGGCCCCAGTCCCTGCGCGCGCGTGAGCACAATGTAGAGTCCAAGCAATGATCCCTTTCTCCGCTTTGACGGAGGATACCGCTTGGCGACTTGCCCGTCAAGGGTAAATGAAACGGCTCCGCCGCCCTTGACCGCCACGCCGCCAAGCGGTGCAATGCGGTCAAGCGGAGCAAGGGAACCCCCTCCCCAGATGGGGACTTACTAACATTGGGTTTGGTACAATCACAGGGGGCAGGTCAGCGTCGCTCTGTAGTTGGATAGCGAATCCCTCAGGAAATTTCGTTCAAATAATCAGAGGGGACGAATTATTCGATTCCCCTAAAGCCGCATGTGACTGTCTCACCCAAAATGGGACAGCATAATCCTTGATCCTTGCCACATTGCCTCTACTGTGCTATACTCATTTCGGTTACAAATTGGTATTTGCTCGCGTAAGATAGTACGGCTCATTTCACGCCCAATCAGGAAAGTGGGATGAAAGTTCTCACAAACACGATTGGGCAACACGCGCTCGCGCAATTACGGAAATTTGTATATGGGTGATGTCCATGATGAATTTGGGACAACCAATAGCGAAAGGCAATACCGCAGCGATATACTTGCATGGCGGGAAGATTATTAAAATTTTTAACGATGGCCTGCCAGATCGGAAGAGCACACGTCTGAACTCCAGTCACTTAGGCATCTCG
>CALGYL010000299.1 GCA_937934775.1 uncultured Clostridia bacterium
TGGACGCGGCCGGAGTCTACCGTGCTTTCGCCATGCGTTCCCCGCATCATCTCGAGGCTAGGGAGGAAACGGAAACCGGCCTCAGGTGTTGGATTCCGGCGCGTTAGCCAGAGCCTTGGCCCGCTTGTTCTCATACATCAGTAAGTCCACGCGCTTTAAAAATTCCTCCGCCCCCAGGTGCTCCTCGAAGTCGTAGACCTGGGAGCCCATGCTGAACGACAGCCTGAAGGGCTGCGCGCTGGATTGGTTGAGCGCCTCCACCCCGCTCAGGATGCGTTGCTTCACGCGGCTAAGTCCCGTCTCGCTGCTGACATCCAGAATCAGGCAGAACTCGTCGCCACCGTAGCGGGTCACATAGTCGTTGGAACGGACCGATTTTTTGAGAAGATCCGCCGCGATTTTGAGCACCCGGTCGCCGGTCTCATGGCCCAGAGAGTCGTTGATCTTTTTAAAATGGTCGATGTCCAGCATGATGAACGAGAACGTCCGCTTGGGCGAACACTTTGCGACCTTTTCCTTCAGCACCGATTCCAGCTTTTTGCGGTTGCCCACGCCCGTCAGGTAATCGGTGTAGATGCTGTCGTCCTGCGCGTAGAGCAGCACGATCAGAAGGGACGGCACCGTCGCAACCAGCGCGAACGCGTAGCCGTACATCAGCGTCTGCAGAACCGCGCCTGCCAGCGGCGGAATCGGGAAGAAAAAGAGCGAAAACCGAACACGCCTGTCGAGGCTGTGGCGGTTTCGGTAGGTGACCACATAGGTCCACAGCAGCATGATCAGCGTGATCAGGTGAGACAGTGGGTATAGCGGTCCCCGGTGATAGACGTTTGCGGCGTCGATGGTGTAGTACCAGCCGTTGAACTGCGAAGCGATCACCAGAAGGACGTTTGCCGCGTTCAGGATCAAAAGGATCAACCGGGCGGCGGTTGGGACCTTGTCGTCGCTGCGGGTCTGGCAGTAGACGTATTCCACCCAGAACGTGGGCAACAGCGGCGTGAGCAGGAACAGAATCAGGTTGCCCGTCCAGTTGATTTCCGGGAAGGCCGGGGATAGTCCGTCAAAACGGGACAGAGTGTCCAGCACCAGCAGCGTGACCGCGACGCCAAGCAACAACAAATACAGCCCTCGCTGGCGCGAGGTCTTGCATCCGTCTCGGGACGAATAGACCATCAGCACCAACAGCAGCAGAATCGAGAAGGTATTCAGGATCACGTTGGCCGTCAGGCTCATGCTCTTCTCCCTCGAAGCCGATTCTCTCAGATGGGAAACGCCGCAGCTGCCGCCAGCCAACGGCATGGGTACGGCCGCCGCGTGGCGAGGATCCGCGCCGCTGCCGGCGATTCAGGGTGCATAGATTGCCAGGAAAACCGAGAGATCATATATAATTGTATGTTTTTACCAGAGGACTGTCAAGGGCCCGCATAAGGTTTCGCAAAAGAGGCGGTCCGGCCCTGTGGCGGAAGGCGCCGGGATAAAAAATGCCGCCCTTCGCGCCTGGTTTCGGGCGTTCAGGGCGGCGTAAACGGTTCCCTGCGGTTACTTTCGATCAAAGTAGACCGACTTGCGTGTGGCGGAGAGAGGCACCGCCATGATCAGTTTCACCTCTTCGTCCATCATCTTCAGCGTCAGCGCCGCGCGTCCGGCGGAGTAGAAGATGCGGTTGTCGATGCGGCTGTCGGCGGCGACGGATACCGCCGAGCCCAGCGCGATGCCCTGGTCCAGCGGATCATAGGCGCAGGTTGCTCCGGCTTCCCGGCAGGCCGCGCAGGTGGGGAAGCCGCAGTAGCCGCAGTTGAGGCCCCGCTGCGAGAAGCGGGTGCCGATCAGCACCACCACCTGGCTGTCCCGGACATTTTTGGCGTCCCGGATGAAGCTGGGCGCTTCCAGTTCGGCGCCCAGGCGGTCCATCTCGTCGGCCAGCGCGTCCTTCTCTTCGCCCGTTACGACCAGCGTCTTGACATAGTCGATGCCCCGCGCTTTGGGCGCGGTGCGGGCGGCGGCGCACATGCGGTAGGCTGTCTCCAGTACCGCGGCCTGCTCGCAGGTCTTTTCGTCGATCAGCATTGTCCCGCCTCCTCAATCTGGTAATCGCAGGCGACGGAGTCCCTCCGGACCTCGTGCATCCGCTTCTTGACCGGCAGGTGCGCCGGGTGCTCCTGATAGGCATCAAAGGACGCGCGGTCGCGGAAGACAGTGATCAGCGCCACGTCGTAGCTGCGCGCGCTGCCCAAAAAGTCCGCGCCCGCCTCCAGGCTGACGAGGCCGTCCACCTTGCCGACCATCGAATAGAAACCTTGAACGATCGACGGGATCTCCGATTTGAACTCCGGCTTGATCTTGAATAAAACGATGTGGCGGATCATGCGCATTCCTCCCATATTTCGATCCGGCGGCGGATTCATATCCGCCTTCCGGTCAGTTTCATCAGTTCCCCCACCAAGTACAAAGAGCCGCAGGCGACGACGATGCCGTCCGGCCCCGCGGCGGTCCGTGCGGTTTCGAGGGCCTCGCCCGGCTCCGGATGCGCCTCTGCGCGCGTGCCCCGAGCGCGGTAGACCGCCGCCAGTTCCCCGGCGGGGAGCGCCCGCGGCCCTTCCACTTGCGTGGTCACGACGAGCGCGGCGCAGTCGGCCAGGATATCCGCGCAGGCTTCGGGCTGCTTGTCCCGCATCATGGCGGTCAGAAGAATGGTCCGCCGACCCGGCAGAAATTCCCGCAGGTATTCAAGGAGCGCCCGCGCCGCCTGCGGGTTGTGCGCGCCGTCCAAAAGAAGCCCCTCGTCCGCCCAGTCCAGCCGGCCCGGCCAGCGGGCCGCGGCGAAGCCCGCCGCGATTCTCCGGGGGTCCAGCGCCCAGCCTCGCTCCGAAAGAAGCTCCAGCGCCGCAAGCGCCAGGTGCGCGTTTTCGATCTGATGCCGTCCCGCCAGATGGATCCCGGCCTCGACCGCGCCCAGGCAGGGCGTTTCGCACCGGAAGCGCGCGCCGCGGGCGGTCACGTCCTGGATGTGGAGCGGCAAAACATCCGCTTTGAGAAGCCTCGCGCCTCTTTCCCGGCAGATCCGTTCGATCACGTTGGTCGCGGCCGCGTCCTTCTGGGGATAGAGCGCCACCGGACGGCCGGGTTTGATGATGCCCGCTTTTTCAAAGGCAATTTCCTCGATGGTACCGCCCAGCTGGTCCATGTGGTCCAGGCCGATGTTTGCGATGACGCTGACCTCGGGCACGATGACGTTGGTGGGGTCGAGACGGCCGCCGATGCCGGTTTCGATCACCGCGACGTCCACCTTTTGAAGGGCGAACACCACATAGGCCACCGCCGTCCCGAGCTCAAAGGCGGTGGGCGCGAGGCCGGGAAGCGCGCTCGCCGCTTCCCGCACCCGGTTTCCCGCCAGTTCAAACAGCGATTCGTCCAGCGGAGAGCCGTTCAGGCGAATGCGCTCCAGATAATCCGTCAGAAAGGGAGAGGTGTACAGGCCCGTGGTATAGCCGCTAAAGCGCAGCGCCGATTCGATCAGCGCGCACACCGAGCCTTTGGCGTTGGTACCCGCCACATGCACACATTGGAGCGATTTTTCCGGATGCCCCAGCGCGCCCAGCAGTGCTTCCATGTTGTGCAAACCTTTTTTTTCGCCAAAGCGCCGCGCGCTGTGAATCCAGTCGATCAGTTCCTCAGAACGCATTGAACGCACCTCACGGGCACCATTATTCCCCAAGGGCGTTCGGCTGTCAACCGCAATCGCGTTGAAATATTCGGGGAGAATTATGCGTTTCAAACCCGCGCTTGTGTCGAAAGCACATCGATGGTATAATGAACAAAATCCACTTCCGCTGGAATTGAGGAGGGTTTGGGTGTATAAGCTGTTTACAGACGTGATGAGCGATCTGCCGCTCGAATACGTGCAGGAGCATGGCCTTGAAGTCATCCCGCTGAGCGTGATGGTGGATGGTACGGACTATACGCTTGCGGCTGATCCGAGCGCGCCCGGCTGCATTAGTCCAACCCACTTTTACCAGCGCCTTCGCGCGGGCGCAAACGCAAAGTCCGCCCAGGCCAGCGCGGACAAGGTCGTGAGCATGATGCGGCCCTACCTGGAAGCCGGGCAGGACGTATTGTACTTGGCGTTTTCATCGGGCCTCAGCGGCACCTGCGGGAGCGGCATGGTGGCCAAAGAAAGCTTGTCCGAGGAATTCCCGGAGCGCAAGGTGATCGTGGTCGACACGCTGTGCGCGTCGCTGGGCGAGGGCCTGATGGTGTACCTGGCGGTTGAAAAAATGGAGGCGGGCGCGGCGATCGAGGATGTGGCCGCCTTCGTCGAGGAGACCAAGCTGAAAATCCACCACTGGTTTACCGTGGACGATCTGAACTTCCTGCGCAGGGGCGGACGCGTATCGGGCGCGGCGGCGTTTTTTGGCACGATGCTTTCCATCAAGCCGGTGCTCAACGTGGACGACGAGGGCCACCTGATCCCCAAAGAGAAGCAGCAGGGCAGAAAACGGGCTCTGAAGGCGCTGGTGGACCACATGAAAGAAAACTGCCTGGACCCGACGAAATACCCGGTCATGCTCTCCCACGGCGATTCGCTGGACGACGGCCGGTATGTGGAGACGCTGATTCGCGAAAAGTGGGGCGTGGGCATGCGGATCATCAATTTTGTCAACCCGGTCATTGGCTGTCACTCGGGTCCCGGTACCATCGCGCTGTTCTTTGTCGGCGACAAACCGCGCGGATAATCCCGGTTTCATCCAAACTGTACGAGGGGATGGATGGCATGTGTTTGGTTTTCGCCCGGATGGAAGGCGCCTGCTGAGAGGCATTGATCCGATCGTCCAATTTACGCCCTACATCATGCCTACGCGAGCGGACGCGCAGAATTTCTGCCGACAGACGCTGGAATATGACGTATTGGCGGACTATATCAAATCCGCCCATGAGCGGGGTCATAACCTGACGTTCATGTCGATTGTGATCGCCGCCTTTGTGCGCACCGTGTCCCAGTGCCCGGAGCTCAACCGCTTTATCATGAACAAGCAGATTTACGCCAGAAACCGGATCTCGGTGTCGTTTGTGGTGCTGCGAAGGCGGGCGGACGACAGCATCATGGAGTCGCTGGCGAAGGTGGAATTTGAAGCCACCGACACCATCTTCGATGTTGGCCGCAAGATTGAGGAAGCCGTGGGCCAGGGCCGGGAGGACAAGAACACCAATCTGACCGACATGTTCGCGCGCACGCTGCTCACAATCCCGGGGCTTGCGACGCTGGTGGTGGGCCTGGTGAAACTGCTGGACCGCTATGGCCTGATGCCGGGCCTGGTTTATAAGGCCAGCCCCTTTCACACATCCATGTTCATCACCAACATGGCCTCCATCAACATGACCTATCTGTACCACCACCTGTACAACTTCGGCACGACGTCGATCTTCCTGGGCCTTGGCAAGATCGAGCGGGCGCTGAAGCCCTCGGGCGGCGGCAAGATCGGCTACAAAAACCAGATGCCCATCGGCGTCGTGACCGACGAGCGCATCTGCGGCGGCGCAGCTTACGCCCGCGCGTTTTCCATCATGCAGAAGTACTTCCGCGACCCAAGCCTCATGGAGGTTCCGCCGGAGAACGTCAACTTCGAGACCGAGCCGATCTATCTGCGCAAGGCGCGCAAGGCCCGGAAAAAAGCCGACAAGCGGGCCGCGAAGATGATGAAGGTGGGCTGATTCCGCAAGTCAACACCACTTTTCGGAGAAAGGTCTTTAAAAAATCAAGGGCTGACTCAGCGCGATACATTCGCCTTGAGTCAGCCTTTTCATTTCCTTTTGTGATGGGGTCCAGGGGAGCATCATGCTCCCCTGGCGGGGACTGGGGCGGAGCCCCGGCGTTACGCTGTGGAACCCTACTCGCTCCACCCGCTTTTCTGAAGCGGCGCGCGGAGGCGGCTCGCAAGGAGCGCGGCGAGGGTGATCTTGACCGCCTCGCCGGGCAGAAACGGGAACACGCAGTAGCCCAGGCTGACCCAGAGGCTATTTTGGGTCATGATCATGAACCAGGCGGTGCCCAGCGTATAGCATGAGAGGGTGCCGATTACCAACGCGAGAGCCAGCTTCAGATTCCATTTGCCCAAACCCCACCGGCGGCTCAGGAAGCCCGTCAGGAACGCGCAGGCGACGTAACCGACGATGTAGCCGCCGGTCGGCCCGGCGACCTTCTGCAGCCCGCCGGAGAAGCCGGAGAACACCGGCACACCCACCGCGCCGATGAGCACATACACGATCATTGACAGCGCGCCGTACTTCGGTCCCAGCAGCGCGCCCGCCAGATACACCGAGAACAGCGCCAGGTTGATCGGGATGTAGGGCAGCGGAATCTGTACCTGTGTCAAAATGCCGGTCAGCGCGGCGAACACCGCCGCCAGGATCATGCCTTTGAGCGTCAGCTTTTTCATGGCCCGGCTCCTTTTCGCTTGGTGGGTGGTTCGTGGACCTGCGCGTTCCTGGCTCTCGAGAAACGGCCGTCGCGTTTTGCGTTGCGCGTTCTTGATTCTTGGGAAACGCCCGTTGCGGTTCTTGCGCTGCGCGGGTCAGTCCCATTGCACCGCGCCGATGAGCGCGCGGGTGAGTTGAGCCGGGGTTTCGATTCGCTGCCCGGGAATGTGAAAGGGGCGATAGAGCAGCAGCTTGACGGATTCGTCCACCCACTCCGCCCGAGAATCCGCAAGCGGCGTGGGGGCGCGGGTGACGCCAGCCTCCGCCAGCGCGCCGGGAATGCGCGGGAGCGCGTCCGGTGCGGCGGAGAGCTCCAGAAGTTCCCCGTCCTTTACGGCCAGCCACAGAAGGAGCCGTTCGCCCTCAAAGATGCCCAGCGGGTTCGGAAGCTCGGAAAGCCGCGCGTCCCATGCCTCGGGGTTTTCCCGGGCCAGCATGCCGGGATGACGCCCGGCGTAGAGCCCGTACAGCCCCCGCATCGCCGCGCGGTCCGCTTCCGTCAGCCTTTCCAGCGCCTCCGGCGCGGCGGCGGCGGGCTTTGCGTAGCCCCTTGGCATCACCGTCCACCCGTCCGGCGCGGGGCCGGGAAAGCGGGCCATCAGAAGCGGCGCGCCGGTTTCCTTTGCCGCCTGCCATGCCATGGCGGTCCATGCTTCCGGCGTTTCGATCCTAGGGCGGACAGAGGCCGCAGGGTTCCGGCCTTCCGGCGCGTCAAACTTCGGGCGCACCCTTACGCAGGAGACGCGAATGCCGCCAATGTACATTGCGCAGGGTTCGGCCTTCACGGGGCCATGCCCTCCGTCTGGAACACGCGCTTCAGGTACTGGCCGGTGAAGCTTTCGGGGTTGTCCGCCACCTGTTCGGGCGTTCCGCAGGCGACAATGGTGCCGCCCCGCGCGCCGCCCTCCGGGCCCAGGTCCAGGATGTAGTCGGCGGTCTTGATCACGTCCAGGTTGTGCT
>CALGYL010000300.1 GCA_937934775.1 uncultured Clostridia bacterium
GGCCTGCAAGACCTCCTGCGGCATCGCCAATCAGCAGTGCGAACAGGAGAACTGATCTCCCGGCGTCCCCAGGCCGCCCGGCGCTTACCGCGCAAGGCGGCATTTTTATTGATGGAGGAAGCATCATGATCCATCAATACCACCTGAACGGTTTCCATATCGTGCTGGACGTGTACAGCGGCTCGGTGCACACCGTTGACCCGCTGGCCTACGACGTGATCGGCCTTTACGAGCAGGAGTCCGGGGACGAAATCGTCCGCCGGATGCTGGAAAAGTACCAGGATGATCCGGAGATCACGCAGCAGGAGATCCGGGACTGCCTTGAGGATGTGGCCGTCCTGAAGGCCCAGGGCAAGCTGTTCGCGCCCGACCCTTACGAGGGGATTCCGCTGCCGCCCAGAAAGCCGTTCGTCAAGGCCCTGTGCCTGCATGTGGCCCACGCCTGCAACCTGAACTGCGAATACTGCTTCGCCAGCCAGGGCCGCTACCAGGGCGAGCGCGCGCTGATGTCCTACGAGGTGGGCGTGCAGGCCATCGACTTCCTGATCGCCAATTCGGGCGCCCACAAGACGCTGGACGTGGACTTTTTTGGCGGCGAGCCGCTGATGAACTGGAACGTGGTCAAGCGGTTGGTGGCCTACGCCCGCGGCCGGGAGGCGGAAAGCCGCAAGCGCTTCCGCTTCACGCTGACCACCAACGGGCTTCTGGTGGACGACGACGTGATCGAATTCTGCAACCGCGAAATGTACAACGTGGTCATGAGCCTGGACGGCCGCAAGGAAGTGCACGACCGGCTTCGCCGGGACTACGCGGGCCAGGGCAGTTACGACCGCATTGTGCCCAAATTCCAGAAATTCGCAGAGAGCCGCAACGAGCGCGGCTACTACGTGCGCGGCACCTATACCCATCAGAACGTCGACTTCCTGAAGGACATCCTGCACATCGCGGACCTGGGCTTTACCCAGATCAGCATGGAACCGATGATCGGAAGCCCTTCCGATGTCAACGCGCTGACGGAGGAAGACCTGCCGCTGCTTTCAGACCAGTACGAAAAGCTGGCGCTGGAAATGCTGAAGCGGGAGAAGGAAGGCCGGGGCTTCACCTTCTATCATTACATGATCGACCTGGCCCACGGCCCCTGCATCCTGAAGCGCCTGACCGGTTGCGGCTCGGGCACCGAATACTTCGCCGTCACGCCGCAGGGGGACCTTTTCCCCTGCCATCAGTTCGCCTCTGACCCGTCGATGAAGGTGGGCAACGTCTGGGAGGGCGTGACCAATCCGGATCTCACCGGTCAGTTCGCCAGTTGCAACATCTACGCCCGCAGCGAATGCCAGGACTGCTGGGCCAAGCTCTACTGCTCCGGCGGCTGTGCGGCCAACGCCTACCACGCCACCGGCGACATCACCGGCGTCTATGAATACGGCTGCAAGCTGTTTCGGAAGCGAATCGAGTGCGCGCTGATGATCAAGGCCGCTCAGGCGCAGAAGCGTTGAACATCTGTTTCGCCGCTTTTCCATAGGTATCAGGACGCGTTGCGCCATTCGGCGAAATTGACCTTAAAGGCACGATGGGTTTATGACAGTCTGTCCTGCTCCGGCAGGCGCAGGGCAGCCCAGGGGGAGGATTTTATGTCCACGCAGGAAGCGCTCCATGCCTTTGCGTCCGACCAGTCCATCGTAAACACCCACAGTCATTACCAGCTGCCTGAAGCCCCCCGCACGCTGGATTTCCTGATGGAAAACAGCTATGTGGGGTGGCTGAACGTCCCGCTGAGGCGGGACGACGCGGGGCGGGCGGAGTTCCTCGCCCGTGTCCGGCACAACACCTACTTTGTTTGGCTGGAGCGCGCGCTTCAGGCGCTGTACGGCTTTTCGGAACCGCTGACCGCGGGCAACTGGGCGGAATGGTCGGTGGCGATCGAGCGCAGGAGCCTTCCGGACGAGGGGGTCTTCCGCGAGATCTGCCGCTACCGCGCCATCGTGCTGGACGCCTACTGGAACCCCGGCGCAGACCACGGAAGCCCTCTGTTCACGCCAACGTTCCGGATCAATTCCTTTCTGTCCGGCCATAGCGCGGACGCGCAGGATCACAACGGCAACAACGCGCTGAAGCTGTACGGCGAGATCCCGTCCGGCTTTGACGAATACCTCTTGTTTATTCGGCGGATTGTCGCAGAAAAGAAAGCGGCGGGCTGCGTGGCGCTCAAATGCGCCTCCGCCTATGACCGGCCGCTGGACTTTCAGCCCGTCTCCAAGGAGCGGGCCGCCCGCGCGTACCAGTCAAAGGATGCCTCGACCGGAGCGGTGCGCGATTTTCAGGACTATGTATTCTACGAGTTGTGCCGCATTGCGGCCGAGTTGAATCTGCCCTTCCAGTGCCATACGGGCCTCGGGCGGATCGACCGCACCAACGCGCTGATGCTGCGGGAGGCCATCGCCCGCAACCCGGAAACCCGCTTCGTGCTGTTCCACGGCGGCTACCCGTGGACACAGGACATCGCCGCGCTGGCCCATTATTTCCCGAACGTGTACACGGATATTTGCTGGCTGCCGATACTCTCCACCAGCGCGGCAGAGCGCTTCCTCTCCGAAATGCTGGACGTGACCACCGCGGACAAGCTGATGTGGGGCTGTGATACCTGGACGCCGCAGGAGAGCTACGGCGCGCTCCTCGCCATGCGGGAAGTCCTGAGCCGCGTGCTCGCGGACCGAGTGGATCGGGGGCTTGCGGACAGGGACGGCGCTGAGGTCCTGATTGAGCGCATCCTCTACCGGAATGCCGCGGCGCTCTACCGCATCGAACGCTGATTTGGTATTATTTCTACATTGCCTCGAATGCGCCGTCGCCGGTCACCTTGAGGTTCACATCACCCCGGGCGCTGTGCCGGTGGTAGCGGCAAATGTTGGGCAGATCGCAGCCGTCGTAATGAGCCTCTGCCGCCTCCCGGGATGATCCGCCCATGCGCTTCCGACCGATCAGCCGGTCCCGTAGCAGCGTCTCATCCGCCCAAAGCGCGATCGAGAGATCGCAGAGCGCCCGCAGACGGGCGAAACCCGGCTCGTCCATCAGCAGCCAGTTGCCCTCCACCAACGCGATACCGCCGGATACCGCCGTGGCATCCTCCACCACGTCGTGCAGCCGCCGGTCGTAGGCGGGCCAGCGCACCGGCCCACACTTCAGCGCGCGGATCGCCGCTTCCAGCTTTTCCAGATCATACGATTCCGGGCTGCCCTTGACGCGGGCCATGGGAATTTCCTCGCCGTCCCGAAGCACGGTGTGCGAAGCGATGAAGGCGGCGGTATGGTGAAAGCCGTCCATCGGCAGCGCCTGAAGTGTACCGGGCGCGCGCTCGTCCGCCATGCATTGAAGCATCAATGACAGCGTGCTCTTTCCCGCGCCGGGCGGACCCGCGAGAAACGCGACCAGCCGGTCTTCCCCAACCGCCGCCTTCATTGCAAACAGCCGGTCCACCACCGGTTGAAGGAGGCTTATAAGCGACTCTTCCTCAAATCCGGCGGACACCCTGAGCCCGTTGACCTCGAACTCCATACCCCTGCGCATTCTACTTGGCCCCTTGCGCGCCTGCGCGCGCTTCAACCAATTGGGTCAGTTGCGCAAAGCCGGAGAGCGTGCCCGACGCCCCCACGCGCCCGACGCACACGGCGCCCGCGGCGTTGGCGTAGGCCAGACATTTTTCCAGCCCAAACCCCCGCTCCCGCGCCGCCAGGAATCCGGATACGAAGGCGTCACCCGCGCCGGTGGTATCCACCGCTTCCGCCGGAAAGCCGGGCGACCGGGTTTCCATGCCATCCGAATAAGACACGCAGCCCTCCGGGCCGCACTTGATGATTACCGTCCGGGGGCCCAGCGCCGCAAAGACCCGCGCGGCGTCCATCAGGTGCTCACAGCCGGTCAGGCGCTGCGCCTCTCGGCGGCTGGGCAGGAAGATGTCCACACGCTTCAGGACCTGCCCAAAGGCTTCCAGGCGATCCTTGGACACCTCGCCGGTCACATCCAGCGCGGTCACAAGGCCCGCGTCCTTGGCGCGCCGCATAAGCTTCGCCATTCCGTCGCCGTCCAGCCCCGGGAGACCGTTTGCGCTGCCTACGTACAACGTCCCCGCACCTTCAAAGACCGCGTCCTCAATGTCCGCCTCGGCCAACTGGTGGCTGGCACCATGATAGGAGACAAAGCTGCGCTCCCCGTCCGGGCGGATCAGTACCGCCGCCGCTGAGGTGGGGGCATCCTTCTCCACCAGCCGCGCCTCGACGCCCTGCCGTATCAGGCTCCCACGAAGAAGGTCGCCCAACTCGTCCCGGCCGACGCCCGAGACCAGCCGCACTTTCGCGCCCAGCGCCGCCATATTGCCCGCCGCGTTGAACGCGTCGCCGCCGCCCAGCAGCTTGACAAACTGCGCCCGCGTCGTATCCCTCGCCAGGGTCTCCTCGGAAACCGGTTTGATCAGCACATCACACACCGCGATGCCCACGCAAAGGATCATACGTTCAATCTCCTTTGGCGAAGTCCGCCCACAACTGCCGTAGATTCCTCTGAGATTATACCATTCGCCGTACCCGCTGCCAAGTGCGCCAACTGAAAAATGCCACCGCCGTGAAGCCACCATTTATATAGTGTAAAACATTAATCACTCCAAAGCGCCGAGGGATTTTCGATGTAGAACCAGGAGCCGAAGCGAGGCGACCCTTCGGGATACGCCTTCGGCGTGAAATGCAGCGCTACATTGAGCGGAGAGCGACACAGTTCTGCGCGAAAACAACCGGCGCAACGAGTGATTAATGTTTGGAATTAGTATTATCATCCATAGAAAAAGGGCTGTCGCACTGGAAAGATTCCAATGCGACAGCCCTTGCGTTCAAGTGGGATCAGGGTTGAATGGTCGATTCCACGGTGGGTTCTACGGTCGCTTCGGTGGGTTCCGCGGTCGTTTCCACAGCGGGCTCTATGGTCGCCTCGGCGGTGGGTTCTACGGTTGCTTCAGCGGCGGGCTGTTCAGTGGTGCCAGGCTCCGGCATGAGGCTGGGCAGTTCCAGCGCCTCGCCCAGATACGTGTACATCAGCGCCGCGGACCAGGACCAGTGCGCGTTGGGCAGATAACCCTGAACCGTGTTGTCGGAAAAATCGTAGTACACGTTGGAGTAAAGCGGCACCGTCGGAAGGATGTCGCTGTAGTACTTCATCAACTTCAGCCAACGGTCCACATAGGTCGCGTCTTCGCCAGGCGCCGTTTCGCGCAAAGTCTTGGCCAGCTTCAGCAGCTTCGAATCGCTGATGCCGTACTGGTTGAGCGAGCCCTGATACTCGGCCGCGCTGTTAAAAGCGAAATAGGGGTCGAACACGTAGGTGAAGTTGGTGGCAAAGGCAAACATGTTGTAGGTCCGGCTGGCCTGGCGGTTGACCGAAGCCAGCATCTCGGCGAAGTCCACATCCGTGATCTGCACATCAAAGCCGATGGATTTCAGGTTCTGGGTGATCATCTCATCCAGCAATTGCGCGGCCTGGCTGTCCTTGAGCTTGGCAAAGTGCAGCTGCAGCGGAAGGAGCGTCTTGTTGCCCATATTAACCGTCTTCACAACCGGATCCTCGATCTTATTGTAGGCCTTCAGCGCGCTGCCCTTGAGCTGTTTATAGCGCACTGTGTCCGTTCCCTCAACGAACTTTCCGCCCGTTTCATTGAGCGTCCAGCCATCCTTGACCAACAGCGCTTTGGCCGCTTCCAAATCCAGCGGATACGTCGTCATCAGGTCTTTCATCTGATTGACGTAGTCGGTGGTCATCCACTGGCCGAGGCCATAATAGCTGTACACCGTCTGGCCGTTGTCCCCGGTAAAGGCCTTGGCGTAGGCATCCTTGTCCAGCGCGTAGGCAACCGCCTTGCGGACGCTAACCGACGCCGTGGGGCCCTGCTCGTCGGCAAAGCCGATGAAGCCGAGGCCGGAGCGAGATCGGAAGAGCACACGTCTGAACTCCAGTCACTTAGGCATCTCG
>CALGYL010000301.1 GCA_937934775.1 uncultured Clostridia bacterium
TATCCATCAGGACGAGGACGTGCTGGACACCTGGTTCTCGTCGGCGCTGTGGCCCTTCTCCACGCTGGGCTGGCCGGGCGAGACCGAGGACCTCAAATACTTCTACCCTACCAGCGTCATGCTGTCGGGCTATGACATCATCTTCTTCTGGGATGCCCGGATGATCTTCTCCGGCATCGAACAGATGGGCAGCCTGCCCTTTGACACGGTGGCGCTGCACGGCCTGGTGCGCGACGCGCAGGGGCGCAAGATGTCGAAATCTCTCGGAAACGGCGTTGATCCACTGGAAGTCATCGAAAAGTATGGCTGCGACGCGCTGCGCTTCTCGCTGGCGATGGGCGTGGCCCCCGGCGGCGACGTGCGCGTGTCCAGTGAAAAGTTCGAAGCCTTCCGAAATTTCGCCAACAAGGTGTGGAACGCCTCCCGGTTTGTCCTGATGAACCTGAACGGCGAGGCGCCCGCGCCGCTTTCGGCCATTGATCCGTGCCAGTTGGAGGCCCCCGACCGCTGGATTCTGACCCGGTTCCACGAAGCGGTTCGGGATGTGTCCGCGGGCCTTGAGACCTACGACCTGGGCCTTTCGGCGCAGAAGATCTACGACTTCGCGTGGAGCGAATTCTGCGACTGGTACATTGAGATGGCGAAGCCGCGCCTGAACGACGAGGCCGGCGCGCCTGTGGCCCGCGCGGTGCTCTACCATGTGCTGATTGGCCTTCTGAAGCTTCTGCATCCCTTCATGCCCTTCATCACCGACGAGGTGTACCACCACCTGCCCGGCTGCGAAGGCTCCATCATGGTGTCCGGCTGGCCGGTGGTCGACGAAGGATATGATTTCCCGGCGGACGAGGAGCGTATGGAGGGCGTGATGGACATCATCCGCGCCGTCCGGAACCTTCGCGCCGAGATGAACGTGGCCGCGGGCCGCAAGGCGCGGCTGATCGTCCGGCCCCGCGAGGGCGGGATCGACTGGAAGAGCGCCATCGCCGCTTCCGAAACCTACTTCAAGCGGCTGGCGTCGGTCAGCTCGCTGGAACTGATCGGGGAGGGCGACCCCAACCCGGACAAGTCCGCCTCCGCCGTGACGAGCGCCTGCGCGTTGTTCATGCCGCTGGGCGATCTGGTGGACGTGGAGAAGGAGATCAGTCGCCTCTCGAAGGACCGGGACGCCACCACCCGCGACATCGCGCGGGGCGAGGCGATGCTGAAAAACGAGGGTTTCCTCTCGAAGGCCCCCGCGCAGCTGATCGAAACCGAAAAGGGCAAGCTGGAGACAGCCCGCAAGACGCTGGAAACCCTCGCCGCGCGCATCCTGGAGATGGAAGCGCTGCGGTAGGGAAGGAGACGCAGGAGGGCTCCGCCCTTCGAACCACCCGCTGGGTTTCCCGCAAAGGGCTGCCGTGATAACGGAAAGATAAATAGCAGACCGGCCTTCTCAAGCATGCAGAAGGCCGGTCTGTTTTATGAATGCTCTATACGAAGTGGGCATCGCGTGGGCCCTGGCGGACGCGCAATATGGCGGGATCATGCGGTAGCGTTCAGGAATTTTCCGCGCGCGCTTCCCTCCGTATTGTACGACGGACTCTGCGTTTGCTTGTCCTCGGACGCCGTGACCGTCCTGGTCACACCGCCGGAAACATAGACCCGCCCGCATTCCGGGCAAACTGAGGTGCAAAGCGTCACGCTCTGGGAGACGATCTTGCGTTCTCCGGATTGGGCTTTTGCCTGTTCATGCGAAACATGCTCCTGTTCATGCGCCCTGACGACGGACTGGGCGCTGCCAGGATCAATGTGCCCCGGCGTTTTGAAAGACACCCCGGGATCATTGGAGCCATCCTGGTACTTCCTGTTCTTGCAGGTCTGGCATTCAACGGCGCCGATTTGTTCCGTCGACTTGGCGTCGTCCGTCCGGCCCACGCCTTGCGCGCCCGATGCCGCTCCGGCAGCCAGGACAGCCCGTCCGGCTTGCGCGGCATCGATCGTGCCGATGCCCGGCGCCAGCTTTTGGGCAAACGCCTGAGAGAAAGCGTATTGGCTGAATCCGCCGTATCCAACCCCTGAAATGCCCACAGGTATTCCCCCTTCCCGAGGGTGTTCACCGGCATGTCTTTCAGTGTCTCCACCGCCATGGTTCATGCGCCCATTATACGGCATAAGCCGAAAAAGTTCCATAGATTTCTGCGTGTCCGAAGCGTCCGGAGATTGTGAAATATTCTGGCGGGAAGTGGCATCCGGGGGTCGTGGACCATCCTGACGGGCAGGGGTATCCGGGGGGGGGATGATAGAGCCTTTCGTCACTCTGACGTCAGTTTTTCAACAAATTCCGTCATCTGGCCGTACTTGGATTCGATGTCTGTGAGCAGCCGCATCTGAGCGCGGGCCCGGATGAGGTTGTGCTCGGGGGACTTGACTTTGAAGTACAGGTCGCCGTCGATGTAGTCGGTCAGGAAGCGCATGGCCAGTTCGCAGGTCATGACTTTCGCGCCCAGCGGCATCAGAAGCAGCTCTTCTTTGGGCAGGAAACCCTTGGTCTCCTGAAAGAAACCGCGGGTGAACTGCTCAAACTTGTTCAGGTCCAGCGCGATTTTTGTCAGATCCGGCTCGTCCTCCGCCGCGGTGGAGGCGCCGAAGCGGATCGCGTCGCCATAATCGTACAGCGAGGAGCCCGGCATCACGGTGTCCAGATCGATCACGCAGATGGCCTCGCCCGTCACATCGTCGATCATGACGTTGTTGACCTTCGTATCGTTGTGGGTCACCCGCACCGGCAGTTTGCCGTCCGAGAGGAGCTTGACAATCTGCCCCATCATCCTGCGGCGCTCGAAGAAGAACTCGATCTCGTCCTCGAGTTCCGCGACGTGCCCCGCCCGGTCGTCCGCCACCGACTGCACGAATGCGTAGAAGCGGCGCGTCGTATGATGAAAACCGGGGATGGTCTCGTACAGTTCCTCCGCCGGAAAGTCGAAAAGGCGCCTTTGGAACATGCCAAAGCCCCGCCCGGCCTCGTAGAACTGGCGTACCTCGGCCACCTGGTCGTAAGCGGTGGCGTTTTCGATGAAGTGGTAGGCGCGCCAGAACCCGCCCTCTGTGTCGCGGAAGAGAGCCTTTCCGTCTTTGGTGGGCACTAGTTCCAGCACGTGGCGCTGGGGGTTCATGCCCTCGGCGATGAGCCGGTCCCGGAGGTGTCCGGTCACCCGCTCGATGTTGTGCATCACCTTCGCGGGGTCCTTGAAGACGTAGGAGTTGATGTGCTGCAGCGTATAGTGATGTTCCCGTCCGTCCGCAAGGTAGACCAGGTGATAGGTAAAGTTGATGTTGCCTGAGTGCAGTTCTTCCACGGACTTGTACCTGCCCTCAAACCGGAATTCCGGCAGAACATGCTTGAGCTCGTTGTACAACATGCGGACTACCTCTGGGAGGCGGCGAGCGCCGATTCCAGGTCCTCGATCAGGTCGTTTACGTCCTCAAGCCCCACCGAGACGCGGATCATGTCCGCGGGCACGCCGGCACGGTTCAGTTCTTCGTCGTCCAGCTGGCCGTGGGTGGTGGAGGCGGGGTGGATGATGAGCGACTTGGCGTCGGCCACGTTTGCCAGATGGCTGAAGATAGACAGCGACTCGATGAACTTCACGCCCGCCGGATAGCCGCCTTTAATGCCGAAGGTGAAGATGCTGCCCGCGCCCCTGGGGAGGTAGCGCTGCTTGCGCTCAAAGTACCTGTCGCCGGGCAGGCCGGGGTAGTTGACCCAGCCCACCGCCGGATGCGAAAGGAGGAAGGCGGCGATCGTCTCGGCGTTGCGGCAGTGGCGCTCGACGCGCAAGGACAACGTCTCCAGCCCAAGAAGCAGAAGGAACGCGTTGAACGGGCTGATGCAGGCGCCTACGTCCCGAAGACCCTGTACCCGGGCTTTGGTGGCGAAGGGCGCGGGTCCATCCGCGTACACCATGCCGTGATAGCTCTCGTCCGGCTGATTGAAGTCCCGGAAGCGGGGGTTGCCCTTCCACTGGAAGGTGCCCAGGTCCACGATCGCACCGCCGATGGCCGTGCCGTGGCCGCCCACGTATTTGGTGAGGGAGTGCACCGCCACGTCCACGCCAAAATCCTTCAACTGGATCAGGTAGGGCGAGGCAAAGGTGTTGTCTACGATCACCGGCAGGCCGTGCCGGTGGGCGAGATCGGTGAGCGCCTGGATCTCCGGGATGTTCATGCCGGGGTTTCCGATGGTTTCGAAGTACAGCGCGCGGGTCTTTTCGTTAATGGCTTGTTCCATTCCCGCCAGGTCTTCGATGTCGAACAGGCGCACTTTGACGCCGTAGCGCTCCGGGAAGCGCCGGGAGAAGAGCGTGTAGGTGCCGCCGTAGAGGGACTGCGCGGAGATGATCTCGTCTCCCGCCACCGCCACGTTCAGGATCGCCGCCGTGATGGCCGCCATGCCCGACGCAAACGCCAGGCCCGCTACGCCGCCCTCCAGGGCCGCAAGCCGCTTTTCCAGTACGTCCGTGGTGGGGTTCATAATGCGGGTGTAGATGTTGCCGTCCTTTTGCAGCGCGAACACCTGGGCGGCGTCCGAAACGCTGTCGAAGGTGTAGGAAGTGGTCATATAGATCGGCACCGCCCGGGATTTTGTGGTGGGGTCCGGGATCTGGCCGGCGTGGGCCTGCAGAGTGTCAAAGCGCGGTTTTTCAAGCGACATTTGGATCGTCCCCTTTCGCGGTATCAGAGGCATTATAACAAATTTACACGCGCTTGACAACGCACTGAACCGGCCTTATAATCAAAACTATTTCACTCAGGGGAGGCGTTTGGTTGATCTCTTCACTGCTGCAGAAATTTGCGCCGGGTTACGATGATCCCAGGCAGGAGGCCGCCCGTACCCGGGTGGGTATGCTGGCGGGGAGCCTTGGCGTCGGTTTCAACCTGGTGCTGTTTGCCATGAAGCTCGCCATCGGCCTCCTGTCCGGCTCGGTGGCCATTTTGTCCGATGCCTTTAACAACATCTCCGATACCGGCTCCTCGCTGGTGGCGCTGATTGGCATGCGTATGGCCGCCCGCAGGCCCGACCGGGAGCACCCCTTCGGGCATGGGCGCGCCGAGTACGTGAGCGCGCTGATTGTGGCGATGATGATCTTTGTGGTGGCCATCGAGCTATTGAAGGAATCGGTCGCGAAGCTGTTCGCGCCGGAGCCCATCGCCGTCAGTCTTCCGATGTTGCTCGCGCTGGGCGCTTCAATTTTGGTCAAGCTGGGCATGTACGGCTACAACCGTGCGCTGGGCAAGCGGATCGACTCCAGCGTGCTCTTCGCCGCGGCCTCTGACAGCATGAACGATGTGGTCGTCACCTCCATGATCCTGATCAGCGCGTTTCTCGGCACCCATTACGGCTGGAACGTGGACGCACCCGCCGGCATCGCGGTCTCCCTATTCATCTTTTACGGCGGCTTCAAGATCGCGCGGGAAGTGATTTCCCTGATCCTTGGAAGCAAGCCCGATCCGGAGATGGTGCGCAAGATCACGGAGATCGTGCTGGCCGGGGAAGACATTGTGGGCGTACACGATCTGATCATCCACGATTACGGTCCGGGGCGGATGATGGCGTCGGTGCACGCGGAGGTGGACGAGGGCGCCGATGTCCGTTCGATCCACGAGTCCATCGACGCCGCCGAACGGCGCATCCAGAAGGAGCTCGGCGTTCCGGTGGTCATCCATATGGACCCGATCTCCGTCAATTGCGACGCGACCAACGCGGCGCGCCAGCAGATGGTGGACGTCATCACCCGGGTCAACCCCCACTTTACGCTGCACGACTTCCATATGGCGGACGACGGGGAGCACATCAATCTGATCTTCGACCTGGCGGTGCCCGGCGAGATGCGGGAGATCGAACGCGCGCAGGCGCTCGCCGAAATCGAGCGGGCGGTGGCCGCGCTGGATTCCCGCTACCGCCTGATCGTGCAGGTTGACAACCACTACGCCTCATAGTATAATGCAGACGATCTCATGAAAGGACGGTATACCGCTCGAATGAAGAATCGCGGCTGATTTCGACAGACAATCGCGCCCGCAGGGCGTCAGTTTGTGCTGCCGGGATGAGTCGCTGTAAGGCCATTGCCTTTGTTTGCGACCCCTTCCGGCATGCCGGAAGGGGTTTTTATTATGAGGAAAATGCTGCTTGAAGCCGAAGGGATCAAGGTCAGCTTTGGCTTGAAAACGGTGCTTGATATGGACCGGATGGAATTAAAGGACGGCGACCGGATTGGCCTGGTGGGGGAGAACGGCGCGGGCAAGACGACGCTGCTCAGCGTGCTCTCCGGCGCGCTCACGCCGGACGAGGGCCGCGTTCGCGCGCTCTGCCCGGTGGCCGTGATCCGGCAGGACCGCCGGGACGCGCCCGGCGAAGTGAAAAAGGAGCTCCAGAGCCGCTTCCGCGCGCCGGAGGCGGGGGAGAACCTGTCGGGCGGCGAGGAGACCCGCAGACGCATTGCCGCGGCCCTGTCCGAGGACGCGCGGGTGCTGCTGGCGGACGAGCCCACCAGCGATCTGGATTCCGAGGGTGTTCTCCAGCTCACCGATGCGCTGAAGAAATTCAACGGCGCGCTTTTATTGGTCAGCCATGACCGGGCGCTTTTGGACGATGTGACCACAACCATTGCGGAACTCGCGGACGGGAAGCTCACGCTCTACCCGGGCAATTATTCGGCCTATCGGGAACAACTGATAAACCGGCGGGCGTTCGAGCGGTTTGAGTACGACCAGTACCGCTCGGAACAGGCGCGGCTGAAAAAGTCCGCCCAAAATATGGTGGAGCGCGCATCGCAGGTGGCGCTGCCAAGCCGCATGGGCAACAGTGAGGCGCGGCTGCACAAGCGGGCGGTCAGCGCGTCCCAGGCCAACCACCATCAGGCGCGAAAGGCGATGGAGACCAGACTTGAAAAGCTGCCGGAAAAACAGCGGCCCCGGGAGGACCCGGACATCAAAATGGAGATCAACAACGCGAGCATCACCAGCCGCGTGGCGGTGGAGTCCCGAAATCTGACAATGGCCGCCGGGCGCAGGACGCTTCTGACGGGCGCGGATTTCCGGGTACCCACCTTCTCGCGTACCGCGCTGATCGGCCCCAACGGCTGCGGCAAGACCACGCTGATCCGCAGAATTCTGGCGGGGCAGGACGTCACCGTCAGTCCGGGCGTCAAGATCGGATTTTTGGATCAGGACATGCGTACGCTGGACGACGGCGCGAGCGCGCTGGGGAACGCCATGAAGACCTCCATACAGCCGGAGAGCGCGGTGCGCACGGCGTTGGCGCGGTTGGGCATCCGGGGCGACGCGGTGTTTCAGCCCGTTGGCAAAATGTCGGGCGGCGAGCGGGTGAAGGTGATGCTGACCCGGCTGATGGCCTCGGATGTGAACCTGTTGGTTCTGGACGAACCCACCAACCATCTGGACGTATTCTCGCTGGAGGCACTGGGCGAGGTGCTGTCCGTCTATGGCGGAACACTTCTCTTTGTCAGCCACGACCGACGTTTTGTCGAGCAAGTGGCAACGCGTCTCGTGTTCTTTGAAAACGGGAAGCTGACTGCCTTTGAAGGCGCCATGGCGGAATGGAACGCTCGGAAGGAGCACCCCGCGGCGCCCGCGCCCGACCGGATGATTCTGGAGATCCGCATGGCGGAACTGGCCGCGCGGCTTTCCAAGCCCAAAAAGGGCGACGATCCCGAGGCGTTGAACCGGCAGTATTTCGAACTGGCGGAGCGGATCAAGATGATCGCCCGGAACACCGGCAACTGACGGACGCCCGGACATAAAGACCGTATACCATCCGAAATATGAATTCCCCGTTGGACTGAATCTTTACGCGCAGAACGTTGTCACCTCCACTTAAGCGTAGCGCCGCATTTTACGCCGAAGGCGTATCCCGAAGGGTCGCCTCGTTCCAGCTCTTTGTTCTGCATCGAAAAGCCCTCGGTGCTTTCAACATACGCCTGTCCCGCTTCCATCGCTTCCGGCGAACTGTGCGCTGGAAGCGATTTTCTGCTTCCAGTGCGTACGCTGTGCGTGGAAAAGTTCCTAAAAGTCAGTCCGCGCCCGAAAATAACAGGATATTTCAGGCGCACGCGGCGTTTTTCTTTCGCGGTAAAAACCTGTAAGGGATCTTTAATGCCCTGTTGCCCCGTTCCGGCTCGCCGGGGCGGGGCATTGCTCGGTTGACAGCGCGCCCGGCGGTTCTTATAATAGGCAATGGTGCAAAAAAACAATGGCAACAATAAAGGAGGAACCCCATGTTCAAGCGATGGCGCGCGGCGCTTGCGGCGCTTGTCATATTGGCTTCGCTCTCGGCACAGGCCGGCGCCCTGGCCGAAACGGATCTGGTGGAGAGCATTCTGTCCGGGATGACCGTGGAGCAGAAGGTGGGGCAGCTGTTCTTCGTTACCCGCCCAGGCGATCTGGACGCCGCGGTCAAGGACGCAAAGAAATACAGCCTCGGCGGGTATGTGTTGTACGGCGTTCACTTCAAAAACAAGACGCCCGAGAAAATTCTCAAAGGCATCCAACGCTGCCAGAAGGCCAGCGCCATCCCCATGCTGTTCGGCGTGGACGAGGAGGGCGGCACCGTCAGCCGGGTCAGCAGCTACAAAGCGTTCCGCAGCAAGCGGTTCCCCTCGCCCCTGACGCTGTATAAAAACGGCGGCATGGACGCGGTCCTGGAGGACGCTCGGGAGAAGGCGAAGCTTCTGACCTCCATGGGCATCACCGTCAACCTTGCGCCGGTGGCGGACGTCCCGGAGAGCAAGAAGAACTTCATCTATAGCCGCTCCTTCGGCACCGATCCCGCGCTGACGTCGGAGTACATCAAGGCGATGGTGGAGGAGAGTACGCCCCTGGGACTGGGGCTGATGCTCAAGCATTTCCCCGGCTACGGCAACAACCGGGATACCCATACGGGATCGGTGGTGGACAAGCGATCGATGTTCACCTTCAAGACCAGGGACTTCCTGCCCTTTGCGGCGGGCATCCGGGCGGGGGTCGGTTCCATCATGGTATGCCACAACATCGTCCAGTGTATGGATCCCGACCTTCCGGCATCGCTGTCCCCCAAGGTGCATCAGACGCTTCGGGACATGGGCTTTGACGGCGTCATCGTCACCGACGGCCTGAAAATGCAGGCGATCACACGGAAATACTCCACCAAGGAGTCGGTGGTGCTGGCCATTGAGGCGGGCAACGACATGGTGATGCTCAACGACTACAAGACCGGCATCAAGGCGGTTTTGAAAGCAGTCGAGGATGGGCGCATCACCGAGGAGCGCTTGAACGAATCTGTCCGGCGCATCCTGAAGTGGAAGGTGCAGCTGGGCCTTTTGTAAGGAACGTCAAACGCTCGCGGCCAGTCATTCGGAATTCAAATACTCTGACGCCCGGGCGCGCCACAGGCGTCCGGGCGTTTTGCATTCGCGCCGCCCATATTGCATTCAGGGCGCCCCCCGCTTGCAAAGCCACGCTTCGGGCGGTATAATGGACTATACCGCGCGCGCGGTAAATCGCTACGTAAGGCGGGTCATGCGCGATGGATCAAACGACGCTTGCTTACGTCAACCTCTATGGCGTTCTGGGTGCGCTGCCCAGACTGTGTGAACTGGACCCGGCGGCCAAGCATCTGGCGGAGCTTAAAAAGCCGTTCAAACTGGGCTTCCGCGTAAAGGGAGGCCCTTCGGCGACCCTGAACTTTGAAAACGGCGGCTGCGCGATGACGGATGGCGCGGACGTGTGCGACATGCGACTGAGCTTTGCCTCACCCGAGAAGTTCAACGGCATGATCGCGGGCACTGTGACGCCCTTTCCGCTGAAGGGCTTGCACCACGTGCTGTTCCTGCTCCGGCGTTTTACAAAGCTCACCGACATTCTGACAAAGTATCTGAAGGCCGATCCCAAGGCGCTGGAGGACGAGACGTTCTTCACTGTCAGCACGGAGCTCATGTTCCGGGTGATCGCCCAGTCGGTGACGCAGATCGGAAACCACGACAAGATCGGCGTCTTCAGCGCCTCCAACATCGTCGACGGCGATGTTGAGCTGTCCGTCGAGGGCGGTCCCGCCGCGACGCTTCGTGTCAAGGATCACGTCCTCTCCGCGATTTTTGAAAAGCCGGAAAATCCCCGTGCCATCATGCATTTCACCAGCATGCGCCTTGCCCGGCAGCTGTTTGACGGCCAGGTCAACGCCGTCGCCTGCATCGGCCGCGGCGAGATCGAAATGCGGGGCATGATTTCCATGATCGACAACATCAACCGCATTATGGACCGCGTAGCGGTCTATCTTTCGTAGGAGGGCATGACGATGCATCCAGTTTACAGCTATGAGAAGACGCGCGCCATGTTCGAGCGCGCCATCCAAGTAATTCCCTCCGGTCTGTACGGCCATCAGGGTCCCGCCGAAGGCTGCCACATTCCGCCCACCGCGTTCCCGCAGTTCGCGAGCCGCGCCAAGGGCACGTATTTCTGGGATCTGGACGGCAACCGTTTCATCGACTACATGTGCGCCTACGGCCCGAACGTGCTGGGCTACGGCGATTCGGACGTGGACGAAGCCGCCCTGCGCCAGATGGCCATCGCCGACTGCGTGACCGCGCCGTCCTCCCTGATTGTGGATTTTGCCGAACTGATGGTGGACACCGTGGCCTCCGCTGACTGGGCGTTTTTCGCCAAGAATGGCGGCGACGTGACGACCGCGGCCATTATGACCGCCCGCGCCCATACCCGGCGCAAGAAGATCGTGTTTTTCAAGGGCTATTACCACGGCGTGGCGCCCTGGACGCAGAAGGTGGACTACCCAGGTGTGCTGGAGGAGGATGTGGCCAATAACCTCTACGTCCAGTGGAACGACCTGGAGGGCCTCAAGGAGACCTTTGAAAAAAACAAGGGCCAGATCGCTGCGGTCATCTCCCAGCCGTACATGCACGGCAATTTCATGGACAACATCCTGCCCGCGGAAGGCTTCTGGTCGGGCGTGCGCAAACTGTGCGACGAGACGGGGGCACTGCTCGTCATCGACGACGTTCGAGCCGGGTTCCGGCTGGACGTTCAGGGCAGCGACCATTACTTCGGCTTCGAGGCGGACCTGATCTGCTTCTGCAAGGCCATCGCCAACGGGTACGGCGTTTCCGCGCTGTGCGGAAAGAACGCCTTTAAAAACGCGGTGTCCAGCCTCTCGTATACCGGCAGCTATTGGATGAGCGCCGTGCCGTTTGCCGCGGGCATCGCCTGCGTTCAGAAAATGCGCAAGCTCAACCTGCCCAAGATCCTGAACGAGAAGGGCAAGAAGCTGACAGACGGCCTGGTGGCGACCGCCGAAAAGCACGACCACAAGCTGATCGCCTCCGGCGCGCCGTCTCTTTTCTACCTCCGGCTGGCAGATGACGAATCTCTGATTCTGCACCAGCGCTGGATCGCCGAAATGGTCAAGCGCGGCGCCTTCCTGACCAACCACCACAACCACTTCATCAACTACGCGCTGTCGGACGCGGACATTCAGGAGACGATCGAGATCGCCGGAGAGGCGTTTGAAGCGTTGTAAGCGGGGGCGGGCGCATGCTTGAACAGTTTAACAAATTTCTTGCGACCCCCATCGGCCCGGTGACTGTGGATCAACTGCTGGATGTTGTGATCATCATCGCGGTCATCTGGATTCTGGTACGGTTGATCGAGCGTTTTGCGGATCGGGCGATGACGAGAGCGCGCGTGGAGCGCTCGTTGTTCACGTTTGTCAAATCCACGCTGAAGGTGGTTCTCTACACCATCGCCGTACTGCTGGTGGCAAGCTCGCTGGGCATCTCCATCACAACGCTGGTGGCGCTGCTCAGCGTTGCGGGCCTGGCCATTTCGCTGTCGGTGCAGAACACGCTGATGAACCTGATGGGGGGCTTGCTGGTTTTGGCCACCAAGCCCTTCATTGTCGGCGACTATATCTCCACCGGCGGCGCGGAGGGTACGGTGCTGGACGTGGGGCTGATCTACACCCAGATCGCCACCGCCGACGATAAAATCGTATTCCTGCCCAACGGGGCGCTGTCCTCGGGCCAGATCATCAACTACACCCGGACCCGCAAGCGCCGCCTGGACATGACCTTCTCCGCCACGCCCGACGCGGAGCCCGAGGCGGTCAAGGCGCTGATACTGGATGTATTGACGGATTCACGCGTCCTGAACGACCCCGCGCCAATGGTGCGCGTGGGCGGCTACACGGAGGGCAGTGTGCAGTATGTGGTGCGCGCCTGGGTGGCCACCGCCGATTACTGGAACCTGTTCTACGATGTCAATGAAGCCGTGGGCCGCTCGTTCCGGCAGGCTGGCGTGCGCATGCCCGGCCGCCGATATGAAATCAATCTGCAGAATTCCAACGCAGAACCTTGACAATTTGTGCACAGCAGCTTATAATTGCAGAAGATATTAACGTTATCGATAAAAGGAAGGGACACATCCATGGGAAAAGTGGTATTTGCACTGTACTTTGCCAACCGCGGATTCTTTCCGGAATCGCTGATCGCCGGCGCGCGGGAGGAGATGATCCAGGCGGTCGAGAAGGCCGGACACGGCTGGATCGCGATGGACCCGTCGCTCACCAAGAACGGCGCCATCGAAACCGCAGACGAGGGCCGCATGTACGCCCGTTTCCTCAAGGAACACGAGGGCCAGTTTGACGGCGTGATCCTGTGCCTGCCCAACTTTGGCGATGAGAACGGCGCGGTGCCCGCGCTCCGGGACGCGAACGTTCCGATCTTCATTCAGGCTTATCCGGACGAGATCGGCAAGATGGACTTCGACAGCCGCCGGGATTCCTTCTGCGGCAAGTTCTCCATCGAGGACATGTTTAACCAGTACGGCATCCGCTACACGGTGTTTCCGCCCCATGTGGCGCACCCGCTGTCAGAAGCTTTTGAGCAGAATCTCAGGGATTTCGCGGCGGTGTGCAACGTGGTCAAGCGTTGCCGCCGGTACGTGATCGGCGGTATCGGGGCGCGCACCACCGCGTTCAAGACGGTCCGCTGCGACGAGCTGGCGCTGGAAAAGTATGGCGTCACTGTCGAATCCCACGATCTTTCGGAGCTGTTCGCCCGCATCAAAGGCATGAAGGAAAGCCGCGGCGAGATCGCCGACAAGAAGAACGAGCTGCGCGGCTATGCCGATTTCTCGAAGGCCCCCGCCGAGCGGTTTGATACCATCGCCCGCATGGCTGTCGCCATCGAGGACATGATCCGCGAGTTCAAGTTCGACACCGTGTCCATCCGCTGCTGGAACGAGATGCACCAACAGCTGGGCGTCGCGCCCTGCGTGCTGCTTGGCATGCTTAACGACGCGGGCATCGCCGCCTCCTGCGAAATGGACGTGGCCAACGTGATCACCATGCGCGCGCTGGAGTCCGCCTCCGGCAAACCCGCCGCCTGCCTCGACTGGAACAACAACTACGGCGACGATCCCGACAAGTGCATCCTGTTCCACTGCGGCCCGGTGGCAAGCGCCCTGATGACTCAGCCGGGCACCGTCGCGGTGCACAAGATGTTCGCCAAGGGCACCCATCCCGATCAGGGCTGGGGCGTCAACGAGGGCCGCATCAAGGCCATGCCCATCACCTACGCTTCCGCCGCCACCATGGATGGCAAGATCTGGACCTACGCGGGCGTCGGCGAAATCACATCCGATCCGGTGGAGAAAGAATTCTTTGGCTGCGCGGGCGTGGCGAAGATCGACGATCTCCAGAAGAAACTGATCTACATGGGCCGCAACGGCTTCCGTCATCACACCACGCTGACCGAGGGCCATGTGCTTTCGGCCGTCGAGGAAGCGTTCAAGACGTACCTGAAGTACGAAACGGTGATCCTGTAGGGATCGCCGAAAGCATCGCTACATTCAATTGCTCCCGGCGCGCAGGTGCTCTGGCTGTGTCAGAGCGCCTGCGCGCCGGGAGTGCTATTGAGCCCTAATTTACTGCGGTTGGAACGAATGACGCCGAAATCCGTTGACAGTGCCGCCGTTTTTTTGTTACGCTAAATCCGGCCGGGAGCCCCCGGCAATGATACAATGGAAAGGGTGTATGGGCATGGGCCAGGCGCTTTTGTGGGCCGCGGCGGGTACCGGCTTTACGTTTCTGATGACCACGCTGGGTGCGGCGATGGTATTCCTCTTCCGCAAGGAGATGTCGGGCGGCATACAGAAGATCTTCCTCGGCTTCGCGGCGGGCGTGATGATCGCCGCTTCGGTGTGGAGCCTTTTGATTCCGGCCATTGAAGAATCGGAAGCTGCGGGCGGGATCGGCTGGATTCCGGCGGCGGGCGGCTTTATCATCGGCATCGCGTTTTTATATGGGCTGGACCGGCTGATTCCCCACCTGCACATCGGCGCCACCGAGACGGAGGGGCTCTCCTCGTCGATGAAGCGCACGACGCTGCTTGTGATGGCGGTGACGCTGCACAACATCCCGGAGGGCATGGCGGTGGGCCTGTCGTTCGCACTGGCTGCGCAGCACGGCGGCGATGTGGCCATCTATGCGGCGGCCATGGCGCTGGCGCTGGGCATCGGCATCCAGAACTTCCCGGAGGGCGCGGCGGTGTCGCTGCCGCTTAGGCAGGAGGGCATGAGTTCCGGGCGCGCGTTTTTGATGGGCAGCATGTCGGGCGTTGTGGAGCCCGTCTTTGGCCTTCTGACGGTGGTGATTTCCGCCTTCATCGCGCCCTATATGCCGTGGCTTCTGTCCTTTGCCGCGGGCGCGATGATGTACGTGGTGGTGGAGGAGTTGATCCCTGAGGCGCACCTGGGCGAGCATTCAAACGTGGGCACCATGGGCGTGATGGCGGGCTTCCTGATTATGATGATCCTGGACGTTGCGCTGGGATAAACGGGCGGCGAAAGCCGTTCGGTGGCCTGAAATCCCGGTGACATTGTCAGTTGCTGGGAATCAAGTTCAGCATGCTGTCCACGTCCGGCACATTGACGTAGGAGGCGGGCACTTCGCCCACGATGATCGCCTCGGCTACCGGTACGATGGTGGTGATCGATACGGTGGACGCGCCGGTGGGGATCACGATGCGCATCTGCGTTGACGCTTCCAGCGAGATTTCGTGGCGGGTCTGGTTGATGCCCGCCGTCTCAAAAGCCGTCACAAACCGGGTGGTGATCGATCCCACGGGCACGACGCCTACGCGAATGCGCGGACCCGAACTGCTCAGTATCTTTACCCCGAATGCCGAGCCCAGCGGCAGCGACACCCCCTCGTTCTCCAGTGCCGCCAGGTTTTTTTGCACGGTCAGCGCGGTTTTGGAGGCCAGGTCGTTCATCAGGAGCGTGTTTGCCTTGATCATCGTCACGCGGCCGTTTGCGTCGGTGGATACCTGGATCAGATCGGAATAGCCCACGGAGGACTGCATCACCTCCGCCACCGCCTGGTTGATGGCCGAAACCGCCAACTGCCGTGCCCGCGCCTCGGCCATCGCGATCACGATGGGGTTCAGGTTTGCGACTACGTAGGTCGTAAGCGCCGCGCCCAGCGCCAAAACAGCCAAGGCCGCCACCAGCGCGCGCTTCCCTTTTTTTGCAACCATCTGCCGATCCACTCCGTCCAAAGGGGCATAAGCGTTTTTGTGCCCAGGCAATCCTATGCGTCCGGCGCGGCAAACTGAACGCCGTCTACGCCAAAAGTACGTGCTTTTGGCTGGGCTGTGTGCTATAATTACATACGCCTTTCTGACACCGCCAACGTAATTTTCGGGAGGATACCATCGCAATGAGCGCATTCAAACCACGCACGAGGGACGGCAACTTCCTCTTTTCGGTCATCCTGACGACCGCGAAGATGTTGTTCATCGTGGTGTTGATCCTGGGCATTACTGGGACGGGCCTTCTGGTGGGCGTGGCCAAGGCCTGGATTGAAACGGCGCCGGAGCTAGACCTGTCGTCGTTCAACGAGCAGGCCAAGACATCGTTTATCTATGATAAATACGGTACCCTGATCACCGACTTCAAGGGCACCGAGAACCGTATAGACGCTACCTGGCAAGAGATCCCGGACAACCTGAAAAACGCGGTCATCGCCGTCGAGGATCAGCGCTTCCGTACACACAACGGCGTGGACATCAAACGTATCATGGGCGCGCTGGTGACGAATCTCTTGAACGACAACGTGCAGGGCGGTTCCACCATTACGCAGCAGCTGGTCAAGCTGACCATGCTCAACGCCGATCAGAACTACAAGCGCAAGCTGCAGGAGGCTTATCTGGCGCTGCAGCTGGAAAAGCAGAT
>CALGYL010000302.1 GCA_937934775.1 uncultured Clostridia bacterium
ATGTAGATGGGCGGGGTCTCGCTTTTGTTGACCAGTTCGCACTGCTTGACCACGACTTCCACATCGCCGTTGGGCATTTTGTCGTTGACGGCTTCCGGCGCGCGCATGCGCACGATGCCCCCGACGGACACCACGAATTCGCCGCGCAGCGCGCCGCCCAGTTTGAAGTTATCCTGGCCGCACTCGGCCTCGTCGAACACCAGCTGCACCAGCCCCTCGCGGTCCCGCAGCCAGACGAACACCACGCCGCCCAAATCCCGCGTGCGCTGCACCCAGCCGCTCAGAACGACGGTCTGTCCGGCATCCGCCCGGGATACCTTGCCGCAATAGGTGGTTCGCTGAAGCCTCTTCATACGTCCGCTCCCTCTTTCATCAGTTTCACTTTGACCGCTTCCACAATTTCCGAAAGCGCAATTTCCGTTTCGGCGCTGTGCTTCATATCGCGCAGCTTGACCGTGCCCCGTTCAAGCTCGTCGCCGCCGACGATCAGAAGATACGGCGCGCCCAGCCTGTCCGCGTACTTGAACTGCGCCTTGAGGGACCGGGCCGCGTGGTCCATGTCCGCCCGGACGCCCGAAAGGCGCAGCGCGCGCACCAGCTTCATGGCCTCCGCCCGCGTATCGCCCAGCGTGGCGGCGAAGACGTCCACCACCGGCCCTTCCACGGGCGCGACGCCCATCATATCCTGTACCATCAGTACCCGTTCCACGCCCATGCCAAAGCCGAAGCCCGGCAGTTCCGGCCCGCCAAGCTGCTTGACCAGCCCGTCGTACCGGCCGCCGCCGCAAACCGTCAAAGGACCGTTTTCGGTCTGGGTGATGATCTCAAACACCGTGCGGGTGTAGTAGTCAAGCCCCCGGACGATGCGCGGATCGACCGTGAATTCCACGCCCAGCGCCGTCAGGCAGTCTTTCAGCTGTTCGAAGTGCTGCGCGCAATCCGCGTCCAGCGAGGAGAGCATGTCCGGCGCGTCGGTCAGTTCCCTCTGGCAGGAGGGTACCTTGCAGTCGAGGATGCGCAGCGGGTTTCGCTCAAAGCGGTCTCGGCAGGTATCGCACAGGCGCGAAAGCTTCGGTCGGAGGAATTCCTTCAGTTTTTCCTGATAGGCCGCCCGGCAGACCGGACAGCCGATGGAGTTGATCGAGACTTTAAGCCCCTTGATGCCGCACTTTTCCAATACATCCAGCGCGAGGCGGATGCCCTCCGCGTCGCAGCTGGCGTCCTTCGCGCCGAAGACCTCGATGCCAAGCTGGTGGTGCTCGCGATAGCGGCCCGACTGGGGCTTCTCATAGCGGAACACCGGGTTGGAGATATAATACATCTTCATCGGAAGCGCGCCCGCTTCCAGGTGCGCCTCGAGGAACGCCCGGGCCACGCCCGCCGTGCCTTCCGGCTTCAGCGTGACGGAGCGGCCGCCCTTGTCCAGAAAGGTGTACATCTCTTTCTGCACCACGTCGGTGGTGTCGCCGACAGAGCGCAAAAAAAGCTCCGTATGCTCAAAGACGGGGGTGCGCACCTCGCGGAAGCCCGCAAGGTGACAGGTTTCCCGCATTTTGGCTTCCACATCCTGCCAGCGTCCGCTCTGGGAAGGCAGCACATCCTGCGTGCCCTTGGGAGCTTGCGTGATCAGCATCGAATCCCTCCATCTATCAGACCGCACCGCGGCGGCATTTTCCAGACGGCTCTTACATCGCGCCCTGCCCGGCAGGGGCATGGGCCGAGGCGCACGGCGGCATTCCCGCAGCCGGAGGGCTTTCACGCGGCCGCGCGCCGCACGCTTTCATCGCGGGAAGGCCTGGCCGCGTTTTCTTATAATCCGCGTGGTCTGCGCCTTTGCGCGAAATGAGACAATTTTGGCGGTAATAAAGCCGGGCCCTCGTCCGCAGGGACGAGGGCCCGGCTGTCATCGCCCATAGCAGTAGCTTATTATAGGCGATGGCGGTTCGGAATGTCAAGATTTGCTGGTCCGTTTACTGAATCTCAATGCTGCGGCCGCTCTTGGGCTGCTCGGTGGCCTTGGGCAGGTTCAGCTTCAGGACGCCGTCATTAAACTCGGCGGAGATGCCCGCTTCGCTGACGCCGCTGACGTTGAAGGACCGCTGCATGCGGCCGTAGCGGCGCTCGCACATCACGTAGTTGTCCTTCTCCTCGTTCTTGGACTCGTCCATCTCGGCGCGGATGGTCAGGATGCCGTCGTCAACGTCGATCTTGACCTGATCGCGCTTGATGCCGGGCAGATCCGCCTCCAAGAGGTACTTGTCGCCCATGTCGCGCACATCTACCTTGAAGCCGCCGCTGAACGAATCGTTGGCGAAGGGGGCGAAGAAGCTGCGGAAAAAGTCGTCGCTCAGCAGCGTGTCCGGGCGCATCAGGGAGCTTCTGCGGTAACGATACGGAATCAGGTTTGCCATCTGGATGACCTCCTATCAAATGTCTGAGTTTCTCTCCGGGCTCATTTCCCGTTTACGAGATCATTATAGGTCAAAGGTAAAAGAAAGTCAATATCAAAGATGGTAAAAATTTTGTTAAAGCAAATATGCTTGTTCATGCCGGAGACGGACGATATGATATATCAGTGGAGGGGTGCGCCCATGACCGATCGATTGTATTATGCGGATGCCTATCTGAAATCATTCGAAGCTGTGGTACAGGCGTATCAGGACGGGGCTGTGCGGCTGGACCGGTCGGCGTTTTACCCGACGTCGGGCGGGCAGCCCTTTGACACGGGCGTTCTGGGCGGCCGGAGGGTGACGGACGTGTTCGCAGACGACGCGGGCGAGGTCTGGCACCGGGTGGACGGCCCGCTGGAGCCCGGAACGCGCGTGACCGGCGAGATCGACTGGGCGCGGCGCTTCGACCACATGCAGCAGCACGCGGGCGAGCACATGCTGGCTGGCTGGATTTTCAAGCGCCTGAACGGCTTCACCATCGGCCTGCATCTGGGTGCGGAGGCTTCCACCATCGATGTGGAACTGCCGGGTGGCGAGACGCGGGTTTCTGAGGAAGTCATTTCCGAGATCGAGGACGCTGTCAACAGGGACATCCAGCGGGATCTGCCGATCCGCTGCTGGTTTCCCTCGGAAGAAGAGTTCAAGGCGCTGCCGCTGCGCAAGCCGCCATCCGTAAAAGAGCACATCCGGGTGGTGCTGATCGGGGACGAATTGGACGGCGAATGCTGCGCCTGCGGCGGGACCCATCCGTCGAGCGCCGGGCAGATCGGCCTTGTGCGGGTGCTGGACGTCCGCCCAAGCCGCGGCAAGATGCGCGTGACCCTCGTTTGCGGCATGCGGGCTGTGCGGGACGCGAGGCTGAAGTCAAAAATGGCCGACCGGGCGGCGGCGCTTCTTTCCGCGCCGGTTGAAAAACTGCCTGAGGCGGTGGAAGGCGTTCTGGTTCGGGAACACGAGGCCCGCGCGGCGCTGGAAAAGGAAGTGGCCGGCCAGGCTGTCCGGCGGGCGGACGAACTGTGGACCAATGCCCCGGAGGCGGACGGCTGGCGCATCGTGACGGACGCATCTGAAGGCCTTGGAGCGGACGCGCTTCGCGAGATGGCCGCAAATCTCACAGCCCGCGGGAAGACCATCGCGCTTCTTGAGAGCGCGCAGCCGGAGGGCAACAGCCTGGTTCTGTTCGCCCGGACGGAGGGGGAAGGCCCCCATATGGGCCGGATTCTGTCCGAGGCTGTGAAACGCCTGGGCGGAAAGGGCGGCGGCCGTCCGGAATTTGCGCAAGGCGGCGCGCCGGAGCGCGGCTCGGCGGCGCTTGGGGCGCATCTGATTGTCAAGGCGCCGTAAATCCCGGCGCCGGGACCGCGCAGATCTTCAAGGAAAATGGCGCGGCCATACCAAAGCGCTCCGCTGGGGCAAAGAACCGGAGGCATGGACTTGAATAGACCGATTCACGCGCTGTTTGACGTCAGGCGGCAGATACCTGTCGGGGAGGCGCTGGGCGAGATCCCGCAAAGCCGGCAGATTTACGCGGACGTAATCAGGATCGCGTGGCCGTCGGTCATCGAAATGGTTACGATGAGCATGATCAGCTTCATTGATACCTGGCTGGTCAGTTCGCTCAACGAGGAATCCATTGCCGCGGTGGGGTTGGTCAGCCAGCCGCGCATGCTGATGATGGCGCTGTTCTTTGCGCTCAACGTGGGCGTCACCGCCATCGTAGCCAGGAGAAAGGGCGAAGGGCGTCAGGCGGACGCCAACACCACGCTCCGGAACGCCATCCTGCTGATTTCGGTTCTGTCGATCGGCATGATGGCGCTGGGGCTTTCAATTTCCACGTTTCTGATGAACCTTGCGGGCGCGAAGGCGGATACGCTGGTCGATTCCCGCACCTATTTTGAAGTCACGACCTGGTTTCTGCCGGTCAACACGCTGACGATCTGCATCTGCGCGGCGCAGCGGGGCGTGGGCAACACCAGGCTGACGCTGAACGTCAACATCGTGTCGAACCTTGTGGACCTTCTGTTCAGCTACCTTCTGATCAACGGCTACGCGGGCCTGCCCCGGCTGGGCGTGGCGGGCGCAGCCTGGGGCACCGGCGTTGGGTTTGTGGCGGGGCTGGGCATGGCGCTTGCGACGGTCTTCGGGCGCAGGCACGGCGAGGGCTTTTTCCACCTGAGCCTTGCGGACAACTGGCGGCCCGACATCAGGACGCTCAGGGAGATCGGCAAGGTGGGCAGCGGCGCGGCGCTGGAGCAGGTGGCGTTTCGGATCGGTTTCTTTTCCTACGCTGTCATCGTCGCGAATCTCGGCACGGCGGTGTTTGCCGCGCACCAGATCTGCGCGCAGTTCCAGAACCTTTCGTACACATTTGGCGATGGCATCGGTGTGGCGGGCACGTCGCTGGTGGGCCAGTCGCTGGGGCGCAAGCGCCCGGATATGGCGAAGCTCTACGGCCTCGCCAGCCAGCGCTTGGCGATGGTGGTGGCGCTTGTAATGGCGGTCAGCATCGTGGTTTTCCGGTATCCGCTGGTTCGCATCTTCTCCGACGATCCTTACATCGTGGGCCTCGCGGCCAACGTGATGCTGCTGCTGGCCATCTTCCAGCCGCTGCAGACTTCCTCGGTGGTGGTCTCCGGCGCGCTGCGCGGCGCGGGCGATACCGGCTATGTGGCTCGCGTCATGATCCTGTGCGTGGCGGTGATGCGGCCGCTTTTGGCGCTGCTGGCGGTCTATCTTTTAGAAAACGTGTTTGGGCTGCCGGAAATCGCGCTGATGGGCGCGTGGGCGGCCGCGGTTATTGATATGGCGACCCGGGTGACGTTGGTCTACCGGCGCTTTCGTGGAGGGAAATGGTGTGACATCAAGGTTTAATGGCGCAATCCTCGACATGGACGGGACGATTCTGGATTCGATGGGCCACTGGCGCAACATCAGCGTGGAGTTTTTGAAAAAGCGGAATCTGCCGGTTCCGCCCGAAATGGAACCGCTCATCACCAACAGCGCCGCCGCGGCCCGGTTGTTTGTGGAAAAATTCGGCCTGGGCATGACCTTTGAGGAGGTCATTCAGGAATTTGAAAACGACATGGACCCGCTGTACCAGACGGTCATCCAGGCAAAGCCTGGCGTCATGCCATGCCTGCAGGCGATGCGCGAAGCGGGGATGAAGCTGTCCGTCGCGACGGCGACGCCGCAGGTTGTGGCGGAAGAGGCGCTCAGGCACCACGGGCTGCTCGACTACTTCGAATTCGTCGTCTGCGCCACCGACCTCGGCATCAACAAGAGCAATCCGGAGTTTTTCCGGATTGTCGCGGGCAGGATGGGCATGGAGGCGGAAGCGTGCGTCGTATTCGAGGACGCGGTCTACGCCATGCGCGGCGCGAAGGCGGCGGGCTGCGCCGTCGTCGCGATTGAGGACGACTCCGCCCGGGACGATCTGGCGGAGATCCGCGAAATCTGCGATCTGTACTTGCCCGATTACAATCTCTTTACGATGAAAGCGCTGGAGCAGCTTGACAAGCCTGTCACCGGCGCGGTATAATAAACCTTAGGCCGCTCAGGGGAGGCTTCAAAATCCGCGCTTTGCGGTGCCTGACGCTTGGCGAGCACTATGAAATGGGAGGTGCAACGCGTGTACGCAGTCATTCAAACTGGTGGCAAGCAGTACCGCGTCCAGCAGGGCGACGTCATTTACGTGGAGAAGCTCGATGCTGCGCAGGATTCGCTGGTGAACTTTGACGTTCTGCTTCTGGGCAAGGACGATGGCCTGGTCGTGGGGAAGCCGCTGGTCGAGTCCGCCAAGGTGACGGGTAAGATTCTGGCCGATGTCAAGAGCTCCAAGGTCATGGTCTACAAGTTCCGTTCCAAGAAGAACAGCCGCCGCAAACAGGGCCATCGCCAGCCCTACACCAAGGTCGAGATCACCCTGGTCGGCTGATGACCACCGTACGGTTCCTCAAGCGGGGCGGAAGGCTACTCGGGTTTGAGGCTTTCGGCCACACCGGGTATGCGCCAAGCGGAGAGGATCTCGTGTGCGCGGCGGTCTCGGCGCTGACGCAGACCACGCTTCTGGGCCTTCTGGAAGTACTGAAGGTTCCGGTCGATTGGAAGACGGACGAGGAACAGGGCGCGCTCAGCGCCGTCGTCCGGGAATCAACCGACGGAACGGAACTGCTCTTCCGGACGCTTGAAGCGGGCCTGAAGAACATTGCCGAACAATATCCCGATCTGGTCGGGATCGACTACATGCAGCGGAGGGAAAAACCATGATGAAGATCAATCTTCAGCTGTTCGCCCATAAAAAGGGCATGGGCTCGACTCGCAACGGCCGCGACAGCCATGCGCAGCGCCTGGGCGTCAAGCGCGCCGACGGGCAGTTCGTGCTGGGCGGCAACATCCTGGTGCGTCAGCGCGGCACCGCCTTCCATCCGGGTAACAATGTTGGCATCGGCGACGACGATACGCTCTTCGCCAAGATCGACGGCATTGTGAAGTTCGAACGCCTGGGCAAGGACAAGAAGCAGGTTAGCATCTATCCGAAGACCGAGGCCGCGAACTGATTTCCACCCGGTAAAACGACAGACACCATGAAAAGGCCCGGCAGCGCGCTGCCGGGCCTTTTGGTGCATCAAAAACCCCGTTTAATTTATATTGCGAAGGAAGAAACACTGCGTACGCCGGAAATCCGTGAGGATTTCCGGGGGCGGATTGACTACTGGTGATGTTTCCTCCACCAGTGTACACTGCTTTCGCCAGAAACATCGAGTCCGGCGCGCGGGTCGCCGGACTCGAATGAAGCAGTACGGGGCTTGGTTGATCGTTTGATTGCTTCCACCGCTTGGGCCTTCGGAAGCGAATCATGCAGGACGAGCGCCCGTTGGTTATTGAGTCTGGACCATCCGGGCGTAAGCGCCGCCCAGCGCCATGAGCTCCTGATGGCTGCCGGATTCCGCGATGCCACAATCAGAGAGCACCAAGATCCGGTCGGCCGCGCGCACGGTGGACAGCCGGTGGGCGATGATGAACGTCGTGCGGCTGCGCATGAACGCCTTCAGGGAAGCCTGGACTTTGCGCTCGCTGCCGGTATCCAAAGCGCTGGTGGCCTCATCCAGAATCAGGATGGGCGCGTCCTTCAGAAGCGCCCGGGCGATCGACAGCCGCTGCCGCTGGCCGCCGGACAGCTTGACGCCCCGGTGGCCGATCTCGGTTTCGTATCCGCGGGGCAGTGCCTGGATGAAATCATGGGCGTCGGCCTTTTTGGCGGCCTCGACGGCTTCGTCATAACCGGCGCCGGGCCTGCCGTAGAGGATGTTCTCCAGCACCGTGCCGGAAAAGAGGTATGTGTCCTGCTGCACGACGCCGATGCCGCGCCGGAGGGCCGCAAGCGGGAGGTTCCGCACGTCCACACCGTCCAGCAGCACTTCGCCCTCGCTCGCCTCATAAAATCTGGGCAGAAGCTGGCACAGGGTGGTCTTGCCCGCCCCTGAGTCACCCACGACGGCCACGCATTCGCCAGGGGTTACCGCAAGCGATATGCCGCGCAGCACTTCCGGCGTATCGCCCCGGTAGCGGAAGCCCACGTTTCGCAGTTCCACACCACCCTTGAAGCCCTCCGGCGCGCCGGAGGGCGCGCAGTCCGGTTCCGCGGGCTGCTCCATCATATCGAGGAAGCGGTTGAACCCGGCGATGCCCTCCTGGTACTGCTGCATGATGAACGCCAGCCGCGGGATGGGCTCCACCAGATAGTTGACATACAGAAGAAACGTGATCAGGTCGGACAGGGTCAATGTCGCGCGCGCGATCATCAGCCCGCCAAAGAGCACCACCGCCGCGGTCAAAAGCCGCGCGGCGGCGTCCAGACCGCCGTAAAAGAACGCCTCATACCGGTAGATGGCCTTTCGACCGGTGAGGAACCGGTTGTTCGCGGCGCGAAATTTCTCGCGCTCCAGCGCTTCGTTGGCGTAGGCCTTGACCACGCGGATGCCTGACAGGTTTTCCTCCACCTGCGCGTTGACCCCTGCGATGGTCTCCAGATTCTTGCGGAACACCTCGTTGAGCCGCTTCCCATACCGGACCGCGAACAGCGCCATCACCGGGAGAAACGCAAACGCCACCAAGCCCAGTTTCAGGTTGATCGCCATCAGGATCGATAGCGCGCCCGCCACCTTGACCAGATAAATCAGCAGGTCCTCCGGGCCGTGGTGGTAGAATTCCGCAAGGGTTAAAAGGTCATTGGTCAGCCGGGACAATAGATCGCCCGGCCGCTGGTCGTCATGAAAGGAAAAGGGCAGCTTCTGGTAGTGGTCAAACAGTTCCTGGCGCATGTCGCGCTCCATCATCGCGCCCATCGCGTGGCCCAAGTAGTCGTACACATAAATGCAGCCGGCCTGCAGCGCGATCAGCCCCAGCATCAAAACGCCCATCTGGGCAAGGCGCGCGGGAAGCTGGGCGGGATCGCCCGTCAGTACATCGCCCGTTACATGGCGGATCACCAGCGGCAGCGCGAGGGCGATGGCGGCGGCCAGGACGGCTGTCAGGATGTCATAAATCAGAAGCCTGCGGTAAGGCAGGTAATAGGACAGGAATTTCCGGATTCGAACATTCATTCAATGCGCTCCTCAATGCGGGCAGAAGCCCGGATGTGTGGGTTTTGCCAGTAACGAAAATGAAGGCGGTTTTCATGAATGTTCTCCCCCTTATAATGGATTCCCGGCGCATTATACCATGGTTGGGCGCCTTGTGGCAATGCCGCAAACAGCAAGGCCCCCGGCTCGCCTGCGCGCACCAGGGGCCTTGCGCATCAAAAACCCCTGCGGGTTTTTCACGCGATAGGGAAATGCTCACCGTTCCGAGGGGGCGGTCGGGAAGAGACGCGCTGCGAAAATCCCGCTGGTCGGCGAAGCAGCAGGCCCCGCCTGTCTGGTTCGGTCGGAACTATACCTTCCGGATGGCCGCGATTTTTTCGGTGGTGGGCGTTGCGAACAGCGTATGCTGATGGGTGTAGATCACGAAGCCTGGTTTTGCGCCGCCGGGCTTTTTCACGTAGCGTTTCAGCGTATAATCCACCGGTACGCTGGAGGAGGCGGACGCCTTGGAGTAGAACGCGGCCAGCAGCGCGGCCTCCCGGATCGTGTCGTCGTCCGGGTTTTCGCTGACGACGATCACATGGGAACCGGGGATGTCCTTGGTGTGCAGCCAGGTCTCATTGGGTCTGGCGCTCGCGGTCAGCTCGTCGTTTTGCAGGTTGTTTTTGCCCACCAGAATGTCCGCGCCGGTTGAGGAAACGTAGTGCAGCGGCTGCGACGGCGGCAGCTTTTTTAATTGCCTGCGGTTTCGGTTGACGCGGACGTAGTTCAGCTTTTCCAGTTCCTCCCGGATCTCATTCAACTCGCCCTCCGTCTCGCACTTGCGCAGGTTTTCCAGCTGGCCTTCGAGATAGTCCAGCTCTTCCTTTGTCTTTTCAATCTGCTCCGCCGCCAGGGTCCTGGCCGAACGCGCCTTTTGGTAAAGCTTGAAGTAGCGCTGCGCGTTCTGGGCGGGAGACAGCTTCTCCTCCAGCGCGATGTCCATCATGGCCATTTCGGGGTCGTAGTAGTTGGGCAGGGAAGCAGCCTTCGCGCCCTTTGTAATCAGGTGCGCGCTGGCGGTGATCAGTTCGCCCATCACCCGGTATTCCTCCATGCGCTGGCTTCCTTCCAGCGCTTCCAGCTGCAGCGCCAGCTTCTTCTCGCACCGTTCCGCGTTGTTTTTCAGCACCCGGTGGAGCGACGAGGACTTCTGCTTGATGCGGTCGGAAAGATCCCGCGCCTGATAGAAGGCGTCCATCGCCTCGGACACGGTGGGGAAGGGGTTGCGCTCCAGCGCCTTGAGGCTTAAAAACTGGAACGCGGTCATTTCCAGCGCGGTCCCGTCTCCCGCCAGAAGGACCGCGGGCGCGGCCATCGCGGGCAGGGCTTCCAAAAATCCGGCCACTTTCTCCGAAACGGCGCGCAGATCCAGCTGCTCGACGCGGGCGTCCTCGCTCCCGGCTGCGCGCAGCGCAAGCTCCCGGGCGGTTTGGGCCGAAAGACCGGAGAGGATGGAAGCCAGCGCCTTGTGGAGCGGCCCGTCGCATTCGGACAGCCGCGCTTTCAACTGTGCGGCGGACAGATTGTCGTAGGGCAGCTTGTCCTGAGCGGGGGGGCGGACGTAGGTAAGCCCCGGCAGCACCTCGCGCACGCGGCTGATCTCCTCGGTCACCCGGTGGACGCATTCCAGAATGCGCCCGCCCGTGCCCACCAGCATCACGTTTGAATGCTTGCCCATGAATTCGCACACCAGCGTCTTGACGGAACGGTCTCCCATCTCGTCGCTGCCTTCGAATTCGATCTCCAGAATCCGGTCGCCGCCCACCTGCCGGATGGCTGAGACGCGGCTCCCAATTAGGTGCTTGCGCAAAAGCATGCAGAGCATCGGCGGCTCCAGCGGGCTGCCTTTTTTGGTTTGAGTCAGATGCGCCCGGGCGCACGCGGCGCTGGCGGAGATCAGCAGCAGCCGGTTTACGCCTTTACAGCGGATGGAAAGGTTGATTTCATCGCGCTCCGGCTGGGTCGCCTTGTCGACTCGGCCTCCGACCAGGAGGTCGGTCAGTTCTCGAGCCACAAAACCCAGCGCCACGCCGTCAAAAGGCATACCTCGTCCTCCAAAGCGATGGTTTGCGCGATGGCATTCCATCGTATCCTTTGATCATTCCCGCCGGCCCGTAAAGGCCGGCATGCCGAAAACCCCGCCGTACTGTCTGTCGTTCCCAACGGCCCGCGCAGATTCTCTCTTGCACACCGCATGGCGGATTTGGCATGCACTATGTAATTATATCGAAAACTGTGCTCCGGCGCAATGCGACGGCCCTGTTTTGTGGTAAAATAGCGCTGTCGCCCGTGCGTTCTACCTGTCCACCCCCCGGAATATGCTTGACCGAGATCAAGCGTGAGGAGGGTTTCGGTATGAATTTCAGCGGGAACCAGCGCAAGGCCTATGTGCTCGGCGTGGTGGTGCTGGCGCTGACGGTCGTGCTGTGCGGCGCGTGGGGGATGTGGCGAAGCTCACAATCGACGGGAGGGGCCCCGGCCGCGACTGGGACGCCCGGACCGGAATCGACCGCGCCGGTGGACCTGACCGCGACGGCGTCGCCCGCACCGGGCAGTACCGTGCGCACCACCGTCTACTATCAGGACAACTACGGGTATCTGGTGCCGGTGACCCGCTCGCTTCCGGAGGAGCCGGGTATCGCCAAGGCGACGCTCTCCCTCATGGTCAAGAGCGCCTACAACGACATGGAAGCCGCCCGGATGGGCCTGCGAACCGTGATCCCGGAGGAGACCTCCATCGACCTTGACATTCAGAAGGACGGCACAGCCCACGTCGACCTGGGCAAGCAGGTGCTCAAGATGACCGACGCCGCCCAGGAAGCCAACATGGTGGCGGCGGTGGTGCAGACGCTGACCGAGTTCCCGACGGTCAAGCAGGTCTCCTTCACCGTCGGCGGGCAGCAAACGGAAAAGCTCGCCAACGGAACCGAGATCGGCAAGCCCTTCGAGCGGGGCGTCCTGAACCTGGAGAGCGCCGCGGAAGGCATGCCGGTGGACCAGGCCAAGACCGTTCAACTCTACTTCCCCGGTGAGAACAGCGCGCTTCTGGTGCCGGTGACCCGCATGGTCTTTGGAAACAGCGACATTCAGACCGCGATGCTGGAACTGGCCAAAGGTCCCAGCGCCCAAAGCCCGCTGGAGGGCGCGCTGCCGCCCGGCTGCGGCTTGATCGGTGTGAAGGTGGCGGACGGCGTGGCCACCATCAACTTCACCAGCGAATTCATCAAGATCGCCGAGGATTCCGACGGCGGCCGCGCTGCGCTCCGCGCGCTGGTCCTGACCGCCCGGCAGTTCGACGGGGTGAAGGAAGTCCGGCTGCAGGTGGAAGGCCAGCCCTATGATCCGGGCCGCGCCACCCTCTCGATTCCCACATTCGTCAACGACGCCTCCACCGTCGCGGAGGAAACCATCCGCACCCAGTCGGAGGCCATTCTGGAACCGGAGGAATAACCCAATGCGTACCAATGACCGCAAGGAAGACGCACTTCGAGCCGTTGAGATCATCCCCGGCTTTACCCAAATGGCGGCGGGTTCGGCGCTGATTTCATGCGGCCGGACCCGCTTGATTTGCACCGCTTCGGTGGAGGAGGGCGTGCCGCCCTTCCTGAAGGGGCGGGGCCAGGGCTGGCTGACCGCCGAGTATGCGATGCTGCCCGGCGCGACGCCCACCCGCAAGCCCCGGGACGGCGTGAAAAAGGACGGAAGGTCGGTGGAGATCTCCCGGCTGATCGGCCGGGCGCTTCGCGCGGGCTGCGACCTGACAAGGTTGGGCGAGCGGACCATCGCCATCGATTGCGACGTCATCCAGGCGGACGGCGGCACCCGTACCGCAGCCATCACCGGCGGCTTCGTAGCGCTGTGCCTGGCGGTGAAAAAGCTGCTGGATGCGGGAAAGCTGATGGATTCCCCCGTCCGGGCGCAGAGCGCGGCGGTCAGCGCCGGGCTGGTGGGCGGCATCCCGATGCTGGACCTGGAATACGTCGAGGACAGCCGGGCCGAGGTGGACATGAACCTTGCGATGGCCCTGACGGCGGACGGGTGCGGTAAATTTGTGGAGGTGCAGGGCGGCGCGGAGGGCGCGCCCTTTGACCGCGCGCAGCTTGACAGCCTGCTCGCGCTGGGCGAGGCGGGCATCCGGCAATTGGCGGCGGCGCAGACGGAGGCGCTGGGCGAGGCCGCGGCGGTGATCGGCAAAAAGCCGAAGCTTCTGATCGCCACCGGCAACTTTGGCAAGCTCAAGGAGATGCGCCTTCTGCTGGGCGACCGTTTTGACGTCTCCTCGATGAAGGAGATGGGCTTTGACGCTGAAGTGGAAGAGACAGGCGAGACTTTCGAGCAGAACGCGCTGATCAAGGCGGAGGCGCTGATGCGGCGCTCCGGCTGCGCGGCCATCGCGGACGATTCGGGCCTGGAGGTGGACGCGCTGAACGGCCGTCCGGGCGTGTACTCCGCCCGCTACGCCGGCGTACACGGAGACGACGAGGCGAACAACCAGATGCTCCTGAAGGAACTGGAGCACGTTCCAGGACCCCGCACGGCCCGTTACGTGTGCGCGATGGCGTTGGTCAGGCCGGGCAGACCGCCCCTCGTCGCCCGCGGTGCCTGCGAAGGGGAGATCCTTCGCGCCTACCGGGGCGAGGGCGGCTTCGGCTACGATCCGCTGTTCCTGTCCCATGATTTTGACAAAACCTTCGCCGAGGCCACGATGGAGGAGAAAAACGCCGTCTCCCACCGCGCGCGGGCGATCCAAAAGCTGCTTGAGGAGTTGGATCCGCATGTTTAGGCTGGGCGTCGTATCGGACAGTCATGGCGGCCGCGCGATGGTGGAACTGATGTGTCCGCTGATGCAGGGGGTGGATTCCATCGCCCACCTGGGGGATGGCGCGGGGGATGCGGCGCGCATTGCGGAGCTGACGGGCGTTCCGGTTTATTCGGTTGCCGGGAACTGCGACCTGACGAGCGAATACCCGCAGGAGCGCACGGAGGTGTTCTCGGGCGTCAAGACGCTCCTGACCCACGGAAACCTGCTGAAGGTCAAGCACTCGCTTCTCCGGCTGTCGCTTCGGGCGGAGGAGGTGGGCGCGGGACTTGCGCTCTTCGGGCACACCCACCAGGCGCAGGCCGAGTGGTCCAGGGGAATTCTACTGGTCAACCCCGGCGCACTGATGAATGGGCGCTACGCCATCATCGAATTCCGGAAGAACGGCCCGGTCCCATTCCTGCTGGAAGTCTGAGCCGGGCAGGAAGCCGATGGAATTTTTGGTTAAGCTATGGACAATGGGATGACGGTATGATATAATTGTGAATTGTCAGCGGGAATGAAGCTGCCTGTGCCTTCGAGCGATTGCATGCGCCCGTAGCTCAGTCGGATAGAGCAACGGCCTTCTAAGCCGTGGGTCAGGGGTTCGAATCCCTTCGGGCGCGCCATTACCGGCCGGGACAGGATAAATGTGGTGGGCGTAGTTCAGCGGTTAGAGCGCCAGGTTGTGGCCCTGGAAATCGTGGGTTCAAATCCCATCGCTCACCCCACTTTTTCAATCGAACCGGCCAAAAGCCTCTGACGCGGGCGATGGGGCGTAGCCAAGCGGTTAAGGCCCGGGGCTTTGACTCCCGTATGCGCAGGTTCGAATCCTGCCGCCCCAGCCAATACGACCCAGTAGCTCAGTTGGCAGAGCATCTGACTTTTAATCAGAGGGTCCGGAGTTCGAGTCTCCGCTGGGTCACCAAGTTTTTTTACGCGGGCGTGGCGGAATGGCAGACGCGCCAGATTTAGGATCTGGTGTCCCAGGGACGTATGAGTTCGAGTCTCTTCGCCCGCACCAGACTCCGGCCAGGGCGGCCGGAAAGACCGGTCCCCGGAAGACGTAGCGGCAGAATGCGGGTGTAACTCAATGGCAGAGCGCCAGCCTTCCAAGCTGGATACGTGGGTTCGATTCCCATCACCCGCTCCAATTT
>CALGYL010000303.1 GCA_937934775.1 uncultured Clostridia bacterium
CAGCGATGCGCGAAAAGACCCGGCACAACGATGCGTTAATGTTTCAAGTTGGTATCAATCGGTCGGGAAATTCATAGAGAGGGGGTAGGCAAAATGGCGGAAAAGATGGCCGGCAAGCTTCGCCTAGGCCCCCGTCCTACTCGATAAAGACGCCCTTGTCAGCTCGGAAAGATCACCAAGCGGTCTGGCGGACGGTTCCAGGCGGGTTACCGCGACGTTGACGGGACGCGGAAGTTCATCACATGCCGAACGGAAGAAGAAGTGCTGGCGCGGTTCCAGGCGCTTCAGCCGACAGTCGAGGACAAAACGGAGACCGGCGTGAAACGCGAGGAGCTGAATGCGGACGCCCAGATTTTGGCGCCCGTAATGCTTGGCGCAGCCACGCCTGATAAGGGGATGCTGCTGGCTGACTACGCGCCGAACTGGCTGGAGACGTACAAGAAGGGCAAGATCCGGCCCAGCTCCTTCGAGCGGTACCAGTTCTGCCTGCAGCTGCTGTGCAAGGACGAGATCGCCCACATGGATGTCCGATCGATCCGGCTGGAAGACATCCAAATGTACGTCAACCGCCTGGAAGACATGAGCACGTCCACCATCAAGAAGCAGCGATTGCTGCTAAACCAGGTATTTGAACATGCAGTGCTGACCGATGTCATTGTGCGCAACCCCGCCGAGGGCGTACAGATGCCGCCCATGACCCACAACACCAAGGTAGTCTTCCCCTACGAGAAGGATGAACAGGAGCAACTGGTGACCGCCTTCACCGAAGAGAAAAACGGACGGCTCCGCTTCCGATATGGATGGGGAGTCATTCTGATTTTGGAGACCGGACTCCGCGCCGGCGAAGCTCTGGCGCTGGAGTGGAACGACATTAATGAAGAAAAGCATACGCTGAAGGTCACGAAGAACATGGTCCGGGTGGACGGGAAGAACATCGTCCAACGCACCACGAAGACGGAGTCGGGCAGGCGGACGATTCCGCTAAACGCCAGGGCGATAAAGGCCGTTCAACACTTGAAAGCACAGGCGGTCCCCGGCTGTCCCTACGTGTTCGCAACCCAGACCGGGAAGCACTTGAGCTACCGGAATCTGCTAACCACCATGGAGAAGGCCTGTGAGGCGGCGGGCGTGGAGCACCGAGGGCTGCACGCGCTACGGCACTCTTTCGCCAGCAACCTGTACGCGCGGGGCGTGGAGGTGAAGATCATCTCGAAGCTCTTGGGGCATGCCATCGTAGAGATCACCTATAACCGGTATATCCACTTTTTTGAGGGGGACATTGACGAAACACTCCGGCAGGCGGTAGGGGCTTGGGTGGGGTAGAAAAAACGGACAGCTTCACCGGTGGAGCTGTCCGTGAATGTTTGATAGGGCAATGAATGCCAAGTTCCAGCTTAACGGCCAAAAGCCTGTTTTCTAAGCGTTTTTGCGTGCTTAGCGCTACTCTGCATCTTCAATCCCCCACGCTTGGCATGTTTGAGTTTGTGCTGGGGGCGGGCGTCAATTCTGAGTGGTGGGTGTAATCTTGGTGAGCTTGCCTTGCAGCACGTACCTCGCGTCGTACACCTCATAGGTACACGTCGTCAGCGTCACAATCCTGTCCGCGGCCGTCACCTCCACGTCGCTTTTGAACGTAGATCGACGCTTTGCCTCCGCAATATAGGCCATGTACTCCTTCTCATCCGCAAAGTTCATGTAGAAACACGGCAGCGCCTCATCCCGGATCGGCACGATGTACCCCGCGAAAAAATCCACCTGGTAGTCCGCCTCCGGGGTGTACAGGGTCATTGTCGGGTGCGCGTCGTAGTATGCCTGCGCCTTGTAGTCCACCAGCGAGGCAAACATCGACCCGTTCTTCATGTGATGCCCGTAGAGGAGCGTGTTGGTGTCCAAGAATCCCGGCTCATTGCGGTAGTCTACGAAGATTGTCCCGGCCTTGTTCTCCGTCCCGTCAAACAGGTGGGAAAGGTAGAACGTGTTGTCCGTTCCCTGGACAAACGGATAATCGACGACCGTACCGTCGATCCTCAGCCAGCCCGCCAGCTGTTTGTTCAGAGCCGTTAGCGGTGTAAAGTCCATGCCCGAGGCGCGCGCCGCGCCCCCAGGCGCAGGGTCCGTAAGCTTGGCCAGCGCGCCGTAGGATAGGCCCGCCTGATTCGCATCCTGCTCGCGCGCGGACGCCTCCTGCTCAAGCACCGCGCGCTCCTCGGCAGTGAGCTCCGCCGCGCCATCCATGCGTGCGAATCGCTCCTTAAGCGTGCTCGCAGTCTGCGCAGCGGCTGGGGTAGTCGGGCCTGCAGCGGCCTCCGCGTTCAATGTTACGGCGGGGGTCGGCTCCGCTGCGATGTTTCCCGCCAACATCACTGCGGGGGCCGGTTCGGGGTCCGTAACCAGCGTCATGGGGGTCGGCTCCGCCTGCGGGTCTGCGCTCTGGGTAGCCTGAAGGCCGTCGTAGAAACTTGCGCCCGCGTCGGACGCCTTCCTGTCGCCGATCAGCCGCACAGCGGACCATGCGATGGCAGCCGTACTGAGCGCGACCAGCACCCATAGAATCGCATTCTTTCGCCCGCGCTTTGCCTGGCGCTTCTCGTCCTGTTTCATCCTGTTTACCTCAATCCGATGTCGTACGCCGGAGGAAGGGTCCCCCCCTTCCTCCGGACTTGGGGTTGATTGGCTCAGCCGCGCCGTCTGCGCCGCGCAAGGGCGCTCAGGCTCGCCGCGAGGATTGCCAGCGCCGCGCCCATCAGCAGAAGGACGTCGGATGAATCTCCCGTCTTCGGCACCTCCGTGTCAGTGCCCGACCGGTACTGCGTATGCACCACTTCGTTCGATTCCACGTTCGTTCCGTTGAACGTCAGCGTTGCCGTATTTCGGATCTTTCGGCTGCCCGTCTTGGACATCGCCTCCACCTGCACCACCATGACGATTGTCGCCGTCTCGCCCGCCGGGATTTCATGGATCTTGCACACCAGCATCCCGTCTTCCTCGTTCAAGGTTCCGTCGTGCGTACTACTTGCACTTACGAACGTTGTGTGCGCCGGGATCGGGTCGCGCACGACCACATCGCGCGCCGCGATGTCACCACTGTTCGTCACCAGGATCTTGTACACAAGCCGTCCGCCGTCCTCAGAGAGGGTCGAGTCTTCGCTCGTGGTGCTGCCCTTCCGGATCGTCAGCCGTGCGGTTCCCTTCACCGGGGTTTCCACTTCGCTCGTCGGCGGATCGGTCGGCTCCTTGCCATCCACTTCCGTGATCGCTGCGCTGTTGCGGATGATGTCCCCGTCCTTCACGTCGCCCTTTGCCGTGAGCACCACCGTCAGCGTCGATCTTGCCCCCGCCGCGATGTCGCCCACAGACCAGACACTCGCCGCCGGATCGTAGGTTCCGTTCGCTGGCGTCGCGCTCTTGAACGTCGCGTTCGCCGGCAGCGTCTCGGTCACCTTCACGGCCTTCGCCGCGCCTTCGCCGCTGTTGACCACCGTGATGGTGTAATGGATGTCCTCGCCCGCGTGTACTTCCGTCTGCTCGGCGGTCTTGAAGATCGTCAGGATCGGGTCCCTTTCGATGGGCACGATCGGGTTCTTGACGGGCGTTTCGGTCTCGTCGGTCGGCGGGTTCTCCGGCGTTCC
>CALGYL010000304.1 GCA_937934775.1 uncultured Clostridia bacterium
GGAAACCGGCCGGGATGTGAGCGAGCGCATGCCCTACAACGCCGCGCTGCGCATCCGGGAACCGGGCCTCTACTTCCTGGGTATCAGCCAGACCGCCTTCGAGGGTACGCTGTACGTGCCGCAGCAGGCGGTCCGGGCGGGCGACGAACTGGGGTCGGAGCTCCGGGACCGGATCGACGCACTGAGCGAGACCGGATCGGGCGGTCTGTCCGCGTCCGGCGCGATCAAATGGCTGGACGAGCGGCGGGAGGCGATCGGTACACCCCGCAAGGGCGCTTCCCCGCTGGGCGAGCAGTATAAAAAACTGACCGCACTGGCCGAGGAGCGGGCGGACACCGAGCGAAAGCGCGGGCGGGCCGCTCTGGACGCCGAGCGGACGCGCGAACTTCAAAAAGAAACCGACGAACTGAACGCCGCGCAGCGGCAGGACGAGGCGGCGCTGGAGCAGACCGCCCGGTACGCCCGATGGAAGCGCGCGGGAACCGCGCGAAGCTACCGTGAGCGCGTCGAAGCGCTGGAAGCGGCTCTCGGCGGCCTTCCGTCCGGTTCCGACGCGGGCGACGCGCAACTGGAGCGGGCGATTCAGGACGCTCGGCAGGCAGGCGATCTGACGGTACAGGCTGACGAACTGTCCCGGGCGCTCCGCGCGCTGGACGAACGCATCGAAAAAGCCCGGGCCGAAGCCGGGGCCATCGGGCTGGATGACGAGGCCTGCGCCCTGTCCGACCCGCTGGAGCGCGCCGCCATGCGCCTTGCGATGGTGGAGAGCGATCTTATGGACAAACGGGAGGCCGAGCTGGCCGCGCGGCGGGCGTTGCCGCCCGCCCTCGCCGTAACGCAGCAGCGAGCGATGGAGCGGATGGCCCGGTTCGAGGCGCTCCCACCCGCCAAGACCGCCCGCACCGCCATGACCTTCGGCCTGATCTTCGCGATTCTGACGCTGCTGGGCTTTCTGTACCCGCTCGCGTTCCTATCGGCGGTTCCCGCCGTGATCCTGCTGGCCATCGGTTTCGTACGGAACGGCGCGTACCGGCGGGTGACAAACGAGCGGGAGGAAATCCTCCGGGAACTGCACGTTTCATCGCCGGATTCCTTTGACAGGCTTCGGGCCGCGCTGGAAGGCCGCGCGCGGGCAGAGCAGGCGCTGGAAGCCGCCAGACAGGCCGCGTCCGGCACCTTAACCGCGCTTCAGGAGGCCGAACGGGAATACGGCCGGCTGCTCTCACAGGTGAAATTCGACTCCATCGAGGACTACCGCGACGCGCTGGAGCGTTACGAGGCGGCGCTGGAAGACGCGCGGGCGCTGGGGATTCATCGCGGCGCGCTTCTGGAACAGCTGGCAAGCGCGCAGAATCAGGCGGCGGTGCGGATGGCGTCCGTCCGGCGGGCGTTGGAAGCGGCCGGGCTGGATCCGTCTGCGGACGCATCCACCGCGCCGGAGGCGCTGAGCGAACGATTGAAGCTTCTGCGCGCCCGCCGGGAAACCACCCGCGCGCTGGAGGATGCCAGACGCCTTATGACCGAATGCCTGGCTGGAGACGACTACGAGGCGCTGATCGCCTCCGCCGCGCCGGAACCGGAGCCCGCGCAGCCCGCGGATGCGCTGTCCGTCAGGGTTCAAACCCGCATAGGCCGCATCCAGGCGCTGGCTCAGGAAATGGCTGCCTGCGCCGCCCGCCGGGATGCCATCGAGGACGCCTGCCGCACCATCTCCGAAATCAGCGGGGAAATGCAGCTGGTACAGGAGAAGATCGACCGCCTGACACTGGAGGCCGAGGCCATCGGCGAGGCCCGGGACCGCATCGAGCGCGCCTCGGACGACATGCGGAGGAAGCTCTCCCCCGCACTCAGCCGCGCCATCGCGCTGGTCTCCGGCCAGGTCACCGGCCGATACGATCAGCTGCGCATTGATACCGATTTAAAGGTGCAGGCGCTGGCGGACGGGCAGACCGTCTCGCCCGACCGGCTGTCCGGCGGCACCGCCGACGCGATCCATCTGGCCCTCCGGCTGGGCCTGATCGAATTTCTGATGGGCGATAAGGAGTGCCCGGTGATTCTGGACGACAGCTTTGCCCAACTGGACGACGGCCGCGCGGCCAGAATGCTTAAGGTCGTCGCCGACTTCGCCGAAAACCGGCAGGCGCTGCTCCTGACCTGCCAGTCCCGCACGCGGCGGATGCTGGAAGAACTGCAGATTCCGCACCGGACGGTCGTTTTATAGGGCAATACCGCACAAATGAGGTGGTGTGATGGGGCGCGGGTTTTTCGTCAGATGCAAGAGCAAATATCGAAGGTTTACTGGCGGTAAATCGAGATATGTGCACGCGGCAGGTGGCGGAAAATCAGCCGCCAGCGCGCCGCCGAATTGTGCGGGATTGCCATAGCGCCCGAATCAGCGACAAGCCCCTCATAACTCCCTCCGGACGGGACATATATTGTCCCGACTGGAGGGATTGATTATGCCGGAAACGCGCAGCCGCGTGACCATTCACACATCCATCATCCCAGAGACCAAGCCCGCCCCCGAGTCCCAAAAGCACATCGCCTGGCGCGTGCTGCCCCACCCCGGCGCCCGAAAGGCGCGCGCCCCCAAGGCCAGCCGTCCGGAAAGTGTGCGCAGGACGCCCGGCGAGCGGCTGCTGCGGAACGCCGCCGTCGCCTGTTCGCTGCTCCTGACGCTACTGGCCCTTTCCAATCTCAACCAACCCTGGACAGAGAAGACCGTCGCCAGCGTGCGCAACGCCATCTCCATGCGGATCGATCTGGACGAATCACTGGGTAAGCTGCACTTCGTTCGGGATCTGGTGCCCGACGCCGCGCTGGTCTTCTGGAACATGGGCGGGGGCGACATGGTGGGGCCGGTGAATGGCGAACTCTCCCATCCCTACGACGCCAACCAGCCGTGGCTTCTCTACCAGACCGGCGGCGCGCAGCCGGTGCGCGCGGCGCTCGCCGGGCAGGTGGTGGCCGCCACGCAGAACGCCGACGGCGGTTGGACGCTGATGATCGATCATGAAAACGGCGAGCGGACCGTCTACGCCTATGTGGCGCAATCCATCGTCAAGGTGGGCCAGAAGGTCTCCGCGGGCGACCAGCTTGGCGTCACCTCAGACGCCAGCGACGCGCGCCTCTACTTCGAACTGCGCAAGGATGGCCAGCCGGAAGACCCCACCGGCCGCTTGAATTCGTGAAAAGCCCGCTGGGCATCCCGGTCCGCCCGCACTGGACGCTGCTTCTGTTGCCGCCGCTGATGGCATTGAGCGGGCTCGGCCCGGCTCTGATGGTGATCGCTGTATCGGTGCTCCTCCATGAGGCGGCGCACGCGCTGATGGCCCGGGCGGTCGGCATCCGCGTCCGCGAGCTCCTTCTGACGCCGTTTGGCGGCGCGCTCCGGATTGACGGACTCTGGGGATACCGTCCGGGGCAGGTGGCGCTGGTGGCGCTGGCCGGGCCCGCGGCAAGCCTGATTGCGATGACCTGCGCCGCGGCACTGGCCTATGCCGGCATCCTCCAAGCGCGCATTGCCGGCGAGTGGGTGCGCGTCAACCTGATGCTGGCCGCGTTTAACCTGCTGCCCGCGCTGCCGCTGGACGGCGGGCGCGTGCTGGCCGCGGCGTTGGGCGCACGCGTCAGCGCCGCAAAAGCCCTGCGCATCGGCGTGCTCCTGGGGCAGTCGCTGGGGGGCCTGATGCTGATTCTGGCCGCCTGGCAGTTCGCGGTCACCCGGAAGATCAACATGACGATCGTGATGGGCGGCATGTACCTGCTTCTGAGCGGTCCGGCGGAAAAGCGATCGGCCGACGGCGCGGCGCTCCTCAGCCTGCTCGCCCGGAAGGACGAACTGAAGGCCGAAGGCATGCTCCCCGTCAGCTGGATTGCCGCCAATCAGGACGTTCGCTGCCAGGACGCCCTTCGGCGCCTCCGCGCCCGCCGCGTGCACCGCATCGCCGTCTACGACGAGGCCATGCGTCTTCTCGGCGTCGTCGAGGAAAAGGACCTCATCGCTGCCGTCCGCCGCGGCGAACCTGACGCCATTGGAAATCTCGCGGTAACCCGCAAAATTCCGCTTGACACGCCCCGCGTGAACCGGTGTAATAACACCTGCTGGTCATAGGGGCATGGTGTAATGGTAACACGTGGGTCTCCAAACCTTTGCAAATCTATCAGAATAGAGTCCATCGGCATCCTGCGATAAACAGGATGCCGTTTTTTATCCGTTCAGCCGACAATTGCTCTCATCTCCTCAAGCGCATCGCCAAACAGATGAATGTAGGTGTTATATGTGATGTTTACATCGGCATGTCCGAGAAACTTTGACAAGCCCTTGATATTGCACCCTTGTAATAGCAGTTCGTCGCAAATGTGTGCCGAAAGACGTGCTTTCCCTTGTAGGGTACTCCTGCATCCGCAGTCGCAAGTTGCGTCTGGTAACGTAGTGCCTCATATGACAACCTGTCGTTATCGCTCCCGCTGAAAACCCAAGGCATCCTGCTGTCAACTTTCAGTTCAGACAGTATGTCAACTGTGCGCATACTAAGCGGTATCGTTCGGTTGCTCGATTCCGACTTAGCGCCAGCCTGCACTTGCGACATTCTCTTATTCGCTAAGCGCACAACGGTCGCCTCTATACGTATGGTCTTGCGATTGAGATTGACGTTGCGCCACTCAATCGCTAGCACTTCCCCTACCCGCATTCCTGTTTCAATCATCAGTTCAATGGCCGCATAGCCACTCCTCTGATGAGTCGCAAGTATGCGTCTTAATCTCTCTTGTTCAGCGTCATCGTGGGCCTCCGCCTTGCGAGGCTGTTTCTTAACATGCGTTGCCGCTGGAAGTACCACGCCTACCATGGGGTCTGCTGATATTCTGTGTTGTGCCGCTGCATGCCGTAGTGGCGCAGTGACGATTCGCATCTGCTTTTTGATGGTTGTTGCAGCGTATCCGTAGGCTGTAAGCTGATTGACATCCTCCTGAATGTCGTCTGCTGCGATTTCACCGATTGGCCTCTCTGCAATGACGTAGCCTTTCAACGCATCAAACGACGTTTCCAGTCTGTCGTACGTCGCTGATTTGACACTACGGTACTTGTACGAAGCCATCCAGAAGCTGATATAGTCCTTAAGCGGAGTAGTGGCATTGACTTCCTGTGTACGCATGAATGCCCCTTCCCGCTCTTGTCTGTCCCTATGCTGCTGTCAAGATTCGCATATTTGATCGCGCCTTGAGTGGCTTGTGGTCTGCATTGCGTGGGGGAAACAGCTGTTTTGAAGCAACCATTGCCGGCTCGCGATCCTTTCAAGTATGCAATAGCATACGATTTTGCTGTTGATATGTCAAACACGTTGCTAGGCATCTGGTTTTCTTCCCCTGCACTTGCGTCGGTTCAAGCAATTCTCTTCCTTAGTACTTAAGCAACTCCGATGTGATCGTCTTGTTTCGGCCAAACAATGCACGATATTCATGGTTGTAATTCCGGATTCATCATTGCGGGTGAGTGATCACTTGCCCGCGATGATGAAGTAATTTTTACTTCCAGGAAAAAAGATCGAATCCCCTGATATTCAGGCACTTTGTATCTGGTAAGCGGTACTTTTACCACCCTTGTTCTTGTATGTATATACTCCCCCGCGGAACCCCGGTGGAACCCCGGTGGAACCCCAAAGGAACCCTGGAAGAAGTCAGCCAACTAACAGCAATCTCTTTATATCAAGCCAAAACATTAATCATTTCATAATGTGTCGTCCTGTAATATAATGGAAACACAGGGGGACAGAGAAATGAATATCAAGATAGCAACGTTCACGGACAAGGAGCGGGAAGAAATCGGGCAAGCGTTCAACCAAAGCCATCCGAACCATGTATATAAGCGCGTGCTGGCGCTGAAGTTGAAAGCAATCGATGGGATGCGAAGCGATGAGACGGCGAAGGTCAGCGGGTTGGGGCACGCAACGGTCAACCAGATCGTCAGCCGGTACAAAACGAAAGGAATAGATGCAATCGTTGGGAAACGGCACAATCACGGAAACCGGTACATGACGCTGGATGAAGAGAGGGCATTTCTGGCCCGGTTTCAGGAGGAAGGCGAAGCGGGCAAGGTCATTGAGGTGACGGACATCCATCTGGAATTTCAGAAAGCGGTAGGGCATCCGGTGACGCGCAATGCGATATTCTTCCATCGCATGAAAAACCAGACAGGGTTTTAACGTTCGGAGCGGACCCGGACGCGCATTTCGCCCTCGCCCCGGTTGGCCCAGGCGTAGTAAGGGATGAAGGTCAGCGCGGCGGGTTCGGTTCGGGCGGTTGGTCCGAATAGAGCGCGCTGCCCTCTTCGACGAGACGCGTACCCCGGGCGCGAATCTGAACGATGCCGTTCAGCTTGTCCGGCAGCCATTCTTCCGCGAGCGGCCGCGCGGTGTCCAGCATCGCGGCGGCCGTTAGTCCCCCGTTGTCCGCCTCCTCCAGACAGTAAACCAGCGGCCCGCGCATGACGGCCACCCGCCCGGCGTCCTCCCGAACACGGGGACTGGCTTAGACGCGGCGAGGGAGTAGATCGAGGGACAGTGTCAGATGGTCGCCCTCGGTCCATTCGCGCTCGATTCGGGCATAGCCGCGCGAAAGTTTGGACGGAACATCCTCGCCGTTCAGCTTCAGGCGGTACTTTCCGCTCGTCCAGGCGGGGATGCGGACGTTGAAGCTGTAGCGCCCCGCGGGCATGGCGTATGCAACTCGTCATAGGCAGTTTGGGTCGAGGGTTGATTGACACGGAAGCGGTCAGGCAATAGAATAATGGTATCAACTCAGGCGCGCCGCGCGCCGGAGGAGGCAAATGTGCGGTTCAGAGGATGGCGGGGGTTCTTCATGGCGCTGATACTGGCGGCGTTTTCTCTGCATGCGGAGGCATCGATCTTGGACAATGTGCGAGACTACATCTTCGGTACGCCGGAGCCAAAGGTTTTCGGCGTGGAGGAAGCGCGGGACGAGATGGACAGACTGGCAAAGGAATTTGCTTCGCTGGGCCTTGGACCTGTGAAGGATGCGCAGATTGACGATCTGGTCGATAATTATGAAGCCATCCCCGAGGCGAACAGGGGCGGTATTGATCTGACACTGCAGCTTTTATACGAGATTGGGGCGGGCAAAGAAAATTACCAAACCGGCAAATAGAGCCCCACGTCTCACAGCATCTACGCTTTTGATACGGAAGTGTCCGACATGAACCGCATGTATACGCGTTTTTTGCTCGGTGTTTCTTCGATCAGCGGCGGCGAGTTTACCATCTCCGGCGTTCAGGAGGACGTTGTCCAGACAAACTGGGACGAAGATACCGGGATCCAAACCATTCGGTTTCAATATAACGGGCGCCCATACGAATATGCGGCGAAATTCATGGGCGACTGGCTGGATATGGGCGTTGTCGCGTTCATGAACGGTGTGTTCAAAGCCGAAGGCAACCCCAAGCGGCTCTACTGCTTCGGCGATCAGGTGCAAATCATGTTTTACAATACGAAGGAATGGGCAGAACGGTTTACGGAGGCAACCGGGGAGGCGCTGTCCGACGCGCCGTTCCAGTGACGATATTTCTTACAGGCCGGTCAGGTCGAAGGCGGGCACGTAGCGCTCGTCGGCGGAGGAAAGCTCCTGCACGTAGCCCTGCTCCAGGCCCAGCTTGAACAGGTGATCCACCACCCGGCCGTACTCGCGGCGGGTCAGGCGACGGTCGATCTCCGGGAAATCGCAGGCGCGGCCGGAGGGCATGTACTGGGCCATCAGGCTGACGTAGACGCCCGGCAGGTTGGCGGCGATCCAGTCCAGCACTCGCAGAGAATCCTGAGCGTTTCCAGGCAGAATCAGGTGGCGGACGACAAGGCCGCTTTCGATCAGTCCGTCCTCGTTCAGGATCGGCGCGCCCGCCTGGCGGTACATTTCAAGCAGCGCCTTTGAGGCGTATTCAAAATAATCCGGCGCCTGGGAATAGCGGCCGGAGGGCGCGCTTCCCACATATTTGAGATCGGGCAGGAACACCCGTACCCGTCCTTCCAGCGCGCGGAGCGTCTCTACCCGCTCGTACCCGCTGCTGTTCCAGACGATGGGCACCGGAAGCGGTTCCTCCAGCGCCTTGAGGATGGCGTGGGTGAAGTGGGTGGGGTTGACCAAATTAATATTGTGGCAGCCCGCCTCGACCAGTCGGTCAAAGGCGCGCCTAAGCGCGGGGACGGTGATCTCCCGGCCGAAACGGCCGTGGCTGATCTCGCTGTTCTGGCAGAAGGCGCAGCCCAGCGGACAGCCGCTGAAAAACACCGCGCCGGAGCCGCGCGTACCGCTGATGCAGGGTTCCTCGTCGTAATGGGGCGCGATGCGCGCAACGACCGGGCGCATGCCCATGCCGCAACGGCCCAGGGCCTTCTCCCGGTCGACGGCGCAGTTTCTGGGGCAAAGCGTGCAAATCATCGAATCTGGCCGCTCCCGGTAATTTCGTATTTAACCGTGGTCAGTTCCTTGAGGCCCATCGGCCCCCGGGCGTGCAGCTTCTGGTTGCTGATGCCAATCTCCGCGCCGAAACCAAACTCGCCGCCATCGGTGAAGCGGGTGGAGGCGTTCCAGTAGACGCAGGCCGCGTCCACGTAGTCGAAGAAGGCCTTCGCCGTTCCGGCGTTTTCCGTGACGATCGCCTCCGAGTGGCGGGTGCCGTGGCGGTTGATGTGGGCGATGGCGGCGTCCACGCCGTCCACCACCTTCACGGAGTAGATCAGGTCGTTGTATTCGGTATCCCAGTCCTCTTCGGTGGCGTCCTTGACCCACGGACAGAGAAATTTCGTCTTTTTACAGCCGCGGATTTCCACGCCCTTTTCCCGCAGCGCCTCCAGGCATTCCGGCAGAAAATCCTTCGCGATGGCGGAATCGACCAAGAGCGTCTCCGCCGAGTTGCACACCGACGGGCGGCTGACCTTGGCGCTGATCGCGATCTTGACACCCATCGTGTGGTCGGCGTCCCGGTCCACGTAGATGTGGCACACGCCCTCGCCGGTCTGGATCACCGGCACGGTCGCGTTCGAAACCACCGATCGGATCAGGCCCTTGCCGCCGCGGGGGATCAAAACATCCACCAGGCCGTTCATCGTCATCAGTTCCGACGCCGCCTCGCGGGAGGTATCCGTCACCAGCGACACGCTGCCGTCCGGAAGGCCGGCCCTTTGGACGGCTTCCCGCAGGATGTCGCACAGCGCGCTGTTGGACTCGATGGCGTCCGACCCGCCCCGGAGGATGACCGCGTTGCCCGACTTCAGGCAGAGCGCCGCCGCGTCCACCGTCACGTTGGGCCGGGATTCGTAGATGATGGCGATCACCCCGATGGGCACGCGCCGTTTTTCAATCGTAAGGCCGTTGGGCCGCGTCCACTTCTCCAGCGTCTCGCCCACCGGGTCGGGCAAAAACGCGACGTCCAGAAGCCCCGAAGCCATGTCCTCGATCCGCCGCTCGGTGAGCGTCAGCCGCTCGACGAAAGCCTGGCTCATGCCCTTCTGATGGGCGTTGGCCAGGTCCTGAAGGTTTGCGGCCAGTATCTCGCCGGCTCTCTCCCGCATCAGAACGGATGCCTGGAGGAGCGCGTCGTTCTTCAGGGCGGCCGGGGCCGCCTGAAGCTTCAGCGCCGCCTGCCGGGCCAGCGCCGCCTGTTCCCTGAGTTTGCTCATGGATAGACCTCCTTTGAAAAGGCACCCAGTGCTCGCATTATAAGGAAAATCACAGGCGCTGTCAACGTGGCGGGGCCGCAATCGGGTAAAACGGGCGTTACATCGCGCCAAACCTCTCCCCGGAACGCTTCTTTGTGCTATAATATCCCGTGGAGGGGATACAATGGAACCGGTCTATGAAACCTCGTTTGCGCTCCGCGCGCCCGACGCGGATTTTTGCGCCGCATGGAAGCCGGGCGCGATCTTTACCGCCATGCAGGAATTGGGCGAGTCCCACAGCGCGCAGATGAACGCCGGGTACTTCGCGCTCAGGGAGAAGGGCCTTGCCTGGGTGGTCACCCGGACGCTTTTGCAAATTGACCGCGCGCCCATGATCGGCGAGACGATCTTCGCCCGTACCTGGCCGGGGAAGCAGCGTCACGCGATCTACCCGCGCTACTACGCGTTCGAAGACCGAGAAGGGAAACCGCTGGCCCGCGCATCGTCTTTGTGGGTTCTGATGGACATAGAGGCGCGGGAGATGGTCTCAGGGGAGAGCCGCGGGTTCCCGCCGTTTGAATTTTCGCAGCGGACTCCGCCCATAGAAAACCCCGGCGGGGTGGAAAAGCTGCAGGGCGAGCAGAGCCGAAACGAGCAGCCCGTCGCCTTCTGCGACCTGGACATCAACCGCCACGTCAACAACGCGCGTTATGTGGACTGGCTGTGCGACCGCTTTCCCTTCGAATGGCACGAAAGGTACCGCCTGGAGCGCCTGCTGGTGCATTTTGCCAGCGAAACCCGGCCGGACGAAACGCTGGACACGGTTCTGACCACCGAGGGCGCGGCATTTACCTTTTCCGGCGGGCGGGATGATCGCCCGCATTTTCTGATGAGCGGGCGGTTTGTCTTGCGATAACCCGTTGCGAAGAGCGCCGGGACGCGGTACAATGGAAGAGAGGTGGCGTAATATGAAGATCCAATTGACGGACGAGGAGCTTCAAAAGCTTCGCGCGGAAACGGACGCCGAGGAAGGCGAAAACATACTGGACGCCTACGAGCCGGAGCCCGCGTTCACGATGGAATATGAGTTTATCAAGGGCGGTGTCGATGTGCTGGCGGCGGCGTTCCTCGCGTACGACGAACCGATGGACGGATGGTATCTGTCCGATCGGATCGAGGACGCCGCGCAGATGGCCGAGCTGATCCGCGCCTACCTGAAGGCATGCTAGAGTCATCGGAGGCGCTGGAAAAGCTGATCCGGCTGGCCGATCCCGCGGCGGACGCCCGGGCGGTGGCGGAGGCGCTGATGGTTCGCTTCGGCTCGCTGCCGACGCTCCTGTCCGCCCCCGCGGAGGACCTGATGCGGGTGGAGGGCGTTCGCGCGCCGCTGGCTCAGCTTCTGCGGCTGATGCCATCGATGGCGCGTTACGGCGCGGTGGACGGTTTCGGCCCCAGGCCGGACGTCTCTACCTTTCAGCACGCCCAGAATTATCTTGCGGCGCTCTACATCGGACGGGAGTACGAGCATTTTTACCTGATGTGCCTTTCGCAGGACGGGCGGCTGATCCGCGCGGCGCTGATTACCCGCGGCACGCTGGACGAGACCGCCTTTTATTTGCGCAACATGCTGGACGAGGCGTTGAAGGCCAAAGCGTATGCGGTGGTCCTGTCCCACAACCATCCGGGCGGCACGCCGGAGCCCTCGCAGGGCGACATTTCGGCCACGCGGGTGGCCATCCGGGCGTTGTCCAGAGTGGGCGTGTGGGTTCTTGACCACGCGATCATCGCAAACGGCCGCGCGCTGAGCATGCGCGCGGCCGGAGCCATAGAAGAATCGGAATTTTTGAATCAGTCGACGGAGGATAGGCTTCTTCATGGCTGGCTTCATTAAGCCTTGCGCATACGCCCCGAATGAGGGCTTTTTTGGTATATCGGCATCGAGAATCATAATATTTTAAAATGCACTTGATTTTTATAGAATGTTAATGATAAACTAAGCCACATGGACATTGATCAGCCTCTATAGCTTTACAAATGTACTGAGAATAACGCCTGATCCATAATCGGCTGGATAGAGCATGATTGCTGCCCCCACCCGAACAAACCGAGTATGGAGGGCGGATCAGTAATCGAGAAATGGGCGACCAAGTTTTATTGGCATGACTTGATCTGGAAATCTCAAGCGCCACTGGCAAAAGGATAAGGACATTACGAAAGAGGGGTCAGATACATGGAGAAAAAGTCTAAACCACGTTGGGTTCTTCTGGTTGTGATCCTACTGCTTATCGCGGGATCGCTGGCGACGCTGGGGCCAAAGATCATCGAATCTGCAATGTCGGGGAGAAGGCAGACCGTTACTAGGACGAAGTTGGAAAAGGCAATTAATATCAGTGAATTATCCACAGCTGAATTCGTTTACAACGGAATCGTTCAAGTATACCAAGAAGACGGTGGAAATCTAAAATACAATGTTCGATATGATGCGTCGGTTAAAATTGGTATTCAGATGGATAAGGTGGGATTCGAGGTCGATGAGAAAACAAAAACCATCAAGCCTGTTTTGCCGGAAATCAGCATCAATAACATCAGCATTGATCCGTCCAATATTGGGTATATTCCGGAAAACGCCACGGTCGATTTGAAAGAAGCGTTTGCGGCATGCAAGAAAGATGCCCAGGAAGAAGCAAGCAAAACAAAAGAGTTGTATGCGGTTGCAGAAGAAAACGTAAAATCGACCATTGAGGCGTTGCTATATCCGATCCTTGAATCTAATGGATATACCATTGTTTGGGACAAATAAGCGCTGATTCAGCTTTCATGAAGGAGAGATTGCCATGAAACAAAGAAAGGCATTTTGTCTTTGCCTAGTCTTATGTGTGGCGCTTGCTACGTTAACGGGATGCAGGGATGACAGGAAGATCAAAAGCAACGAATTCTCCAAGATCAACGCCGTCTGTGAGTTGGCAACATTAAAGTGCTATTACCATAACGTTGCGGAGTATGAGCAGGAAGCGTGGGACATTTTAAAAAACCTGGGCAACATGGGCTACAAAAAAATCTGGATCGAGTACAGCGGGATCGTTGAAATCGGCGTTAATGTTACTAAGGTCAGGATATCGCCTGCCGATGACAGAGGCATTGTGAATGTATATATCCCGGAGGCAGAAATCTTGAACGTCGATTTTGATATGGATTCGATCACTGATCCGATCACGGAGACGGGGTTACTAACCAGTGTCTCGGCGGATGAAAAAACCAAAGCCTTTGGAGTTGCCCAGGAGTCAATGAAAGAAGCCGCTGCAGAGGATGAATCGTTGCTGTTACAGGCGAAGGACAGGGCGAAAAAGATCATCGAAGGGTATGTGAAGAATGTCGGTGAGGAGATCGGAAAAGAATATACGGTGGAATGGGTAGAAGAATAGCGGGAGCATTTCCTTCGTGGTGGTATGAGCGGTTACAGGAATTTTTGGAGGTAATCCAGATAAATCGATTCCCCGGGAAGCATGCTAATTGGGAGGAATTCATTCGCACCGGCAAGCCGGTATGGATGATGAAACATGGAGGGCCGCGGCCCTCCAAACATCCTGAAAGTTCCCTTAGCCACGAAATCGCTCAAAAACCGCAAGTTACTCCGGGGCTGGCTCGGATGAGGCGGCTGGAATGAAAGATTCCAGCAGTTCCAGGATGCGGTCGCGGCCGGTGCCGTCCTCGGCGGAGAAGGGGATGATCTCCCAGGGCTGCACCACCAGCGCGCGGCAGATGGCCTGAACGTTCCGGCCCATCGCCGCGCGGGACAGCTTGTCCGCTTTGGTGGCGATCACCGTAAAGGGCAGGCCGTAGTGGCGGAGATACTCCACCATCGTCTGGTCATCCTGGGTGGGTTCGTGACGGATGTCCACCAATTGCAAAACGTGTTTCAGGTTGGGGCTGCCGGCGAGGAATCCCTCGATCATGCGGCCCCACTTTTTCTTTTCTTCGATCGGCGCGCGGGCAAAGCCGTAGCCGGGCAGGTCCACCAGCAGAAGTTGCTGGTTGATCTCATACAGATTGATCAGCCGGGTCTTGCCGGGCTCCGACGACGTGCGCGCCAGCTTTCCGTTTCCGGTCAAGCGGTTGATCATCGAGGATTTGCCCACGTTGCTCTTGCCGGCCAGCGCGACCTCCGGCATGCCCTGGCCTTCGAAGGGCGTCATGCCCACCAGAGACGTGACAAAACGGGCCTTGCGGATGATCAGCATGTTTTACCCCTTGATGACATATTTGATCGCCTGATCCACGTCCTTAACCAGCTCTACGTGCAGCGCCTTCAGGATGTCCGCCGGGAGTTCGGAAAGGTCGCGGGCGTTTTCCTCGGGCAGAAGCACCGTGCCGATGCCCATGCGGTGGGCGGCCAGCAGCTTTTCCTTCACGCCGCCGATGGGCAGCACGCGGCCCCGGAGCGTCACTTCGCCGGTCATGGCCACATCCTGCCGCGCGGGCTTGCCCGTCAGGGCCGAGACCATCGCGCAGGTCAGCGCCACGCCCGCGGAGGGGCCGTCCTTGGGCGTCGCGCCCTCGGGGACGTGGATGTGCAGGTCGTGGTCTTTGTAGAAGCCGGTGTCGATGCCGAGTGAATCGGTCTTGGAGCGGATGTAGCTGAGCGCGGTGCGGGCGGATTCCTTCATTACATCGCCCAGGCGCCCCGTCAGGTCCACCGTGCCGCTTCCGGGCACGGCCACCGCCTCCACCGGCATCGTTTCGCCGCCGGAGGGCGTCCAGGCCAGCGCGTTGACCACGCCGGTTTCCGGCGTTTTCAGAACCGACATGCGCAGGAATTTCGGCGCGCCCAGATAATCCTTTACCGTTTCCGGGCCGATCACAATCTGCCCGGCTTTTTCCGCTTCCATACGGTGCATGGCAACCTTGCGGCAGATGGTGGCCAGTTCCCGTTCAAGGGCGCGGACGCCCGCCTCCCGGGTGTAGCCGTCAATGACGATGGCGATCGCTTTGGCGGAGAGCCGCACCTGCGCCTTGGTCAGCCCGTGGGCTTTGAGCAGCTTGGGCCACAGGTGGCGCTTGGCGATTTCCAGCTTCTCCTCCTGCGTGTAGCTTTCGACGTCGATGACCTCCATGCGGTCGAGAAGCGCCGCCGGGATCGTGTCCAGCGAGTTGGCCGTCGCCATGAACAGAACGTTCGACAGGTCGAAGGGCGCTTCCAGATAGTGGTCGCTGAACAGGCCGTTCTGTTCAGGGTCCAGCGCTTCCAGCAGCGCCGACGCGGGATCGCCCCGGAAGTCGGAGGCCAGTTTATCAATCTCGTCCAGCAGGAACACCGGATCGGACGCGCCGCACTGGCGGATGGAGGAGATGATGCGGCCCGGCATCGCGCCGATATAGGTGCGCCGGTGGCCGCGGATCTCGGCCTCGTCCCGCATGCCGCCCAGCGACAGCCGGATGAACTTGCGGTCCAGCGCCTTGGCCACGCACCGGGCGATGGAGGTCTTGCCCACGCCTGGCGGGCCTACAAGGCACAGAATCGGGCCCTTCAGGTCGCCCTTCAGCCCGCGCACCGCCAGGTATTCCAGCACGCGCTCCTTGACCTTGGTCAGCGCGTAGTGGTCTTCCTCCAGCACGCGGCGCGCCTTGACCACCTGCACCGGCTTTCCCGTCGCGATGCCCCAGGGCAGTTCCAGCATGGTTTCAATGTAGTTGCGGCTGACGGTGGACTCCGGCGAGCCTTCGCCCATGTGTTCCAGCCGCTTAAGCTCCCGCTCTACCCGGTCGCGGGCTTCCTTGTTCATCTTGGAGGAGGCCAGCTTCTTTTCAAACTGCTCGCGCTCCTCGGCTTCGTCGTCACCCAGCTCCTCGTGGATGGCCCTGAGCTGCTCCTGCAGATAGTATTCCTTCTGATGCTGGTCCAGGCCTTCCCGAACCCGCTCATGGATGCGCTTTTCAACCCGCACAAGCTCCAGCTCGCGGGCAAGGATCGCCGTCAGCGCGGCGACGCGGCTCTGGACGTCCCGGGTTTCCAGCAGAAGCTGCTTGTCGCCCAGGTCCAGCGGCAGGTTCGCCGCGATCAGATCGCACAGGGTGTCCGGGTCCTCGTCGCCCTGCGCGGCCTGCAGGAATTCTCCGGATACGTCGCCGCGCTCGGCTGCATAGGCTGCCAGCGCCTGCTTGAGCGCGCGGCTTCGGGCAGTCAGTTCCAAGCCGCCGCGCTTCTTGATCGAACCCACGCGCTTGATCTCGCCCGTCAACATTTCCCCCTGCTCCAGGACGCCCAGGAGCAGCGCGCGGCTTTCGCCCTCCACCAGAACCCGTCGGGTGTCGTCGGGCATGCGCACAACCTGTTTGATGACCACCACCGTGCCCATCCCATAGACGTCCTCAAGATGCGGATCATCTGTGGTGGCGTCCCGTTGGGAAACCGCCATCGCGCGGGAATCCGTTTTCATGGCGGCCTCCAGCGCGGCGATGGATTTGTCGCGCCCCACGTCAAGGCGTAAAAGCATGTTGGGGTAGGCGGTCAGCGCCCTGAGCGGCAAAAGAGGCATGAGCTCACGCGCGCCTTCGGTTGGCTTATTTGGCAAAGGGGTATCCTCCGTTCGTGAACGTACGTAGTTATTATATAGACGGATGTGTTGAGAATCAAGCATTGAGGCACAGGTGCTTTTTTACATGGCGCTTCTTTCCGGGTTGCCGGCGGGAAAAGGCAGCGTCAGAGCGCCTTAATCAGGAGAATTTCCATGGGCTGGCGAATCTGCGGGATATCCAGAAGAAGGCAGCCCGCGTCGCGGTAGCCAAGTTTCCGGTAGAAATGCTGCGCATCCTCGTCCGACTGGGTGGAAGTCATCACGCAAGGATAGCCCAGCGAGCGCATCTCCCCTTCCCATTGGGCCATGGCCTGCCTGCCGAGACCGGCCCCGCGATAGGGCGCAAGCAGGATCAGCATCGTCAAAAAAGGAATCGAGTCCCAGAACAGGTTGTAGCGCATCACGCCGACGGGCGCGCCGTCCTGCTCCAGAAGGCGGCAGCGGCCGTCCCGCATCTTCCGCAGGAGTTCCTCGCGGGCGATGTGTGGGTCCAAAGCGGCCCAGAAGGCGGTATCCGCCTGGGTTGCCGGGCGAGAGCGAAACATACTGGCATCCTTTCTTGGGCGTCGGTTGTGATGGCATCGCACGGGCGGCGTGTACATACATTATCCCATATCCGCCCTGCGCGCACAACGGGATTTGCGCCGGGTCCGTCCATATTTTTTGGATCGGGGGTTGTGAAAGCGGAGAAAATGCGCTATGCTTGATTTAGGGAACCGCTGATTGATTCGGCGGCAGGCCTGGCGGTCGCTTTTCCCCCTCCACGATGTCGCTTGTCCGGTCCCCGTAGCGCTGCTACGGCTCCCTTCCGGCTCCTTGTGGAGACCGAAAACCGCCTCGCCATTCCACCACCTCATGAAATCATCGCTTCCCTAGCACAATTCCGGAGGACATGGTATGAAAGAAATTTCTTCCCAGCTGATTTCCGATACGGTCCGCGAGCTTCTGATCGAGGCCAATTATGTGATCGGCCCTGACGTGGAGGCGCGAATGCGAATGTGCCTTCAGGAGGAGCCGTCCCCCGAGGGCCGCGACGTGATGGAACAGATTTTGCAGAATTATGAGATTGCGCGCTCCGAGCGCGTGGCCATCTGTCAGGACACCGGCATGGCGGTGGTGTTTCTGGATGTGGGGCAGGACGCCCACATTCAGGGCGACTTGAACGAAGCGGTTTCGGACGGCGTCAGGCGCGCCTATCAGGAAGGCTTCCTTCGCAAGAGCGTGGTGCGCGATCCGCTGTACGACCGCGTCAATACCGGCGACAACACGCCGCCCATCCTGCATGTGCGCATCGTGCCGGGCGACCGGATCGACATTCTGGTCTCGCCCAAGGGCTTTGGCAGCGAGAACATGTCCAGGGTGAAGATGCTGGTGCCCGCCGACGGCGAAGAGGGCGTGGTCCGATTCGTGACCGAAACCATCGAAGCAGCCGGCCCGAATCCCTGTCCCCCGGTGATCGTGGGCGTGGGGCTGGGCGGCACGATGGAGATGGCCGCGATCCTCGCCAAGCGAATGACTGCGCGGCCCATCGATCAGCCCAATCCCGATCCAAGGTATGCGGCGCTGGAGGCGCGCATCCTTGCGGAGATCAACAAATCCGGCGTGGGCCCGGCCGGCATCGGCGGGCGAACGACCGCGCTGGCGGTCAACATCGCCACATATCCGACCCACATCGCATCCATGCCGGTGGCCGTCAACGTCTGCTGCCACGCGGCGCGGCACGCCCACAGGACAATCTAGGAGGGGCGCATGAAAAGCATCAAAATTCAGCTTCCGCTGACCCCCGAGGTAGCCCGGTCGCTCCGGGCGGGTGACGCGGTTTTATTAAGCGGGGATCTTTACACCGCCCGCGATGCCGCCCACAAGCGGCTGGCCGCGGCGCTGGACGAGGGGCGGATGCTCCCAATTGACTTGACCAACCAGCTGATCTACTACGTGGGCCCCGCGCCCGCCTCGCCCGGGCATCCGGTAGGCCCGGCAGGCCCCACCACCAGTTACCGCATGGACACCTACGCGCCCAAATTGATCGAGGCGGGGCTTCTGGGCATGATGGGCAAGGGGGTTCGCGGCGCGGCCGTCGTGGATGCCATGAAAAAGCGGGGCGCGGTCTACTTTGGCGCGGTGGGCGGCGCGGCGGCGCTGATCGCGCAGCGAATTGAAAAGAGCGATGTGATCGCCTACCCCGAGCTGGGGCCGGAAGCCATCCACCGGTTTACCGTGCGGGACTTTCCGGCGCTCGTCCTGATCGATTCTCTGGGCACGAACCTGTACGACATCGGCCCGGCGCGGTATCGGCAGAAATAAACGTTAGAATCACGCAAATTCCGACAGCCTGGGCGAAGGGAGGCGATCCGATGGACATCCGTCTGGATCCGTCGAGCGGCACGCCGATCTACCTGCAGCTGGTGGCGGCCATCCTGGGCAGGATCGAGTCGGGCGATCTGAAGCCCGGCGACAAGCTGCCAACGGTACGCTCGATGTCCAAGGCCACAGGTCTGGCCGCGGGCACGGTTCGCCACGCCTACGACGCCTTGGAGCGGGAGGGTGCGGTGGACATGGCGCAGGGCCGCGGTACCTTTGTGCGCGCCGGGGAACCGGGCGCAGGCAGCCGCCAGAAGCAGGCGCTCTCCGCCATTGAGGCGCTGCTCGACCGGCTGGAGGAACTTGAATTTTCAACGCGGGAGGCGTCCATGTATTTTTCGCTGGCGCTTCGCCAGCGCGGCGCGGGAAGAAAGCTGACCCCGGTGGCGGTGGTGGACTGCAACCCCGAATCCGTCCGGCAGGTGGCGCTGCAGCTTTCG